>JAKSOR010000001.1 GCA_024405515.1 Clostridia bacterium
ATACTTTGTTAATAACTAGCGGATATTAAATAATCCTGCAACATAAAGTTGCAGGATTCTGGCGGAAGCGGTGGGATTCGAACCCACGAACGAGTTGCCCCGTTACCGCATTTCGAGTGCGGGCCGTTATGACCACTTCGATACGCTTCCAGGCGGAGTAATTATAATACATTACAGGTGCTCAGGCAAATATTTTTCTTGCATATGGGTTGATTATACAATATAATTTATTTATCTAAAAAAGGGGAAAATTTTTATGGCAAAAGTTCAGTATTCAGACAATGATAAAAAGTTATGGATCGGAATAGGAATCTCTGCACTCTTTTTGATTTTCGGATTCCTGTTTTTATTCAATGCAATGGGCGTTGCTAATTTCTATCCTCATTTTGCTGCAATAGATAATGCACTTGGTAAATACATCGTTGTTATTTTAACATTTACTTGCGGAATTATGGGATGGAGTAATGTCGCATTAAGATTCGAAGATGAAAAGACAAGGAAAGGCTTAACAATAGCAATGACAACATTTGCTTTCATTATGACACTTCCTCTTACTTTTGTATTCTTCTCATTATTGGCAGTTAAGGCTAATTATACTGCGTTGGAAATTTCTCAGGCAGGCGGATTCGATACTGTTGTATCCAGCATGGCTCCTAAACTCGTAGAAAGCAGCGCAGATGTCTTAGGCTTAAATGCCGTTGATAAGATAATGGGAACACACAATATTTATTTAGGATTTGTTGATTGGTTTGGTGAAGGCGGACTTTTATGGGCAGTTCTTGTAATTATGTCAATACTTGGTGTCGTATTCTTACTTGAGCCATTATTTGCAGGAATTTGCGTATGTAAAGGAAAGATCTTAAATTTATTCGGAAAGAATGATGCTGGCAAATTTGGTGTTGTCAGAATTGCCACCCTTCCGGTTATTTTAAAACAGCAGAAAGCTGCAGCTGAAGCATCAGAAACTACCGAGGATAAAGAATAAATTATTGTATAATTTATCAGCGAGCACTTCCGTCAGGAGGTGCTCTTATTATATTAATACAAATATAATGTATATTTTGCTTGTCATAAAGCACTCAAGTATTGTAAAATGCTTATTGTCTTAATAAGACTTTAATTAAAACCATATTTGGAGGATATTATAATGGCAGATGTAAAAGTTGCTATCAACGGATTCGGCCGTATCGGTCGTTTAGCATTCAGACAGATGTTCGGAGCAAAGGGTTATGAAATCGTAGCAATCAACGATTTAACAAGTCCTAAAATGCTTGCACATTTATTAAAGTACGATTCAACACAGGGAAACTATGCTAACAGTCATACAGTAGAAAGCTGTGAAGCAGTTCTTAATGAAGATGGTTCAATCAAAGAAGACGGATACATTGTAGTAGACGGCAAAAAGATCACTATCTATGCAAAAGCAAAAGCAGCAGAACTTCCATGGGGAGAACTTGGTGTTGATGTAGTTCTTGAATGTACAGGTTTCTATACAAGCAAAGCAAAAGCACAGGCACATATTGATGCAGGTGCACGTAAAGTTGTTATTTCTGCTCCAGCAGGAAATGACCTTCCTACAATCGTATACAATGTAAACCATACGACATTAAAAGCAGAAGATACAATCATTTCAGCAGCAAGCTGTACAACAAACTGCTTAGCACCTATGGCTAAAGCATTAAATGATTACAAACCAATTATGTCTGGTATCATGACAACAATCCATGCATACACAGGTGATCAGATGCCTTTAGATGGACCACAGAGAAAAGGTGATTTACGTCGTTCAAGAGCATGCGCAGTTAACATTGTTCCAAATACAACAGGTGCTGCAAAAGCAATCGGTTTAGTTATTCCAGAACTCAACGGAAAACTCATCGGCGCTGCACAGCGTGTTCCAACCCCAACAGGTTCAACAACAATTTTAATCGCAGTTGTTAAGGGTATTGCAACTAAGGAAGAAATCAATGCAGCTATGAAAGCAGCAGCAACAGAATCTTTCGGTTACAACACAGATGAAATCGTATCAAGCGATATTATCGGAAGCAAATTCGGTTCTATCTTCGATGCAACACAGACAATGGTTGCTCCGATGGAAGACGGAAATACTCAGGTTCAGGTTGTTTCTTGGTATGATAACGAAAACAGCTACACAAGCCAGATGGTCCGTACAATTAAGTACTTTGCAGAACTTAAGTAATTATCCAAAGATAAACATAAAAGAAGCACTCGGATTTCCGGGTGCTTTTAATTTGTACAAGTATCAGTATAAATTATTTGAATACTCTGAGTTTTCCTGAAACTACCTGGCAGTGGATTGATTTGCCGCCAAAGATTTCTCCGTCGGCTTCAAACTTTGAATCATCAAGGACTTCGATTGTAACTTCTTTTGCAGTGAAATCTTCTGTATAAGGTTTATTTATGTGTTTGGCACTGAGGAATCCAAGCGCAGCAGGTAAAATCTTGCGTTTCTTGATTTCGTTTACAACAACTATTTCAAGAAGCCCGTCATTTACTTCTGCATACGGACAGATAGGGAGTCCGCCACCGATGAATTTGCCGTTTCCTACTCCGATCATAAATACGGATTTATCGGAAGATACTCCGTCAATTGTGAAACGGAGTTTATGGAATTTAGGTTTTAAAAGTACAGAGAAGAGAGAAAGATAATATCTGGTTTTGCCATGAAAATGTTTCATGGAAGCATATTTCAAAAGAACATCGACATCCATGCCTCCTCCGACTACGTTAATGCAACGGCGGTCATCGAGCTGAATGAAATCGATATAATCACTGTCACCTTTGATAATCACATCAAGTGCAGCATCTAATTCTTTCGGATGGTGGCTTGACTTGATAAAATCATTTCCTGAACCGCATGGCAGAAGACCAAGGGTAACATTCTCAAAGTTCTCTATTCCGTTAAGGGCTTCGTAAAAAGATCCGTCCCCGCCCATTACAAGTATTTTAGTATCAGGTTCTTTTGAAAGTTCCTGAACAATTTTTGTAGAATGACCAGCATATTCTGTTGGGTGAACTATATATTCTATTTTTGCTCCTTTGAGTTTTTCTTCAACAAGAGCCAGCGATTTGGCCGCTGAACCTTTTTTACCACTGATTGGATTATAAATAATATGGTACATAACACATCCTCATTATATAGTGTTGATATAATTTTATTGTCTATATATAGTGGTGTCAACATTAAAAACAATTTTGCCGAACAAAGTGTATAATATTTTACAAATGTATGATAGTTATGAAACTTGGTGCACCCGACAGGAATCGGACCCACATCGCAAGAATCGGAATCTTGTGCTCTATCCGTTGAGCTACGGGTGCATCTTTATAATTATATAATTTTTTTCCGTATAAGAAAACATAAAAGGACAAAATATGTATCATTCAATAATTAAATTATTGTGATATAATTAAATTGATTAAATAACAGGAGGCGCCCTATGGACAATAAATACAAAGGTACAAAAACAGAAAAGAATCTTGAAGCAGCATTTGCCGGAGAATCTCAGGCAAGGAACAAGTACACATATTTTGCTTCAGTTGCAAAAAAAGAAGGATATGAACAGATTGCAGATCTCTTCCTGAAAACAGCAGAAAATGAAAAAGAACATGCAAAACTCTGGTTCAAGGAACTTTCCGGAATAGGTGACACAAAAGCAAATCTCAATGCTGCAGCAGACGGCGAAAACTTTGAATGGACAGATATGTATGAAAATTTCGCAAAGGATGCCGAAGCAGAGGGATTTACAGATCTTGCAAAGAAATTCAGGCTGGTTGCGGCAATTGAAAAACACCATGAGGAAAGATATCGCGCACTTTTAAACAATATCGAAACAGCACAGGTGTTTGAAAAGAGCGAAGTAAAAGTATGGGAATGCAGAAACTGCGGACATATTGTAGTGGGAACCAAAGCTCCGGATGTATGCCCGACATGTAATCACCCTCAGAGCTATTTTGAGGTAAGCGCAAATAATTTCTAAAATGAAAAAAGAAACCGAACTGAAACTTAAAGAGATATCGGCAAAAATAGGAGGTACCCCTGTAATCAATATGGGGGAAGGACTCTTCGGCAAACTGGAGAGTGAAAACCCTGCCGGCTCCATTAAAGACAGAGTTGCTTTTTATATCATAAAAAGAGCTTTGGAAAAAGGGGAATTAACAGAGGACGGAATAGTTGTTGAGGCAACAAGCGGCAATACAGGAATAGGCCTTGCGTACATAGCAAAAGAGCTTGGTATTAAATGTATTATAGTAATGCCTGACAGTATGACTCAGCAAAGGCGTAATATGATAGCAAAATATGGTGCTGAACTTGTCCTTACCCCAGGCATAGACGGAATGGGCGGTGCTGTTAAAAAAGCAAAGGAAATTGTTGAAAAGGATGGTGCCTTTATGGCAAATCAGTTCGGCAATTATTCTGCTGTTGAATCCCATATATACACAACAGGCCCGGAAATTTTCAGCCAGGTAAAAAATGTTAAATATATTGTGGCAGGTGTGGGTTCCGGAAGTACGGCAATGGGACTTAAGGACTATATTGTTAAGAATGATATAGATTGTAAGGTCATCGGAATAGAACCACTTTCAAGTCCGTTAATGACCAAAGGATTTGCAGGCCCACATAAGATTCAGGGAATAGGAGCGAACTTTATTCCGGATTTAGTTGATGTGAAAAAGCTTGATGAAATAGTTACTGTTTCTGATGAGGATTCAATTAAAACAACAAAACTGATATATGATCGTTTCGGAGTCAAATGCGGTATTTCATCCGGTGCGGCTTTTTATGCGGCAATGAATTTAAAGAAAGAAAAAGATGGCAATATTGTTGTCATCCTTCCTGACGGAGCAGACAGATACTCCGATGAGTTATATCAGTAAATAGCAGTTTATACGTCTTATTCGTATAATTTAAGCGTTAATTTTAGCGTTTTAATCATTTCTTCGCGCAATGATTGAGGCGCTATTATTTCTATATTGCTGTTATACTGAAGCGCCCAGAAAAGCATCGCTTTCGGGCTGGTTGTCAAAGAACATATAAGATGTTCGTTATCTTCTTTCTGTACTGATACGCTTCCGTCAAACCAGTCATAAAGCTGGTCTGTCATTGAGACATGACACCTGAATACAACACGCTCAGGCTTATCATTAAACATATAAGGCATGCCTGTTGAGAAGTTTTCAAGATTTATTCCCATCTTAAATCCCTCATTTTCTTTCAGTGGGAAAGCAGCGGCTTTTGTCATTTTAATGTTTGTTATTTTATCTACTCTGAAGTAGCTTACTTTTGCAGACTTGTCATCTCTCAGTACAAGGTAATAGTGCTGGTTGTGAAGAAGAAGCTGATACGGGGTAGCTGTATGCTTTCCTGAAATGTTAAGTTCCCCATTTTCATTATATTTAACATATGAGAAACTGATTTTTCTTTCTTTCTCTATGGCTTCGCTTATTGTTTCTATATTGTAAAAGAATTCTTTGTTCGCAGTTTTTGAAAGCTGCTTTGCAACGATTACATGTTTAACGCTGCTTTTGAAGTTTTTGCCACCGAGTGCTATGAGTTTCTGTATAAGTTCATCTGAATATTGTGATGAGATATGCCTTGAACCGAGAACACTGTCTATTAAGAGTATGAGCTCATAATTTTCAAGAGGGCGGGATATAAGATATACACCTTTCTTTGAAACAGATATGTCAATGCCAAGTTCCATAAGTGTCTTTACGTGTCTGGATACGGACTGTCTTGTAAGGTTCATATCATAATCAGAAGTCAGATGCTGAATTATTTTTGCCTGTGTCAAAGGGTGATCAGCATCCGAATAGTCAAAAAGAATCTGATATATTCTTATCAGTGCGCTGCTTTTTCTGTCAAAATCTAACATTTTTATAGATACCCCTTAGTTATGTTAACTTTTCGTAACATATTATAGCATTATAATATAGCCATGAAAAGAACAAAGGAGATAAAAAAATGAATTGTTATATAGTAGATATCAGAAAAGATGAAAAGGAATGCAAAAAACAGGTTGTCCTCGGAAAAGACGGAAAACTCAAATTTGCGGTTATCACAATCATGAATGTAAACAAAGCTCGTTAGTATGTATTGGCAAAGCCATACATTGTTCCAAATACCCAATTTTATCTTATTCAAAAACGCTCCAACCGGAGCGCTTTTGAATTACTTAGATTTTCTGAATCCTGTTCCTGAATAGACTGCAAACAGTTTCCCGTTCCCGTCTGTTATCCGGGCACTGCCGACACATGTGGATTTTCCGTCCTTGACTATTTCAGCTTCGGCATAAACTACTGCTGAATTAGCCGGAGAAAGGAAACTTATACTTCCGTTCAGAGAGACTGTATGGGCGCGCTTGTAATTTCCTGCTATTGCAAATGTGTAATCAGCAAGCGTATATAAAACTCCGCCCATAACGACTCCGTCCCCGTTAAGATGTACGGGTTTCACGTCGATTTTGCATTTTGCATAATTTTCTTTATATTCGACAATTTTAATTTCTGCTGCTTCTACTGCAAAATTATCTTTTAAAAATCTTTCGAGAGTGCTGTCTATTTCCATATTATTTATTGTAGCTGTCTATAAGTTCTTTGAAAGCCGGCATAGATCTTTTGATCATGTCATAGCTTACACAGTATGCGATTCTTACATAACCAGGTGCTGCAAAGTCATCACCAGGAACAAGTAAAAGCCCATACTCTTTTGCTCTGTCTGCAAATTTGTTGGCATCATTTTCAAGTGCTTTTACAAAGAGATAAAATGCTCCGTCCGGATGGACACAGTTATAACCCATTTCTTTCAGTGAATTATAAAGGAGATCTCTGTTCTGTCTGTATGCATCTATATCAGGTTTTTCATTCAGACACTCCTTGACCACTTTCTGGAACAGACTAGGTGCACATACATATCCGAGTGCTCTTCCTGCTCCGCATACTGCAGCATATATGTCTCCTGCGCTTTCAGCCTTAGGTGATACGGCAATATATCCGATACGTTCACCAGGAAGAGAAAGTGATTTTGAATATGAGTAGCAGACAATTGTGTTGTCATAATAGTTCATCAGATATGGCACTTCTGTGTTGTCATAAACGAGTTCTCTGTATGGTTCATCTGAAATGATAAAAATCTGTTTTCCGTACTTTAAACTGTATTTCTGTAACAATGAAGTCAGTTTTTTGATTGTTTCTTCAGAATAGATAACTCCGCAAGGATTGTTAGGAGAGTTGATAATTACGGCTTTTGTTTTAGGTGATAATGCCTTTTCAAAAGCATCAAAATCAATTTGGAAATCAGGTTCAGTGAAAGGAACTGTAACAGGAACACCGCCACAGGATTTGATGAAAACCTGATACTCCGGGAAATAAGGTGCGAAGATCACGAACTCATCAGCACCTTCATTTAATGCTCTTAATGAAATACAGAGTGAAGCAGCAGCACCGCATGTCATATAGATGCTGTTTTCTGTTACACCGGCATTGAATCTCTGGTTAATGCTGTCGGCTATCGCCTTTCTTGTTCCTGCATCACCCTGAGCGGAAGTGTATCCGTGGATAAGAGTGCTGTCTTCTTCTCTGATTATTTTTGTTATTGTTTCGTTGACTTTTTTAGGTGCCGGAACGTTAGGATTGCCTAAAGAAAAATCATAAACCTTATCCGCACCGACTTCCTGAATGCGCTTTTTACCGAATTCGAAAAGTTCACGGATAACCGAACGTTTGCTGCCTAAAGTGTACATGTCTTTGTTAATCATATTAGCCTCACTGATACAGCAAGTATAACACCCATACGGATTATTCGCAATTGAGATTTCTGCCGTTGTTAATTTAACATTTGAATGTTATAATTAACGATATGGCAAAAGAATTAACATTTGAAGAAAAAATTAATGCACTTTATAAGCTTATAGACAAGTCAAAAAACATTGTCGTATTGACAGGTGCCGGTATTTCTGTCCCGAGCGGAATACCTGATTTCAGAAGCGCCAGTGGTCTTTATTCAACACCTTATGGCAATTATCCGCCAGAGGTAATGATTTCACATGATTTTTTCTATGAGCACACTGAAGAGTTTTACAGATTCTATAAAGAAAAGATGCTCTTCCCGAAGGCAAAAGCCAATCCGGCACATGAGTGCCTTGCTTCTCTTGAGAAAATGGGCAAGTTAAAGGCCGTTATTACTCAGAATATAGACGGACTGCACCAGAAAGGCGGAAGCAAAACAGTATATGAGATTCACGGAAGTGTTCACAGAAATTACTGCACTCGCTGCGGCAAGTTCTTTGACCTTAATTACGTGATGAAATATGACGGAATTCCGAAGTGCGATGACTGCAGGGCAACCATCAAACCGGATGTGGTATTATACGGTGAAAGTCTTGATCAGGATATTTTGAGAAAGGTCATAAGAGCAATAGATGACGCCGATATGTTTATCGTAATCGGAACATCACTTGTGGTGTATCCGGCTGCCGGTCTTCTCGATTATTTTGAAGGAGACAGAATAGTGCTTATAAATAAGGGCCAGACAACATATGATCAAAGAGCTGACCTCATAATAAATGAAGACTGCGCAAAGGTCGCAGAAGAATTAATGAAAAAATTCAAATAGGTATGGAGGTTTTAGAATGGACAAAAGAATAGTGCCTATTGCATTACTTACAGGATATCTCGGAGCAGGAAAAACAACTTTGCTCAATCATGTACTTAATAACCAGGAAGGTTATAAAGTTGCAGTTATTGTCAATGACATCGGTGAGGTGAATATTGATGCATCACTCCTTGCAAAAGACGGAGTCGTGGCACAGAAAGACGATAACCTGGTTCCGCTTTCAAACGGATGTATCTGCTGTACTTTAAAAGAAGATTTATTAAAGCAGATTAGTGATCTTGCAGGATGCGGTAAATTTGATTACATTTTCATCGAGGCAAGTGGTATATGTGAGCCGGTACCTATTGTTCAGACAATAGAATACCTTGCGGATACAACAATGAAATCCAATAAGTTTGATTACAGTGTAAGACTGGATAATCTTATTTCAGTTGTGGATGCATGCAGATTAAGAGATGAATTCGGTTCAGGCCGTGAACTCTTAAAGGATGATATCGAAGACGATGATATTGAGAATCTTATTATCCAGCAGGTAGAATTCTGCACAAAGATTATTATCAACAAAGTTGATATGATTTCAAAGGATGAACTCAAAGAAGTCGAGAGCGTAGTAAGAACCCTTCAGCCGGAAGCAGAACTTATAGAGGCAAATTACGGAAAAGTTTCCCTTGATAAGATACTCAACACAAATTCTTTTGATTTTGACAAGGCAGCTTCTTCTGCTGCATGGATAAAAGGACTTGAGGAAGAGGAAGAAGAGGAAGAACCAGAAGGCGAAGCGCTTGAATACGGAATAGCAACATTTGTATATAAGAGAAGAGTGCCGTTCGATACCCAGAAATTCATTAACTGGGCAAACAAGATTTTCCCGTCAACAATCATAAGAGCAAAAGGCGTTGCATGGATTACAAAGGATGACATGAATATGTATATGTTCGAACAGGCAGGAAAGAACAAAGTTCTTCAGAATGCCGGTCCGTGGCTTATTTCCTGTCCGAAACGTGAGCAGAAGGCAGTTCTTGCGGAATGTCCGGATATTGCGGCAGACTGGGATCCTGTAATCGGCGACAAGATGATAAAACTTGTGTTTATCGGGAAAAATATGAACAAAGAGGAGATAATTGCACAGCTTGATGCATGTCTCAAAAAATAAATAAGGCAGGTGCGTTATGCCAGACAACAATAAAGAAATAGCCCAGAGACTCAAAGGTCTGAGGGAGATGTGTGATTTAATGCCGGCTGACATGGCTGAGGTCACAGGTTTGAGTGAAAACGATTACCTCGAATTTGAAACGGGTAAGAAAGACTTTTCCGTAACTTTCCTTTATAACTGCGCTGAGAAATTCGGAGTGGATGTAACGGAAATCCTTACAGGAGCAACACCTAAACTTTCAAGTTACAGCATCGTAAAGGCGGGTCATGGTGTAATCACTGAAAGACGTCATATGTTCACATATGAGCACCTTGCTCAGAATTTCAAAGGAAGGACATCAGAGCCTTTCCTTGTCACTGCTCCGTATGAAAAAGGCAGTGAAGAGAGACCTATTCCGCTTTCATCACACCAGGGTCAGGAAATGGATTATATCCTTTCCGGTTCATTAAAACTTGTTGTTAACGGGAAAGAAGAAATCCTCAATGAAGGGGATACAGCTTATTATGACAGTGCACAGCCTCACGGAATGATAGCGGTAGGCGGAAAGGACTGTAAGTTCCTGGCTATTGTACTTAAATCTTTTGAGGACTAACATGGGAAGATTTTCAGTTGCTCCGGCACCGGCCGGTAAAGAATGTTCCAAGGTATTCGGCGACATAAGAATCAGTGTTATTACAGACAGAATAATGCGTCTTGAAAAAGGCGCATTTACTGACAATGCGACACAGATGGTTGTCTGCCGTAATTTTGCAAACCCGCAGTTTAAAATTGAACAACATGATAATAAAGTGTCTGTTGTGACTAATTCCACAATTTTTATTGTTGATTTGAAAACTCTTAAAACCGGTATTGAAAAAGAAGGGATTACAGAATATCCGTCAGTTAAAAAGAACCTTGGAGGTACCGCCAGGACTCTTGATGGTACGTTCGGATATCTTGGCACATGGAAGACAAAAAGAGAAAAAACAGACCACTTCTGTCTCGGACATTTCAGGAAGGGTATTTTTGCTTCAAACGGGATTGTGGAGATAGATGACAGTAAGTCGGTTCTTTTAAACGAGGACGGCTCGGTGTCATTAAGAAAAGAAGGCTCAGTCGATAAGTATTTCTTTGCCTTTGGCGATGATTATTTAGGTGGCCTCAGGGAATTTTACGGACTTTGCGGTAGTACGCCTGTTCTTCCTAAGTATGCTCTCGGAAACTGGTGGTCAAGATATCATGCATATTCTGATGATGAGTATCTTGAACTTATGGACAATTTTGAGAAGAGAAATATACCTCTTACGGTCGCAACGATCGATATGGACTGGCATATAGTCAAAAATGTTCCGAAAGACGTCCCGAGAGAATCAATACAGAGCAAAGGCTGGACCGGTTATACCTTTGAGACGTCGCTCTTTAAGGATTACAAGGCATTTTTCAAGGATCTTAAAGGCAGAGGACTTGCTATAACAATGAATCTGCACCCAAGAGACGGCGTCAGATATTATGAGCAGCAGTACGAAGATATGGCTAAGGCCTGCGGCATAGATCCTAAGACCAAGAATAAGGTTCCGTTTGACTTAACCGATAAGAAGTTCCTTCCTGCATATTTTGATATTCTTCATCATCCGTATGAAGAAGACGGAGTGGATTTCTGGTGGATAGACTGGCAGCAGGGGACAAAATCAAGTATGAAGGGACTTGATCCTCTGTGGCTTCTGAACCATTATCATACACTTGATATAAACCGTGACAAAACAGGTATGATTCTTTCAAGATATGCCGGACTTGGTTCTCACAGATACCCTCTAGGATTCAGTGGGGACACTGTAGTAATGTGGAAGAGTCTTGAGCTTCAGCCATGGTTTACAGCACAGGCTTCAAATGCCGGTTATACATGGTGGTCACATGATATAGGCGGACATGTTCTCAATCACGGAGATAACGAAATTTATCTCAGATGGCTTCAGTACGGAGTATTTTCTCCGATTAACAGACTTCATTCAAATGTTCAGGGTCTTTCAAAAGAACCTTGGCTCTACCCGCATGTGGAGAAAATAGCGGAAGATTATTTAAGATTAAGACACAGTCTTCTCCCATATCTTTACTCGGCAAACATAAGGACAGCAAAAGAAGGCATTCCTCTTATCAGCCCGATGTATTATTACTGCAAAGACAAAGTAATTGAAAACAAAGTATATAAAAATCAGTATTATTTCGGGGAGCAGATGATTGTTGCAGCAATAGACCGTCCTTCAAAGAACGGTATTTCGGAAAAAATGGTCTATCTCCCGGAAGGTGAATGGGTTAATTTCTTTACCGGTCAGAAGTATGAAGGGAAGAAAGAATACCTTATTACATGTTCTCTGGAGGAGTATCCGGTATTTGTGAAAATGGGGTCCGTTGTACCGCTTCTGAACATAAAAGAGGGCAATTCACAGAAGTTCGACAATCTCTTTGTCAGGTTCTATCCGGGTGACAGCAGTTATACTCTGTTTGATGAGGGTGGCAGAATAGACTTTGATATGAAGAAAAAAGATGACGGATATATAATCTCTATAAAGAGAGACGGAACGCTTGAAAACAGTATTCTAAACGCGTCTTTTGAAGGAGTCAGGGTCTCGGAAGTTTATTTGGACGGTGTTAAGACCGAGTTCAGCGGAACAGTAAAAATAGATCCTCAGACCGCACAGATAGAGATTAAAACTGAGAACTGATAACGAAGCAGCTGATTAAATTTAACACAATTGAGTCAAAATTGCTTGACTTACTTTGTTTAATTTAATAATATAGACAAGCATATTTAGGAAGAATTACGCATTCGGAAGCGAACTAGCCCCTTGCAAAGAACGCGGAGAATCACCTTAAAACAAAATTTGGAGGTTAGCTACTATGGCTAAAGATTTGTCTTCAATGGCAAAAAACAATAAGTCCTATATGGCAAAACCAGGCGAAGTTGAAAGCAAATGGTATATTGTCGATGCAACAGATATGATTTTAGGACGTTTAGCATCTCAAGTTGCTGCAATCTTAAAAGGTAAGAACAAACCGGAATACACACCAAACGTTGACTGTGGTGATCATGTAATCATCATCAACTGTGATAAAGTTCAGCTCTCAGGAAACAAACTCGAGGACAAATACTATCGTTACCACACAGGTTACATTGGCGGACTTAAATCAGTTCAGTACAAGAAATTAATGGCTGAGAAACCGGAATTTGCAGTTTACAAAGCAGTTAAAGGTATGTTACCAAAGAACAGCCTTGGTGCAAAAATGTTAAAGAAACTCCGTGTTTATGCTGGAGCAGAGCATGATAACAAGGCACAGTGCCCAGTTGAGTTAAAACTTAACTAATCGAGAGGTGGAATATGGCAACTAAGAAAGCAACTAAAAAAGTTCAGTATCTTGGAACAGGTAGAAGAAAAACAGCTATCGCTAGAGTACGTCTTATCCCAGACGGAGAAGGACAGATCATCATCAACAAACGTACATTAGATGAGTACTTCCCACTCGACACAATGAAGTTAATCGTTAACCAGCCACTCGTTGCAACAGAAACATCAGATAAATTTGATGTATATGTAAACGTAAAAGGCGGCGGTTATACAGGACAGGCTGGTGCAATCCGTCACGGAATCGCAAGAGCACTTTGTGATGCAGATGCAGAAGCATACAGAGCAATTCTTAAGAAAGAAGGTTACTTAACACGTGACCCACGTGCCAAAGAACGTAAGAAATATGGTCTTCACAAAGCACGTAAGGCACCTCAGTTCTCAAAGAGATAACATTCAGAAATTATACAGAAAAAGCATCAGGAAACTGGTGCTTTTCTTTTAGAAAAAAGGCTGTCCGTTTTTGCCGGGCAGCCCTGAGTTTAAGCTGTTATATCAGTCCGCTACGTGAGTGATGACTGAAAGTTTTCCGTCACCGAGTCCTGAGATTCCGATTACTTCTGTTCCTGTTTTTATTGTGTTATCTGTTGCGGATACTGTTTCGGCTGTGCCGATTTTTCCGAGGTGGCCAATTACTCCCGATACTGCTTCACCTATCTTATTATTGATTTCATCAATACCGCCTTCCTGACCTGAAATGCTGATAATTACTTTTACGATAGCTTTTGTTACAGGATCTTCGTTATTTCCGTTAATACAGATTGTGTCTGAATTAAGTACGAGTTTACCTTCCGAATCAACATCTGTAATTGTGTATTCGCTCACGATGAACATCTGTTCAGGTATTTTAAGGAAGCTCTTTGCAGCTGACGGCAGGTTTTCCTCAATCTGACTTGTGAATGCGGTAAGGTCAACGTAGCACACAATTCTCATCTTCTTTTCGCCGTTATTGGTAAGTGCAAGCTCCCTGATTGACATGTGTGCATCTTTCAGATACTGAACATTTTCATCGGAACTGTCTGAATTGGTTACTGCATTGTTAATCATATAAGCAAGGGTAGTGTCCTTATATTCGATAAGGCGTTTCTTGTCATAAGTGATATCAGAACCAACAATAGATGAATAGTTGTCACTTCCTGCAACAGAACTTCCTTCGGTTGCAGATTCTGCGGCAGATTTTTCTTCCGTTTCGACATACGGATGGTTTACGACATCACTTTCCTTGACTTCGGACAGGTGATTGAAACTCTTATATATGTCTATAAGTTTTGTATCTGCAATTCCGAGAGAATCGAAAGACATTCCAGCGATTTCGATATCTGCAATTTTGAGCTGCCTTGGTGTCAGATTGATGAGAACAACGCCGATGATAACGATGATTACCACGAATGCAGCGATTCCTATTAAGAACTTAATTAATCTTTTAATCATATGTACCTCTTATTTATAAAGGAGTGAAACTGTTGCAAAGCATGCGATTGCCTCGCTTGATCCAAGTTCTCCTATTTTTTCATTTGTTGTTGCACTGATTCCAATCATTTCACAAGGAATTGATAAGAGTGCAGACATTTTGTTTTTCATCATATCAATATAAGGTCTCATATATGGTTGTTCTGCTATGATACTGACTGAAATGTTATTTACATAATATCCTTTTTCATCTGCTTTTTTAAGGACGGTTTTTAACAGCTCATTGCTGTCGGCATTATCATATCTGGTGTCATCAACAGGGAAGAGATGTCCGATATCCTTTTCGCCAATAGCCGATAAAATAGCATCCATAAGCGCATGAATTGCCACATCTCCGTCAGAATGGGCAACAAAGGAAAACTCACACGGAATGAATGTTCCGAGAAGTTTGATGCCGTTGCCTTCCTTAAATCTGTGAATGTCATAACCGATTCCTGTAAGAGGGGTTTTGAGATCGATTTTCCTAGTGATTTTGAGATTTTCAAAAGCACCATCGACCACGGCCACATCTCCTTTGCAGTATTTCTGGACAACGGTTAAGTCATCAGAATATGATTTTTTGCATTTGTTGTATGCAGTTAGAAGTCTGTTTTTTTCAAAACCGGCAGGTGTCTGGACTGCTCTGTAAAAATGTCTTCTCTTCGGAGAAATCCCATCTTTGACACATACCAGTGAATCGGTGAGAGTGATAAGAGGCACTGCAGCACCTTTCTCAAGAGCACCATTCATAACGTTTCTGATAATTTCTTCTGTTACGAAAGGTCTTGCTCCGTCATGAATGAGAACGTGAGTACAGTCATCGCTGAGAGCCCTTAAGGCATTTTTTACCGTAAAAGTTCTTTCCGGACCGTCGTGGGAGAGCTTTATTCTGTCGTCCTCTATTCTTGCATTCTCAAGTGCAACAAGAAATTCATCAGAATAAGTTGATTCAATTCCGACGATGATTTTTGTTATTTCCTTAAATTTAAGGAAAGGTTTGAGTGCTTCAAGAAGCACACACGTCTGACCGCATGGTGCAAAAAGTTTGTTTTCTTCTCCGAAGCGCTGGCTTTTGCCTCCGGCCGTGATAATTAGGTTAAACATTTTACTCCTCTATTATCCTGTACATAGTTTCCGCAGACTGTTTTGTCTGATGCTCATCAACGGAAACCACTTCGAATTTCATTGTGCTGTTTCCGAAAGTAATGGTTACAATATCGCCCGGTTTGACATCTTTAGCCGGTTTTACTATTTTCCCGTTAATCTCGATTCGGCCGCCATCACAGGCTTCCTGCGCAACAGTCCTTCTCTTGATTACCCTTGATATTTTCAGAAATTTATCGATTCTCATACATAAATTATATAATTTATAGACATTTCCCGCAAGACCGCTCATTTTTTCTGAAAACGATAAAATTAATATTGACAACATTGACATAAAGATGTAATATCATAAATTGTGCAATAATACCTATTCCTACCCTCGAAAACATCTGTTTTGGGGGGTAGGGGGGTTAGAATATGAGAAAATTATTGTATATGGCAGCAACCAAACAAGTTCGCAGAAAAAGCTGATGGTCAGCAAAAAAAATTTTTCTGCACTAATTCTGAAAAACTTTTTTAAGGAGTGAAATATAATGTCTGAAAGATTCCACGAGCAACCATATGGAAAGACAATCAGAAAGGACTTCTCTAAGATAAAGAACGTCCTCGACATCCCGTATTTAGTCCAGGTTCAGAAGAAATCCTACGAAGACTTTTTAGGTGAAGGAATAAGAGAGGTATTCCGTGATTACTCTCCGATTATTTCTTTCTCCGGAAGGTACAAACTTGAATTTCTTGATCACTATCTTACGGGTGAACCAAAGTACACAGTCAAAGAATGCAAAGACCGTGATACGACTTATGCAAGACCGTTAAAGGTCAGAGCAAGACTCACAAACAACGAAACAGGTGAAATCACTGAAGAAGAAGTTTTCATGGGCGAATTCCCACTCATGACAGACTCCGGTTCATTCATCATCAACGGCGCAGAAAGAGTAGTAGTCAGCCAGCTCGCAAGAAGCCCTGGTGTCTACAACACAATGGCACTTGATAAGAACGGTGTTCCGCGTTTCAGCAACCAGGTAATTCCTAACCGTGGTGCATGGCTCGAATATGAGCAGGATCAGAACGGTATCGAATGGGTTAAAGTTGACCGTCAGAGAAAAATCACAGCAACAACACTTCTCCGTGCATTACTTCCAAAGGGCACAGATGAAGAACTTATTGCTCTTTTCGGAAATGACCCTATGATCATTGCAACATGCGAAAGAGATACAAACTGCAAATCAAGAGAACAGGGCAGACTCGACCTCTTCAAACGTATGCGTCCGGGCGAAGTACCGACTCTTGAAGGTGCTGACAACTTAATCAAGAACACATTCTTTGATTTCAAGAGATATGAACTTGCAAGAGTAGGCAGATATAAATACAATAAGAAACTCGCTCTCGCAACACGTATTGCAGGCTATCCACTTGCAGAAGATATTATTGATACAGAAACAGGTGAGGTCCTCTTTGAAAAGGGAAGCATCCTTACTGAAGAACAGGCAAATGATGTCCAGAACAAGGGTATTAATGAAGTATGGCTTGCATACAAAGAAAACGGCGAAGACAAAAAGTTCAAAGTAATCGGAAACAATACCGTTGATTTCGAGGCAGTAACAGGTCTTAATGCAAAAGAATGCGGAATCAAGGAAAAGGTTTACTATCCTCTTCTCAAAGAATTCATGAAAGAATTCCAGGGAGATGAACTTGCTCTCGCAGTAAAAGCAAATGAGGAAAATTCACAGGTTGAATCCCTCTGCACAAAACACATAACAGTTGATGATATCTTTGCAGTAACAAGTTATAACCTTGGTCTTGTTCACGGCTTCGGTCAGACAGATGATATCGACCATCTTTCAAACCGTCGTGTACGTGCTGTAGGAGAACTTTTACAGAACCAGTTCAGAGTCGGAATTTCAAGACTTGAAAAAGTCGTAAAAGAAAAGATGAACTCTGTTGCGGATGATGCAGTTCTCACTCCAAAGACATTAATCAATATCAGACCAATCACAAGCGCAATCAAGGAATTCTTCGGTTCTTCTCAGCTCTCTCAGTTTATGGATCAGCCGAACCCGATTGCAGAACTTACACATAAACGTAAACTCTCATCATTAGGACCGGGCGGTCTTAACAGAGAAAGAGCAGGCCTCGAAGTCCGAGACGTTCACCACTCACACTACGGACGTATGTGCCCGATTGAAACCCCAGAAGGTCAGAACATCGGTCTTATCACATCACTCACAGCATACGCAAGAGTCAATGAATACGGATTTATTGAGACACCATACAGAAAAATTGACAAAGCAACTGGCATCGTAACAGATCAGATTGTCTACATGACAGCAGACGAAGAAGATAAGTATGTTGTTGTTCAGGCTAACGAACCTCTTGACAAAGACGGAAGATTTGTTAACGAGATGGTAAGCTGCCGTGACAAGAATGATATCTGTAAGAAGAGCAGAGACAAAGTTGATTACATGGACGTAAGCCCGAAACAGGTTATCTCAATTGCAACAGCTCTTGTCCCGTTCCTTGAACATGATGATATCAACCGTGCTCTTATGGGTTCCAACATGCAGCGTCAGGCAGTTCCGCTTTTAAAGCCGGAAGCTCCGATGATTGCAACAGGTGTAGAACACAAGATTGCATATGACAGTGGAATCTTAAAGATTGCTAAGAAAGACGGTGTTGTTGAATACGTAGACAGCACAGTAGTAAAAGTAAGAGAGACAGACGGAAATCTCGCAGAATACAAACTTTCTAAGTTTGAACGTTCCAACCAGTCTACATGCATTAACCAGCGTCCTGCAGTTTCAAAGGGTGAGAAAGTCATCGGTGAAATCAGAGACGAGGAAGGCAATGTAAAAGTAGAAGGAACAGTTCTTGCTGACGGACCGGCAACAGAAAACGGAGAACTTTCACTCGGAAGAAACATGTTAATCGGTTTCATGTCATGGGAAGGTTACAACTACGAAGATGCTGTTCTTATCAGCGAGGAACTTGTACGTGATGATGTCTATACTTCAATTCATATTGAGAAACGTGAAATCGAGTGCCGTGAGACAAAACTCGGTGATGAACAGATCACAAGAGATATCCCGAACCTCAGCGAGGATGCATTAAAGAACCTCGATGAAGACGGTATTATCAGAATCGGTGCAGAAGTACGTCCTGGTGACATCCTTGTAGGTAAAGTCACACCGAAGGGCGAAACAGATCTCACACCGGAAGAAAGACTCTTCAGAGCAATTTTCGGTGACAAGTCAAGAGACGTAAGGGATACATCACTCCGTGTTCCTAACGGTGAAGGCGGTATCGTTGTTGATGTCAAGATTTTCACAAAGAAGAACAGAGACGAACTTGCTCCTGGCGTAACAAAACTTGTAAGAGTTTACATCGCTCAGAAGAGAAAGATCTCAGTCGGAGACAAGATGGCAGGACGTCACGGAAACAAAGGTGTTGTTTCAAGAGTCCTTCCGAGAGAAGATATGCCTTACTTACCGGATGGCACACCGCTTCAGATTGTTCTTAACCCGTTAGGCGTTCCATCACGTATGAACATCGGTCAGGTTCTTGAAGTTCACCTCGGTTTAATCGCAAAACAGTTGGACTGGAAGATTGCAACACCGGTATTTGACGGAGCATGCGAAGAAGATATCAAGGCACTTGCCGAAACAGTTGAAACAGTCGAATCATTCCAGAACAGAGGAATTCAGCTCCTTACAGACGGACAGTTCGATGGTAAGATTCAGCTTTATGACGGAAGAACAGGTGAGCCTTTTGAAAACCGTGCAACAGTAGGTTACATGTATTATCTTAAACTCCATCACCTCGTTGATGATAAGATTCACGCAAGAAGCAACGGACCGTACAGCCTTGTAACACAGCAGCCTTTAGGCGGAAAGGCACAGTTCGGCGGACAGCGTTTCGGTGAAATGGAAGTTTGGGCACTTGAAGCTTATGGTGCAGCAAATATCTTACAGGAAATCCTTACAGTCAAGTCGGATGACGTAGTAGGCCGTGTAAAGACTTATGAATCCATCGTTAAAGGAACATATGCATCAGAACCAGGCATTCCGGAATCATTCAAGGTTCTCGTAAAAGAACTTCAGAGTCTCGGACTTGATGTCATTGTCAAGACAGATGCAGGTGAAGAAGTCAATATCCGTGATAACGATGAAGAACTTGATTTCGAAGTCCAGAACAAAGATGAACAGAAGACCACAACAGTTGATCTCTTCGTAGACAATCTCTTTGATCAGCCGGAACTCGGCGGAGAATCAGGAGACGAGTTCTCATTTGATGATATCAGCGACGATGAGTCACTGTTCGATATTATGAAACAGGGTGAGGATCAGTATGAAGATCCTGATAATCCTGAAAATTTTGACTAAGAAGGAGGTATAGAGCTATGTATGAATTAAGTAACTTTGATGCTATACAGATCTCCATTGCTTCTCCAGATAAGATCAGAAGCTGGTCAAAAGGAGAGGTAACAAAACCGGAAACAATAAACTACCGTACTCTTAAACCAGAGCCGGATGGTTTATTCTGCGAAAGAATATTTGGACCTACACGTGACTGGGAATGTCACTGCGGAAGATATAAAAAGATACGTTATAAAGGCGTTGTCTGCGAAAAGTGCGGAGTAGAAGTAACAAAATCCAAAGTACGTCGTGAAAGAATGGGACATATCGAGCTTGCAAGCCCGGTAACACATATCTGGTACTTAAAGGGTGTTCCATCAAGAATAGCCACACTTCTTGATATTCCTCCTAAAGATCTTGAACAGGTTGCATACTTTGTTTCATTCATCGTAATGAATCCGGGCAGTGTATCCGAAGTTTACAAGAATCAGGTTCTTTCTGATAAGGAATACAGAGAAATCACAGAAAGATATGCAGAAGAAGGTTTAACACTTGACTGGAGACTCGGTCAGGGTGCTGAAGCTATCAAGGAACTCCTTATGGCAGTAGACCTTGAAAAAGACAGCAGAGAGTTAAAACAGATTATTGAGACATCAACAGGACAGAAAAAGACAAAAGCTGTAAAGCGTCTTGAAATTGTTGAAGCATTCAGACAGTCAGGAAACAAACCTGAATGGATGATTCTCGATGTCCTTCCAGTACTTCCTCCGGAATTAAGACCTATGGTTCAGCTTGACGGCGGAAGATTTGCATCATCTGACCTTAACGAACTTTACAGACGTGTTATCAACCGTAACAACCGTCTTAAAAAATTAAAAGAAATGGGTTCGGCAGACATCATGCTTAACAACGAAAAACGTATGTTACAGGAAGCTGTTGATGCTCTTATCGATAACGGCAGAAGAGGAAAACCATTCCAGGGCGCAGGTAACAGAGACCTTAAGTCACTCTCAGGATATCTTGCAGGTAAGCAGGGACGTTTCCGTCAGAACTTACTTGGTAAGCGTGTTGACTATTCAGGACGTTCAGTTATCGTTGTAGGACCTGAACTCAAACTTTATCAGTGTGGTCTTCCGAAAGAAATGGCACTTGAACTCTTCAAACCATTCATCATTAAAGAACTCCTTGGCAAACAGATCTGCACAAACCCTAAGTCAGCAAAACGTTATGTTGAACAGGGAAGAACAGAAGTATGGGATATTCTTGATGATATTATCAAAGATCACCCGGTTCTTCTTAACCGTGCTCCGACACTTCACCGTCTCGGAATTCAGGCATTTGAACCTGTTCTCGTAGAAGGAAGAGCAATCAAGCTTCATCCGCTTGCATGTACTGCATTCAACGCAGACTTCGACGGAGACCAGATGGCTGTACACGTACCTCTTTCAATCGAGGCTCAGGCAGAAGCAAGAATCTTAATGCTCTGTACAAATAACATCCTTAAACTTTCCGATGGTAAACCGGTTGTTTCACCAACTCAGGATATGGTTATCGGTTCATATTACCTTACAATCATCAAACCGGGTGCTGTTGGAGAAGGTCATTACTTCAGTTCATTTGATGAAGCAATGATGGCCTATATGAATAAGGAATTAACATTACAATCATTATGTTATATACGTACTAAAGTCAAAAAGGCAGACGGCAGCGAGTCAACAAAGCTCTTACACACAACAATCGGCCGTTATATCTTCAACGAAACAATCCCGCAGGATCTCTGTTTTGTAGACAGAACAAAAGCAGAAAATGAGGGAGAACTTGAAGTCGAGGGTATTTTAGGACTCAGATGTAACATAGACGAAAATCAGTTCCATGCAATCATTGATTTATTCAAGAAGAATCTCAAAGATGACAGAAAGGCTGATGAATTAAACACAATCGTAAAGAAGAACGTCTCATTAGATTCATTCAAGAAGATTGCAGATGCATGTGAAAAGAACAAAGACCTTGATGTGAATGACCCGGCCAAAGTCGGCGAAATCTCTATTTTCAGAAAAGCAATTCAGGATGAACTCGGTCAGAAGGCACCGGCAATCGGTAAATCCCAGCTCTCCAAGATCATTGATAACTGCTTCAAATATCACGGAGCAACTGAAACAGCAGAAATGCTTGATAAGGTCAAAGCTCTCGGATATAAATATTCAACAATCGGTTCAATCACAGCTTCTGTATTTGATATGATTGTTCCGGAAGCAAAGGCACAGATTATTGCTGATGCACAGAAAGAAGTCGCAAGAACAGCAAAGGCATTCAGCCGTGGTCTTGTATCTGAGGAAGAAAGATATAAAGAAGTTGTTAAGACATGGAACGCTGCAACAGATAAGATTGAAAAAGAAATCAACGTAGAACTTAATGATTACTTCAACCCAATCTGGATGATGGCTAACTCAGGTGCCCGAGGCAGCATGAAGCAGATCCGTCAGCTTGTCGGTATGCGTGGTCTTATGGCTGACCCTTCAGGTAAAACAATCGAGATGCCGGTTATGGCTTCATTCCGTGACGGACTTTCAGTACTTGATTACTTCGTATCATCACACGGCGGAAGAAAAGGTCTTGCTGATACAGCATTAAAGACAGCAGACTCCGGTTACTTAACAAGACGTCTCGTAGATGTATCACATTCAGTTATTGTACGTGAACAGGACTGCGGAGATAATATCGGTACATTCATCACACCTATCATTGATGAAAAATCACTCAATACAAAGAAAGCTGTTATCGAATCACTCGGCGACAGAATTTCAGGAAGATTCACAGTTAATGATGTTGTTAACCCGTATACAGGTGAGGTCATCGTCGAGAAAGATACTCTTATCTCTCCTGATAAGGCAAAAGAAATTGATTCAGTACTGAAACAGAAATGGGAAGAAACAGGATCAAATATCCATAACTTATATGGTGTTTATATCCGTTCAGTCCTCACATGTAAGACACAGAACGGTGTCTGCGTAAAGTGCTACGGAAAGAATATGGCAAGCGGAAATCCGGTTAAGATTGGTGAAGCAGTCGGCGTTATCGCAGCTCAGTCAATCGGTGAACCTGGTACACAGCTTACAATGAGAACATTCCACTCCGGCGGTGTTGCAACAGATGACGATATCACACAGGGTCTCCCGCGTGTCGAAGAATTATTCGAAGCAAGAAAGCCGAAGGGCGAAGCAGTTATCACACTCGTTCCGGGTGCAGTAACAATTGCTGATGACAGACGTTCAGTAACAGTATCTAACTCAGATGGCGCAGAAACATATGCAATTCCGTTCGGCGCAAATATCATTGTTAAAGATGGCGAAGAACTCAATGCAGGCGATCCTCTTACAAGAGGTTCAATCAACCCACAGCATATGCTCCTTGCAAGAGGTGTAAGAGGTGTTCAGGAATATATCGCAAGAGAAGTTCAGTCCGCTTACCGTCAGTCCTCTGTTGAAATCAACGACAAACATATTGAAGTTATGGTTAGACAGATGCTCAGAAAGGTCAAAGTTGAAGATCAGGGCGATTCCAACTTATTACCGGGAACACTTGTAGACCTCTTCACATACGAAAAGGAATCCGAAAGAGTTCTTGAAGCAGGCGGAAGACCACCGAAGGCAAAACGTATCCTTCTCGGTATCACAAAGACCGCTCTTGCTACGGAATCATTCCTTTCGGCAGCATCATTCCAGGAAACTTCAAAAGTTCTCGCAGATGCAGCAATCAATTCCAAGACAGACGAACTCATCGGTCTCAAGGAAAATGTTATTATCGGTAAACTTATCCCTGCAGGTACAGGTATGAAGTGCTACAGAAATATCACAACAGTTCCTGCCGAAGACAGAAGATCATATGTTGAGGAAGCAGTTGCACAGACAGCGGCTATCGAGCCAAATACATCAGAAAACTAATGAGCAGAATATTTTTCACATCAGAAAGTGTAACAGAAGGACATCCGGATAAGGTCTGTGACCAGATCGCGGATGCCATTCTCGATGACATTTATGCAGAAGAACCTTCTTCAAGGGTAGCAGTTGAAGTGTGTGCAACAACCGGAATGGTAACCGTATTCGGTGAAGTTTCGACGCACCACTATGCTGATATTCCTGCAATTGTCAGGAACGTTATAAAGGATATCGGATATAACGACAGTTCTCTTGGTTTTGACTATAAAACCTGTGCTGTTATTTCAAGTATTGATGAACAGTCTCCTGATATTGCACAAGGTGTTGATTCTGCAAGTGACAGTGATGCTGCAGATGAATTCGAAAGTCAGGGCGCAGGAGATCAGGGAATGATGTTCGGTTACGCCTGCGATGAAACAGAAGAACTTATGCCTCTTCCGATTACTCTTGCACATGCGCTTACACAGAGACTTACTCAGGCAAGAAAAAATAATGAAATCAGCTGGTTAAGACCGGACGGAAAATCACAGGTTACTGTTGAATACGTAGACGGAGAACCTGTAAGAGTTGATACTATTGTTATCTCAACACAGCACGCAGATACAGTTGAACATGATGAAATTGAAAAAGAAATTGTTGAAAAAGTAATCAATGTCGCAATTCCTGCGAAATATATTGATGATGACACAAAATTTTATATTAACCCTACAGGAAGATTCGTTATCGGCGGACCTGCCGGAGACAGTGGTCTTACAGGAAGAAAGATAATTGTTGACACATATGGTGGTTTCTGTCCTCATGGCGGTGGTTCATTCTCAGGAAAAGACCCATCCAAGGTAGACAGAAGTGCAACTTATATGGCCAGATACATCTGTAAGAATCTTGTGGCTTCAGGTATCTGCAGAAAAGCTCAGCTCCAGGTAGCATATGCAATAGGTATGGCTCACCCGGTATCAGTATATGTAAATACATTCGGAACAGGTATTATCAGCGATGAAGATATCGCTAAAGTTGTAACCGAAGTATTTGATATGCGCCCGCGTGCAATTATCAAGAAGCTCCGTCTTGATGGACCTGTTTACAGAAAGACATCGAATTACGGACATTTCGGAAGAAAAGGCTTTGCCTGGGAAGAAACAGATTTAAAAGAAGCTGTAGCAGAAGCAGCAAAAAGGTATCAGTTTTGAATATGATATGTGAACGGCAAGGATTTTCCTTGCCGTTTTATAATTAAAAGAGGAAAGATGCAAATTTCAGGAGAGGTAAAAACAGTAATTTTCAGAAGTGAAGACACCGGATATACTGTTCTGGATATCAGAACAGAGGAAATCGGTCTCGTTACTGTTGTCGGAACTTTTCCTCCTGTATCAGAAGGACAGATGGTCAAAGTGGAAGGCAAATTCCAGAACAGGACCATGTACGGAAACCAGTTTTTTGCCGATAAGGTATGGGTTTCTGCTCCTGCAAGATTAGACGGAATAAAGAAGTTCCTCGGAAGCGGGCTTATCAAAGGTCTTGGTCCCGGCACTGCTGAGGCAATAGTCAAATACTATGGTGTGGACTCTCTGGAAGCTATGAAACATCCGATGGACCTTGCAAAAGTCAAAGGAATATCTCTGAAAAAAGCTACCGAATTCGGGCTTGCATACAGTGAACTTGAGAAAAATCAGGAGTCGCTTATCTTTCTCCAGAATATCGGTATGACCATAAATATGGCACTGAAAGTATATGCAGTATATGGCGACAGTGCTGAAATCAGAATAAGGAACAACCCTTATGATCTTATAACAGATGTTGAGGGAATAGGGTTTCAGACTGCAGACAAAATAGCAGAGGCGGTAGGAATTGCTAAGGACAGTGACTTCAGAATTATGGCCGCTCTGGTGTATGTGCTTAATGAGGCATCGTCTAACAGAGGTTACAACTATTTGCCCGAAGAAGAACTTAAACAGACTGTAACAGAGCTTTTAAGTGGCTCTTGTGAAGATTTGGAAAAGAAAATCGGTTTTGCCATAGAGGATATGGTTTACCTTGGCAAACTTGTTGAATACCCTCTTGAAGATCATGTAGCGGTAACAACGAAGAAGATCTATTCCATTGAGAAATATATTGCGAAAGCGCTTTTCCGTCTTCAGGAAACTCAGGCGGATATAAGAGTTGATCTTGAAAAGCAGCTTGAAATTTTTGAAAAGCAGGAAGGAATTACTTTCCACGAGAATCAGAAAAAAGCTGTTACTGCTGCAGTTGAGAATGGTATCCAGATAGTTACCGGTGGCCCTGGTACAGGAAAGACAACAATAATTAAGTGCATACTCAGGATGTTCTCAGATCTTAAGATGGAAGTGGAACTCTGTGCTCCTACGGGCAGAGCTGCTAAGAGGATGAGCGAGGCGACAGGAAAACCCGCAAAAACTATACATAGGCTTCTTGAAGTAAATCAGGCAACAGGCGGATTTAAGTATAATTCGGATAATCCTCTTGGGGCAGATGTCGTTATAGTCGATGAGGTCTCCATGGTAGATGAATTTATTTTCTACTCTCTGCTTTCGGCTCTTAAGAGAGGCGCAAGACTTATTCTTGTGGGAGATAAAGATCAGCTTGCTTCTGTGGGTGCAGGTAATGTACTTCATGACCTTATAGAATCAGGTCTGTTTTCTGTAAATTATCTTACTCAGATTTACAGACAGTCGGAAAAGAGCCAGATAGTGCCTAATGCGCACAGGATAAACAGAGGCGAAATGCCGTTACTCGACAATACAAGTTCTGATTTCTTCTTTGAAGAAGAGGAAGACCCAATGATAATTGCATCAAAAACACTGGGACTTGTAACAAAGAGACTGCCGAAATTTACAAATATCAATCCTGCATCAATTCAGGTTCTCTGTCCTATGAAGAGAGGATTTGCAGGAACAATTAACATGAATAAGGAAATGCAGAAACTTATCAATCCGTATTCGCCGGAAAAAGCAGAACTTAAACACGGCGATACTGTATTCAGAATAGGTGATAAAGTTATGCAGATCTGCAATGACTATAATATGGAATGGATTCAGGGCAGGACCATGGGCAGCGGAGTGTTCAATGGAGATATAGGATTTATATCTGACATAGAACCAAGAGCAGGTCTTGTTTATGTTGAATTTGAAGACGGCAGGCTTGCGAAATACAAACGAGATGACCTTGATAATCTTGTCCTTGCCTATGCGGCAACCATTCATAAGTCTCAGGGCAGCGAATTTGACTGTGTGGTTATTGCACTGGATGCAAATTATATGCTTCAGTCAAGGAATCTTCTCTACACTGCAGTCACAAGAGCAAAAAAATGGGTTGTCATAGTCGGAGCACAGAAAACAATAAGACGTATGATAGCTCACAGCGAAACAGTAAAAAGGTACTCACTTCTTTCTGAATTAATGAGAAAAGAAGCTGAGGGTATATTATAGAGGTAAAAATGTCAATTTTTAATGCTAATGACCGTAAAGTCTCAAAACTGAAAAAGACAGCACTTAAAGTTGATGCACTCGCATCAAAATATCAGGCTATGAGTGACGCCGAACTTTCCGGAATGACGGCTGTTCTTAAGGACAGACTTGCAAAAGGCGAAACGCTTGAACAAATTCTGCCGGATGCATTTGCAGTCGTACGTGAGGCCGGCACAAGAGTACTCGGCATGAGACACTTCTTCGTACAGATTATGGGCGGTATCGCAATCCATCAGGGAAGAATCGCCGAAATGGGAACAGGTGAAGGTAAAACTCTTGTTGCTACTCTCCCGGCATATCTTAATGCTCTTACGGGAAATGGTGTCCACGTAGTAACAGTAAACGATTACCTGGCAACCCGTGACGCAGCATGGATGGGAAAACTTTATAAATTTCTCGGACTCAGTGTCGGTGTAGTTGTCCCTAATATGAAACCGGATGAAAAGAGAGCAGCTTATCTTTGTGATATTACATACTGCACAAACAATGAACTCGGATTTGACTTCTTAAGAGACAACATGGTTGTTAAAAAAGAGGATAAGGTTCAGCGTTCACTGAATTTTGCAATCATCGATGAGGTAGACTCAATTCTTATTGATGAGGCAAGAACACCTCTTATCATTTCAGGACGAGGAGGCAAGTCAAGCGAACTTTACAAAACTGCAAACACGTTTGCAAAACAGTGTAAAGAGGGCGATGATTTCACAATAGAAGAAAAAGAAAAGGCCATAATGCTTACTGATGACGGTATCCTGAAGGCTGAAAAGTTCTTCCATGTTGAAAATCTCACGGATATTGAGAATACAGAAATATATCATCATATCCAGCAGGCATTAAAGGCCCATAATATGATGAAAAAGGATAAGGACTATATTGTTAATGATGGTGAGGTTCTTATTGTTGATGAGTTTACAGGCCGTGTAATGATCGGAAGACGTTACAATGAAGGATTACATCAGGCAATTGAAGCAAAGGAAGGAGTGGTAATAAGAAGTGAAAATAAGACACTTGCCACAATAACATTCCAGAATTTCTTCAGAATGTATAAAAAAATCAGCGGTATGACTGGTACTGCAAAAACCGAAGAAACCGAATTTGAGGGAATATATGCACTTGATGTCGTTACTATCCCTCCGAATCTCCCATCTCAGAGAAAAGATGACCAGGATCAGATTTATACTAAGGTTTCAGGTAAAATCACTGCAATTGTAGATGATATTATCAAGCACAATGCAACCGGGCAACCTGTTCTTGTCGGTACAGTCAGCGTTGAAAAATCCGAAGAATTAAGCAAAATCCTCAAAAAGAAAGGAATACAGCACAGTGTTCTTAATGCTAAATTCCATAAACAGGAATCTGAAATAATTGCACAGGCAGGAAAATACGGAGCAGTTACTATTGCAACGAATATGGCCGGACGTGGTACCGATATCATGCTTGGCGGAAATCCTGATTTCCTTGCAAAACAGAAAATGGAAAAAGATGGTTATAAACTCGAAGTCATCGAAATGGCTACATCTCCTCTTCAGAGTGATGACCCTGAAATCATTGCAGCAAAAGAAGCATACAAACACCATTATGATGCATTCAAGATAAACTGTGATGAGGAAAAGCAGAAAGTTCTTTCACTCGGTGGCCTGAGAATTATCGGTACAGAGAGACACGAGAGCAGACGAATCGACAACCAGTTAAGAGGACGTGCAGGACGTCAGGGAGACCCGGGAAGCACAATTTTCTATATCTCAATGGAAGATGACGTTGCAAGAATATTCGGCGGCGACAAGCTTAAGATGATAGCATCAAGATTTGCTCTTCCGGATGATCAGCCGATTGCAAATACAGTAATTACAAAACAGATAGAGAGAGCACAGAAACTTGTTGAAGGAAGAAACTATTCTATACGTAAACAGGTTCTGAGTTATGACGATGTCATGAATGCTCAGAGAGAAATCATCTATAAAGAAAGAAGCAAAGTCCTCGACGGAATGGATGTCCATGACCAGATTCTTGATATGATTGATGACCTCGCAGAAGAAGTAATCGGTTATTATGCTGATTATAAGATTGATTATCAGACATGGGATTATGAAGCATTTAATAACGCTCTTGAGCTCAAGATGCTCCCGAAGGGAACATCCTTAATGACACCTGAACTCTGCTCATGCTATGACGTGTACAAACTCAAGGAAGCAGTATTAAAAGTTGCTCTTGAGGATTTCAACAAGAAGATTGAAGTAAGCACTTCTGCAGGTTTTGATTTTAAGGAACTTGAAAGAGTTGTTCTGCTTAAGACTGTTGACTCAAAATGGATGGATCATATAGATGCCATGGATGAACTCAGAAGAGGTATCGGTCTCAGGGGATACGGCCAGAGAGATCCTGTTCTTTCCTATCGTCAGGAAGGCTGGGAAATGTTTGAGGATATGGTTTCAAGAATTCATTCTGAGACAGCCAATATTCTTCTCAAGGTTAATATTGAGATAAGAGAAGACAACGGGGAGGCAAAACTTCAGCAGGAAATTGCATCAGCAAAGAAAACAATTGTTAATCAGAATAAAAAAATAGGCAGAAATGATCCGTGCCCGTGTGGTTCAGGACTCAAGTATAAGAACTGCTGCGGGAAGAATTTGTTATGATAGACTACAACCAGTTAAGATATAAACTCGGCGATATGCGTGCCGAAATGGTGCGTGCTTATGAGAGCATTAATCCTCCTAAAATAAGAGCCCGTCTTGAGGAACTTCAGAAAATCCAGGGCAGTGATGAATTCTGGAATGACCCTGATTCAGCCAAAGTGGTTTCCAAGGAAATCAGTCAGCTTCAGGCCAAACTTGAGAAGTTTGAAAAGATGATAGCAAAGATTGATGATGTAAGTGAAACTGTCGATCTTGTTGAGCTTGAGCCTAGCGATGAATATGATTTATCTCTGCAGGAATCAATAAAAGAACTTCAGGAAAAAGTGGAAGCACTTTCGCTATCGACACTTTTAAGCGGCAAATACGATGGATTAAATGCCATTTTGACGCTTCATGCAGGTGCTGGTGGTACTGAAGCACAGGACTGGGTACAGATGCTTTACAGGATGTATTCTAGGTATGTTGAGAAGGCCGGATGGACTTTAACAGAACTTGATTATCTTGCAGGAGATGAGGCTGGAATCAAGAGCGTAACGTTCAGAGTCGAAGGAGATAATGCATACGGATATCTGAAAGCTGAGAAAGGAGTCCACAGGCTTGTTCGTATTTCCCCGTTTGATGCAAATGCCAGAAGACACACATCTTTTGCATCGCTTGAAGTAATGCCTGAAATCATAGATACAAGTGAAATAGAAATAAGACCGGAAGATCTTAAAATAGATACATACCGTTCATCTGGAGCGGGTGGTCAGCATGTTAACAAAACAGAAAGTGCAATAAGAATTACCCATATTCCGACAGGCATAATTGTTGCATGTCAGAATGAAAGAAGCCAGATACAGAACAGGGAAGTCGCAATGCAGATGCTTCGTTCCAAGCTCATTGAAAAGCGTGAGAGGGAAAGAGAAGAGGAAGCAGCGATGCTCAGTGGTAATCTCAAGAAAATTGAGTGGGGCAGTCAGATAAGGTCTTATGTTTTCTGCCCGTATACAATGGTTAAGGACCACAGAACAAATTTTGAGACAGGAAACATCCAGGGAGTAATGGACGGCGATCTTGACGGATTTATCAACGAGTATTTGAAATTAAGCTCGATACAGAAATAGAATGAACAGTCTTCAGAATAAAAAGGACATAGTTGTATTATCGATTGAATCAAGTTGTGATGAGACAGCCTGTGCAATAGTCAGAAACGGCCGTGAGGTGGTTTCCAATGTTGTTGCAACACAGATTGAGATTCACAGAAGATTCGGTGGTGTGGTGCCTGAGATTGCAAGCAGGAACCATACTCTTGCTATAGAAAACGTGGTAAAAGAGGCCCTGAAACAGGCCTCAATGACAAAGGATGATATAGATGCCATAGCCGTTACTTACGGTGCTGGACTTCTCGGTGCGCTGCTTGTCGGTGTGAATTTTGCAAAAGGTCTTGCCTATGCCTGGGATAAGCCTTTGTTTGCTGTTTCTCATGTCAAAGGACATATTGCGGCAAATTATATAGACAGCACTCTTGAACCGCCGTATCTGTGTCTACTGGCAAGCGGAGGACACACAGCTATAGTAAAAGTAAAGGATTATGTCAATCTTGAACTTGTTTGCCAGAGCAGAGATGATGCAGCCGGAGAGGCTTTTGATAAGACCGCAAGGGTTCTCGGGCTCCCTTATCCTGGAGGCCCAGAAATACAGAAACTGGCGCTCTTGGGAAAGCCTGTTTATGACATGCCAAAGCCTAAATTGACACGTTTAGATGACCTGTTTTTCAGTTACAGCGGACTAAAAACGTTTGTAATCAATCTGGTGCATAATATGGAACAGAAAGGAGATAAAATACCTTCTGCCGATATAGCCGCAAGCTTCCAAAAAGCTGCAACCGATCAGCTTGTTGATACGCTCAGATTTGCTGTTGAAAATACGGGAATAAAGAAAATTGCTATTGCCGGCGGAGTGAGTGCAAACCAGGAACTCAGGGACAAAGTGGATGGACTTAAAAAGGCCGGTTGTGAAGTACATTACCCGAAACTTAAATACTGTACCGATAATGCCGCAATGATTGGTGCGGAGGCCTGTTTTATGATTAAATCCGGGGTTGAGGAGAGTGATCTTTCTCTCGATGCCAAAGCAACAGTACCGCTCAGATAACTTTCAGTAGTGTCGTGGCCCGCTTTCCCGGCCCAACATCTTGTATTATTATATAAATATAATTTTTTTTAGAAAATCTGCTCATTTTCGTTTGACTTAAATTGTCGATATTGGTAAGATTATTTCGCTTACGTAAACGTAGGCAGTTTTTAACTTTGGAAAAATATTTTTTTTGACAGGGAAGAAAACACAAAACATGCTAGAAAGCTCGAGGGAACTGTCGGATCCAAACAGAGACCAAAGAGCCGGTCCGATGCAACCATCAGGTGTGTGATAGGTACATCAGACATCCGCTGAACCGAAAGGGGAAGCAAATATACTGAAATGCGCCTGTGGGTTGCAGGTACATTCGAAAATCTTTACAGGAGGAACAAAAATGCCAACCATCAATCAATTAATAAGAAATGGCAGAGAAAAACAGGTTAAGAAGTCTCAGACACCTATTATGCAGCAGTGCCCACAGAAACGTGGTATTTGCCTGAGCGTAACAACAACCACACCTAAAAAGCCGAACTCAGCATTACGTAAGATCGCAAGAGTACGTCTTGTAAACGGTATGGAAGGAACTGTTTATATCCCTGGTGTAGGCCACAATCTCCAAGAGCACAGTGTAGTTCTTATCAGAGGCGGCAGAGTCAAGGATTTGCCAGGTGTTCGTTATCATATTATTCGTGGTGCTCTTGATACAGCAGGCGTTGCAAAACGTATGCAGGCAAGATCCAAATATGGTGCAAAACGCCCAAAGAAATAATTTTTCGAATGTATTAAACTTTAGACTTTAGGAGGTCATTATGCCAAGAAGAAGCGGCGTGCCGAAAAGAGACGTACTCCCAGATCCAGTTTATGGCAGCAAGGTTGTTACAAAATTAATCAACCAGGTAATGTTAGACGGAAAGAAGGGAACAGCACAGACAATCGTCTATGAGGCATTTGAAATAGCAGCAAAGAAAACTGGTATGGAAGCAATCGATATGTTCAATAAAGCATTAGAGAACGTTATGCCAGTATTAGAAACAAAAGCAAGAAGAGTCGGCGGAGCCACATACCAGGTCCCGATGGAAATTCGTCCAGAAAGAAGACAGACTCTCGCAATTCGTTGGATTGTATTATTTGCAAGAAAACGTGGTGAGAAGACAATGAACGAAAGACTCGCTGGAGAATTAGTAGACGCAGTTAACTTAACAGGCGGAGCAGTCAAGAAGAAAGACGAAATGCACAGGACTGCTGAAGCAAACAAAGCATTCGCACATTATAGGTGGTAGTAGATGGATAGAAAATATGCTCTTGATAAGGTGAGGAATATCGGCATCATGGCACACATCGATGCAGGAAAGACCACAACAACCGAGCGTATTCTATTCTACACAGGCGTAAACAGAAAGTTGGGTGAGACCCATGATGGAAATGCAACCATGGATTACATGGAGCAGGAAAGAGAAAGGGGAATCACAATAACATCTGCAGCAACAACAGCCATCTGGAAGGAGCATCAGATAAATATCATCGATACTCCGGGACACGTAGATTTCACGGTTGAGGTCGAGAGAAGTTTGAGAGTTCTCGACGGAGCAGTTGCGGTCTTCTGTGCAAAAGGTGGAGTTGAGCCTCAGTCAGAAAATGTCTGGAGGCAGGCAAATACCTATAAAGTCCCGAGAATAGCTTTCGTTAACAAAATGGACATAAACGGCGCAAATTTTGAAAACGCAGTCCAGATGATGAAAGACAGACTCGAGGCAAATGCGGTGCCTATTGCCTTACCGATTGGAAAGGAAAGTGAATTTGAAGGAGTAATAGACCTGCTCAGAATGGTGGCAATCTATTATGATTCAGAATCAAAAGGCGTCAAATTCGAAGAAAAGGAAATTCCTGATGGATATAAGGAAAAAGCAGAACTTGCAAGGATGGATATCATCAGTGCAGCAGCCGATTTCGATGATGAAATCATGGAAAAATTCCTCGAAGAAGATTACGATTCAATCTCATTAGAGCAGCTCAAGGCTGCCATCCGAAAGGGAACTATCGGACTGAAATTGAATCCTGTACTCTGCGGAAGTTCTTACAGGAACGCAGGAGTTCAGTTACTGCTTGATGCAGTTGTTGATTTTCTGCCGGCACCTACTGATGTCGCAAGCATTGAAGGAACAAACCCGCATACAAAGAACCCTGAAGTTCGTCATCCTAACGACAATGAACCTTTCAGTGCACTTGTATTCAAGATACTCACTGATGAGTTTGTTGGTAAACTTTCATTCATACGTGTGTACTCGGGTACAATAAAGAAAGGAGATGCGACTTTCAACCCTGCAAAGGGAGCAAATGAAAGAATCGCAAGAATCCTCAGAATGAATGCTGATGAAAGAGAGGATGTCGAAGTAGCGTTTGCAGGTGATATCGTCGCAGTTATCGGACTGAAAAACAGTGTAACAGGCGATACTCTGTGCGAAAAAGGCAGACAGGTCATTCTTGAAAATATGGAATTCCCTGATCCGGTTATCAAGGTAGCCATAGAACCTAAGAGCAAAGCGTCTCAGGAAAGAATGGTCGATGCAATCCAGAAACTTCAGGAGGAAGATCCTACATTTAAGGCCTATACAGACAAGGATACAGGGCAGACAATCATTGCCGGAATGGGAGAACTTCATCTCGACATTATTGTTGACAGAATGCTCAGAGAATTCAAAGTCGAGGCCAATATAGGAAAACCTCAGGTAAGTTACAAGGAAACAATCACGAAGTCTGCTAAGGCCGAAGGCAGGTTTATAAGACAGACCGGCGGTCACGGACAGTACGGACACGTTGTTATCGAGCTTGAGCCAAATCCGGAAGGAGGACTCATATTCGAAAATGAAATAGTCGGAGGAGTTGTTTCCAAAGAATTCGCAAACGCAGCGTGGGAAGGAATTAAAGAATCAGCAAAGAGCGGTGTACTTGCAGGATATGAATGTGTTGATTTCAAAGTTCGTCTCGTAGACGGAAGCATGCATGAAGTTGACAGTTCGGAAATGGCATTCAAAGTAGCAGGTTCCATGGCATTCAAAGAAGCCTGTGAAAAATGCGAACCGGCACTGCTTGAGCCGATTATGAAGGTCGAAGTAATCACACCGAACGATTATCTCGGGGATGTAATGAACGGCCTGACAGGAAAGAGAGGCGCTCTTAAGGGCACAGAGCTCAGAAGTGGCGCACAGGTAGTAACTTGTGATGTTCCTCTTGCAGAAATGTTCGGGTATGCAACAGCATTAAGAACCCAGACCCAGGGCAGAGCAACATTCACAATGTTATTTGACCATTTTGCGATGGTCCCGAAAAATCTTGTAGATAAGATTATCGGAAGAGTAAGTATTTATTAAATTGATATAACAATATTGATTTAAGGAATAAAAACAAACTAAATAAAAAACAATACTAATTTGGAGGAAAAAATAGTATGGCAAAAGCAAAGTTTGAAAGAACAAAACCACATGTTAACATTGGTACTATCGGCCACGTTGACCACGGCAAAACAACTCTTACAGCAGCTATCACAATGTACAGTGCTTCAAAGGGCAAAGCTCAGGTTATGAAGTATGACGAAATTGATAAAGCTCCAGAAGAGAAAGCAAGAGGTATCACGATCAACACAGCACACGTTGAGTATGAAACAGAAAAACGTCACTATGCACACGTAGACTGCCCAGGACATGCTGACTATGTTAAAAACATGATCACAGGTGCTGCACAGATGGACGGTGCAATCCTCGTTGTTGCTGCAACAGACGGCCCAATGCCTCAGACACGTGAGCACATCCTTCTCGCAAGACAGGTTGGTGTTCCATATATCCTTGTATTCCTTAACAAGTGCGACCAGGTTGATGACGATGAACTCTTAGAGCTCGTTGAAATGGAAGTTCGTGACTTATTAAATGAATATGGATTCCCTGGTGATGATACACCTATCATCCGTGGATCAGCTTTCGAAGCAATGCAGGCAGGTCTTGCAGGTGAATGGGACAGCCCTAAGTTTGCTCCAATCCAGGCATTACTCGATGCAGTTGATGCATATATCCCAGATCCAGAAAGAGATACAGATAAACCATTCTTAATGCCAGTTGAAGACGTTTTCACAATCACAGGACGTGGAACAGTTGCAACAGGTAGAGTAGAACGTGGTATGCTCAAGATGGGCGACAAAGTTGAAATCGTTGGACTCTCTGATGAAAAGAAAGAAACAACAGTAACAGGTATCGAAATGTTCCGTAAGCTCCTCGACTATGCAGAGGGCGGCGATAACATCGGTGTTCTTCTCCGTGGTATCCAGAGAACAGAAATCGAACGTGGTCAGGTTCTTGCTAAACCGGGTTCAATTCATCCACATACACACTTCACAAGCCAGGTATACGTATTAAAGGCAGAAGAAGGCGGACGTCATACACCATTCTTCAATGGATATCGTCCACAGTTCTATTTCAGAACAACTGACGTTACAGGTTCTATCAAATTACCAGACGGCGTTGAAATGGTAATGCCTGGTGACCATATCGAAATGGAAATCTCACTTATCACACCAATCGCTATCGAAGAAGGACTTCGTTTTGCTATCCGTGAAGGCGGCAGAACAGTTGGCTCTGGTGTTGTTGCAAAAATTATTGAATAATTGTTCTTTCATTTAAATATGATGAAATCCCTGCATGGCCTATGCCGTGCAGGGGTGACTCTTAAACAAAAGGACAAAAAAGGGAGGCTATAATGGCTCAGAAAGAAGTTAGAGTAAAGGTTGTGTTAGCATGCACAGAATGTAAACAACGTAACTACAATCTTACTAAAAATAAGCAGAAGCATCCAGATAGAATGGAACTTCAGAAATATTGCAGATTCTGCAAAAAACATACTTTACATAGAGAAACTAAGTAAGGTTTAGGAGGCAGAAATGGCTAAAAAAACGCCTAAGAAAAATACCTCAGTTGAAAAGACAGAAGTTGCAGTAGAAGAGAAGAAGGTTGCACAACCTGTAGTTCAGAAAGCTGCAGTTAATGTAGATTCAAAAACTGATAAAGCAAAAAAGAAGCCGGATAACAAAAAGCAGGCTCAGAAAAAAGACTCTGAAAAGAAGCCTAATATCTTCAAGAGAATGGGTAAAGGACTCAAGGGTATTTTCTCAGAACTTAAAAAGGTTACATGGCTTAAAGGAAAAGACGTTGCTAAAAATACAGCAGTAGTTTTAACAGTAGTTGTCCTGTTCTTTGTCGTTTTATTCATTATCGACTACGTATTAGCTGGTTTACTTGGCCTTGTTGTCGATGGCAAGTGGACTACAGTATTTATCTAAGAGGGCTTTTATGCAAAACGTAAAAACACCATTATGGTATATTCTTCATACATATACTTCCTACGAATCTAAAGTAGAGAAGAGTCTCCGTAACTTAATTGATAACAACGGACTGCAGGAGCAGATTTTTGATATCGTAGTTCCGGAATATGAAGATATTATCGAAAAAGAAGATGGTAAGAGAAAAGTTATACAGAGGAAGAAATTCCCTGGTTACGTGTTCATCAAAATGATTTATTCCGACCGTTTATGGTACCTTGTAACACAGACAAACGGCGTTACAGGTTTCGTAGGTCCTGCCGGAAGACCAACTCCGCTTACAGAAGCAGAAATCAAGAGACTCGGACTTGAGCATCGTGAGATTGTTGATCTTGACTTTATGCCGGGTGAACTTGTAAAAGTTGTAAACGGACCGCTCGAAGGATTTACAGGAACAGTCGAATCAGTCAGTGCAGAACGCAAAAAGATTAAAGTTATCGTTTCAATGTTTGGCCGTGAAACACCGGTTGAACTTGATTTTGAACAAGTAGAAAGAATGGCTAATTAATTGGCTGAGTCGGAGGACTAAAAACTCATGTTAAGTGGGAGATGGCAAATCTTATATACCATCGCTAAACCACGCTAGTCAGGAGGAAATATGGCTAAGAAAATTACAGCGGTTGTTAAATTACAATTGCCAGCAGGCAAAGCGACACCGGGACCACCAGTAGGTTCATCACTCGGTCCTCACGGAATTAACATTGCCGGCTTTACAAAAGAATTCAATGAAAAGACATCAAAAGATGCAGGATTAATTATTCCTGTAATCATCACTATTTACCAGGATCGTTCATTCTCATTTGTTCTTAAGACACCACCAGCGCCAGTTTTAATTAAGAAGGCTTGCGGAATTGATAAAGCATCAGGTGCTCCTAATAAGGACAAAGTAGCAAAGATTACGAAAGACCAAGTTAGACAGATTGCACAGCAGAAAATGGTTGACCTCAATGCAGCAGATATTGATGCAGCTATGAGTATGATCGCCGGCACAGCCCGCAGTATGGGTATTGTCGTTGTTGACTAAGGAGGTATAGAGTATGAAACGCGGTAAAAATTATGTAGATTCGAAAAAACTCATCGAAGGATCAAAAGCATATGAAACTGAAGAAGCAATGAACTTAGCAGTTCAGACAGCAAAATCCAAATTCGATGAAACTATAGAGTTACATGTTAAACTCGGTATTGACCCACGTCACGCAGATCAGCAGGTTAGAGGAGTTGTCGTACTTCCAAACGGAACAGGTAAAACTGTAAGAGTTTTAGCAATCTGTAAAGGTGCTAAAGCTGATGAGGCACAGGAAGCAGGCGCAGACTTCGTCGGCGGAGATGAAATGGTTCAGAAGATCCAGCAGGAAAACTGGTTTGATTACGATGTAATCGTAACAACACCGGACATGATGGGTGTTCTCGGACGTTTAGGTAAAGTTTTAGGACCAAAGGGCTTAATGCCAAACCCGAAGAGCGGAACAGTATCAATGGATATTGCAAAAGCTATCAAGGACATTAAAGCTGGTAAAGTTGAATACAGAGTTGACAAACAGGCTATCGTTCACTGCCCATTCGGTAAGAAGTCATTCGGAGCAGAAAAACTCCTTGAGAACTTCAACACATTAATGGATGCTCTTGTAAAAGCAAAACCGGCAGCAGCAAAGGGTGTATATTTAAAATCTGTTTATATTACATCCACAATGGGCCCAAGTATCAAAGTTAACTACAAGATCAACATGTAATTGCATTTAAATCGTTTGACTTAAATTAGCAGTTATAATATTATTAATACATTCCAAAGACAGCAAGTGGAGAAATCCGTAAGCACAGCGCTTGCCGAGGATGAGCTAAATACCTAAAGTAATTATGCGTCATTCTCGTTTGGAATGGCGCATTAAATTTTTATAGGGTAAACCTATTGACTATTATAGGAGGTAATAATGAATCAGGAAGTATTAGCAGCTAAAAAGGCTCAGGTCGAAGAAATCAAAGCTAAAATTCAGGCTGCAAAATCCATCGTCATCATTGACTATAAGGGACTTACTGTTGCTGAAGATACAGCTTTCCGTAAAGAACTCAGAGAAAATGGCGTAGATTATGCAGTATTAAAGAATCGTTTAGTTAAGATTGCATTCAACGAACTCGGTTATACTCAGTTTGATGAAGCATTAAACGGACCTACAGCAGTAGCTTTTTCAGACAAGGATGCAGTTGCTCCGGCTAAATTCATTTGCAAGAACATTTCTTCATTAAAGAAGATGGCAGCAAAATGCGGTATGGTCGAAGGCGAATTCATGGATGAAGAAGGCTTAAAGAAAATCGCAGCAATCCCATCAAGAGAAATTTTACTTTCAAAGATGCTCGGATCAATGCAGTCACCAATCACAAAACTCGCAATCTGCATCAACAAGATTGCAGAAGCAAAGGCACAGGCATAATTGCCGCCTAGACACTCTGACATGGTCAGAACAAAAAGAAAAAATAATTAGGAGAATACAAAAATGGCAGATATCAATAAACTTATGGAAGAAATCAAGGGCATGACAGTTCTTGAATTAAACGATTTCGTTAAAGCATTAGAAGCAGAATTCGGCGTAAGCGCAGCAGCTCCAGTAGCAGCAGCAGGTGCAGGCGCAGCAGCAGATGCAGCTCCAGCAGAAGAAAAGACAGAATTCGACGTAATTCTTAAATCTTTCGGCGCAAACAAGATTGCAGTTATCAAGGTTGTTAGAGAAGCAACAGGTCTCGGCCTTGTAGAAGCAAAAGCAGCAGTTGAAGCAGCACCAAAGGCCCTCAAGGAAGGCGTTGCAAAAGATGTAGCAGAAGCATTAGTAGCAAAATTAAAAGAAGCTGGTGCAGAAGCAGAAATCAAATAATTATTATTACCTATGATAGGAAACGGTCTGATTATTCAGGCCGTTTTTCTTTTGTTGACAATATTTAATTAAATACTATAATGATAATAGTAATCATTATCAATAAGGAAATTAATGAAAGCAGTAAGGAACACTCAGCAGAAAGAACTGATTAAAAATATCGTAGAGGAGGCCTGCGATCATCCGACCGCCGATATGATATATGAAAGAGCTCAGGCAGAGCTTCCTAAAATCAGTTTAGGTACGGTTTACAGGATTTTAAGGGAATTAGTCAACGAAGGGCTTATTCTTGAAATACCGGTAAATGGTAAGCCGTCGAGGTTTGATAAAACCATAATGAATCACGGACATTTTATCTGTGACAAGTGTGGTAAAGTTTACGACATATTCTTTGATTTCGATAAGTTTATGGGTGACATCGATTTTAAAGAGAATAAAACCGACAAAACATATATTCTGTTTAGTGGTACCTGCAGTGAATGTAAATAACCCGAAAGGGAATTTGAAATAAAAAAAATATATATAAAGGAGAAATGAACTATGGCAAAATATGTATGTCCAATATGTGGTTATGTTCACGAAGGAGATTCCGCTCCGGAAAAATGTCCGCAGTGCGGATGCAAAGGCACAAATTTCAAAGTTCAGGACGGAGGTCTTTCATGGGCAGCTGAACACGTAATCGGTGTCGGAGCAAAAGGCACAATCCCAGATGATATCTATGAAGGTTTAGTAGCAAACTTCCAGGGAGAATGCACAGAAGTAGGTATGTACCTCGCAATGGCAAGAGCAGCTCACAGAGAGGGATATCCTGAAATCGGTTTATATTGGGAAAAGGCAGCATTTGAAGAAGCAGAACATGCAGCAAAATTCTGTGAACTCTTAGGAGAACTCGTTTCACCATCAACAAAGATCAATCTTGAGAAGAGAGTTGAAGCAGAAAATGGTGCAACGGCAGGCAAGTTTGAAATTGCAAAACGTGCAAAAGAAGAAAATCTTGATGCAATTCATGATACAGTACATGAAATGGCAAGAGATGAAGCTAGACACGGCAAAGCATTAAAGGGATTACTTGACAGATATTTCAAATAATCGGTTTTTTAAGCGAATTTTGAGAGGGCCTATTTCCAGGCCCTCTCTTTTTAATGTTTAATTATTTTTTTAATTTTTGACAATTTTCTATAAACTGATTATTTAATTCATCGACATTTTTGATTAAGTCCACTTCGGATTCCGATATTTTTTTAATTGAATTGAAACTAATTGATGCAATGTCGTTGTTTAATAAAACACCAGTCGAATAGTCTAGGAATTTATTAATTGTGTTTATTGTATCAATTGTAAATCTAAAAAGATTATCGCCTTCATTGTATGCTTTATCTACTATGTTAAAATACAAATCTTTAACATATAGATCTACACAAACATTGTTCTTATTGTTATCAACTTCTTTAAGAATTCTATCAATTTCTTCATAAGAATTCTGCTCATAATTTCCAAGAAGGAAAATTGTATTGAACGCATCTATGATATCGGCAGCAAATGCTGTTTTAGAGATAAGTGAACAAGAAGAATTGTTAATATAGTTAATCGCTTCTTGGAACTTGTCGTTTGTGATGTAATTATCCCTATTATATAACCCGTTAATTGTTTTATTGATAATGTCTAAAAATTCTGTCATATGTGTCACCTACTTAGTGGTTATATGATAACATCACATTATAGGCGAGTCAATTAGTGCAAATGGCAAGAGATGAAGTTAGACACGGCAAAGCATTAAAGGGATTACTTGACAGATATTTCAAATAATATCATTAATAAATAATAACCGGAGAGAGTTCGTAAACAAACTCTCTTTGCTTTGGTCAGATGTGTTTTAGAAAACAGCCCAGGTATTAAAGACAATTTTGCTTATAACTAAAATAATTGCTCCGAAAAAGAACAAATGTGTAAGGTAAATAAACAAAGAGTGCCTGCCTATAAAAGTGATTGGTCTGTGCCAGGCTTTGTCAAAATCAGGTAGAAGAGAGCGGTTTTCAGGATATAAAACTGGTTTTATTGCAACCCCTATAAGGAAAAACGCACTCCACGGGATCAGATTCATAAGATCTCCAGGTGATAAGTCATTAATATAATAAAAAATCGAATTGGTCCCATCATAGTGCCTGTACGGGAAAATAAAATATGCCCATTCAGGAGTGGAAGCTGGTGCTTTATATGTAAAATAAGTGATGATTATTCCCACCATCAAAAGTGTGGCTGTCAGCGATTTCAATATAGGAGTCTTCTTTGTCAGAAAGTCTAAAATACAGTAAAAGAAGATGCAGAACGATAGAAAGTGAATAGTTCCGAATTCAATATATGAATTTTGCACATGGAATGTGTTGTCCAGTGTATATGATCCGATAGAAATGATAGCGGCGAGCAGACCTAATTCAGCGGCCCGTTTAAAATTTGACCTGCGGAAATGGGAACAGATTCCACATATAGAAAAGAATATAAACAATACGACTATTCTTAATGATTCGCGAACAGCGCTTGTCTGTGCATCACGAAGGAATCTGCATATCTGTGCCCCAATAGAATCTCCGATTAGTTGAGGTCCGTACCAGACTTTCCCGAAGTAGTAATAAGTAATTCTTGCTATATGGTCTAAAACAACCAGTAAAATGCAGATGCCTCTAAGTGCATCAAGTTCCCAGATGCGTTTAGAGTCTTTGATTATTAAGAAATCATTAAGTGGAATAGCATGGTTGTTTTGCATGAAAGAATAATAAAGAAAATAAATAAACTAGTCAACCCATAAATAATAAAATCCGCTAAAGAATGTTCTTTAGCGGACTTGTTATTAGTATAACTTAAACCTTATTTTTTCAGTACAACTTTTCCAGGAGTTGCTGTCTTATATTCTTCATTATCAACAACTTCTGTACCATTAACAACAACATATTTGATGCCTTTAGGGGTGAAATCCGGGACTTTTGTATCAATTACAATATTATTATAATCGAAAATCGTAAGGTCGGCATAGTATCCTTCTTTGATATATCCTCGTTCTTTAATGATGAATCTGTCTGCTGTTTCACCTGTCATTTTTCTTATAACTTTTTCAATTGGAATGTTGTTCTGTTTTGCTCTGACGAGGAAGTATGGGAAGCACTGGAATGCTGATCCGTTTTGAGTTCCGCTTTCCTCAATCCATGCATCAGTCATAAAGATAGAAAGGTCATCAGTCATCAAGCGGTTAATGATCTCATCGTTATAGTATTTACCAAGGTACAGTCTTCCTTGACCGTTTGAAAGATCAACAAGTTTAAGATATGTATCAAATTCCGTTGCACCTTCTTCTTTGGCGATATCAGAAACGGTTCTTCCTTCATATTTTTCATATCCTGGTCCGATGTATGCGACGGTGAAATCAGGGAAGTCAATACCAAGAAGCACTTTCGTTAAATTTAACATGATTTTGAGTTTGAAGATGGTTGATTTTTTCTTTTTCTGCTCAGGAGTCATTGCCATATACCATACAGGCATTGCAATTGTGATAACAGATGCTCCATATGTAAATGAATAGTTATCATATGCAATCTTATAGCCCTTATCTTTATAATCATGGAATTTTTTCAGCATCGGTTCAACACTCGGCCAGGATGATGTTCCTGTGAAGATAAGGTGAGAGTACTCCATTCTGCACTTGGACTTTTCCATAATATCAATTACTTCATCAAGAGCAATCTCAATATGAGGCTTTGAAATCAAAGGATATCCGAGTGCTACTTTAGAACATGCACGAGGGTGGACGGTTACAATTCCGTCATATTTGGCTATTTCACTTGCAAACGCATATAGCTCTTCTTTCTTTGAATACATGCCAGGTTCATACATGAAACCGAATGAACCTCCGAAAGCACCGTTCTCCATTGCTTCATCGACAAGTTTCATTTCCTCGGCAATCTGCTCTTTTGAAAGTGGAGCAGGATCATAACCTGAAAGACTGATACGTGTTGTACCATGCCCAATAAGAGGAACAACGTTTACATAAAGTTTGTTTTCAATTCGTTTTGTCCATTCTTTGAATCCAGTTGGATTCTTTGTGTGGAAGAGACCACCACCGACTTTATCTTTATATTTACTTTCAGAAGCAACACCGAATGGTGAGAACCCGCAGTTTCCGGTGATCTGAGTTGTTATGCCCTGCTGAATGAATGATTTAAAATATACCTCAGCATTGTCATAATCACAGAAGAAGTCATTATGTGAGTGTGCATCGATAAAACCAGGAGCAACAGTAAGCCCCGTGCAGTCTACAATTCGGTCAGCTTCATCTGTTAAATTTGATCCTACTTTGATAATTTTTTCGTTTTCTACAAGAACATCCCCAACGTAAGGCTTGTTTCCGCTTCCATCTACGATTGTTCCGCTTTTGTATAATGTTTTCATATTCCCTCCTACATGTAGTTTGTTAAGTAGTTATATTTTACATTCCAGTGAAACATAGTGCAAGACGATATCTTTTGAGTGGGCGATATTCTTCATTTGGCAATTGACCGGATTGCTGTCAGTAAATATAATTACAGCAGAGGTATATATGAGAAGAACAGCAGTATTAGTCGTTACTATATTAGTTCTTGTCATGACAACTTTGTCGTTTACTTCCTGTGACAAGAAATCGGAAGAAGAACCAAAAGGTCCGGAACTTATATTCTGTGATGAGTTTGACACATTGGACACGTCTGTCTGGAATATTTATAACGGGATAAGAAAGGGTGGATACTGGGATAAAAATCAGGTTTTCGCAAAAGACGGGAACCTAGTTATACGTACATCTTTAATTGGCGGAAAGTATTATACCGGCGCAATAGATACAAATAATAACTGGGAAGAACATTATGGTTATTATGAGGCAAAGGTCCTTGTGCCTAAAGCGAGTGGCATGTGGGCGGCATTCTGGATTTTCTGTGATGAAATGGGCGGCCCGTCAAAGGATGCTGATATAGTAGGAACCGAACTTGATATATTCGAGTCGCCATATTATAAAAATGACGGAGAACAGGCAGTAACATATCAGAGTGCATATCATATAGGAGATTACGGTGCCAATTATCTAAGTGGTACATCATATATTGATCAGCTCCTTAGTCAGGAAGACCCTGTGAATATTTTTGATGCATGGCACGTATTCGGTCTGGACTGGACTGAAAACGGTTATGACTTTTATCTTGATGGAAAATTAATGTGGTCTCCGAATATGGAAGGCAATGTTTCAAAGAAAGACAGTTTTCTTTTCCTGTCATGTGAAATAGACGGAGCAAACGGAAATGCCAGCAAATCAATATTCCAGATAGGAACAGAACCAATTACTGCAAATCCAGAAGGGGCGTTCCCGACATCATATACAGAGGAAGGCTCATACATAAGTGATTTCCTTGTCGATTATGTGAAAGTATGGGAGTCCAACCCTTATAAAAAATAGCAAAGAAGATAATAAAGAAGTGAGGAACCGTGTGGTCCCTCATTTTGCTTTAAAGCTTCATGGATTCCTGATAGACATCATTTTTAGGAATGCCACGTTCCTGGGTAACCTTTTTTATGGCATCCTTTTTATCCATTCCATCATTAATATATGAAAGAAGATGTTCCTTAATAGAAAGTTTAAGATATGGATTTTCCTCTTTCTTTCCGTCTATTATCATTACAATTTCACCGCGTTCCTCGCATTCAAATGAGGAGAGGGTGGTTACGGTTACTGATTCATGTATTTTTGTAAGCTCACGGCATACTCTTACTGTTCTGTCTCCGAGAATATCCAAAAGATCAGTTGCGGTTTTCTTTAAATCGTGTGGTGCTACATAGATGATTATCGGGAGTTCTGTTTTGTCAACTTTTGTCAGAATCGATACTTTATCTGCCTTTTTATCAGGTAAAAACCCTATAAATGTGAAACCTGCATCTTTTATGCCACTGAGTGCTACTGCGCTTGCAAAAGCTGTCGGGCCAGGGACAAGCTCAACTTCAACTCCGCCTTCATGGCATCTTGAGACTACTTCCGCACCAGGGTCTGATATGGACGGCATACCTGCATCTGTTATTATTGCAACGTTATTTCCGTCACGTATAAGTTCTATTAATTTGTTGCTGCATTCTGCTTCATTGAATTTGTGGTATGCAATTAATTTGGCATGAATGTCATATGCTGAAAGAAGTGGAAGGGAATGCCTTGTGTCCTCACATGCTATGTACTCGCACATTTTCAGTGTTTCCACTGCACGGTAGGTGATGTCTTTAAGATTTCCAATCGGAGTCCCGACTATATAAAGTTTTGCCATTATTTATACAGCTCCTGAAATTCTTCTGTGTAGGCACCGTTTTCATCCTGGATGATGAGTGTTTTGGAGATAAGTCCTTCTTTGGCGCCTTTTTTTGCTTTTATTATAACAACATCCACCCCGGCTGAAAGTTTAGGGTATACGAATGTTATTTCCTTAGGTTCAAGGTTATTATTCTTCAGACCGCTTACGAGTGAGGCGAGTCTGTCAATTTTCAGCACAATATATAAATCTCCTCCGAATTTAAGTGAATAAGCTGCTGCTTTGATAAAATCCTCAAGAGTTGCTGTAGTTTCTATATTTGAAAGATTCTTTTCTGTTTCAGCATTTCCCTGAAAATAAGGAGGGTTTGTTATTACTTTGTCGAATGATTCTGCTCTTACAAGATTACGGATGTCTTTTATATCTCCGTTGATGATTCGGAAATTTTCAATTCCGTTCATCCTGTTTGATCTTTCCGCCATATCACAGACTTTTTCCTGAATTTCAATACCGACGGCTTCTTTTACATGCTGCTTTATGATTGCAAGAACAGATAAAATGCCGCACCCTGTTCCAAGGTCAAGAATCCGGTCTGTTTTTGCAAATTTTGCGGTGTTTGCAAGAATTACCGAGTCCTGGGAAAAACAGTATGATGCGGTATCCTGAATTATTCTGTAATTTTTTATCTGAAGATCCGTGATAAATTCGCTCATTATCCTCTTACAACATTGATTTTGATTGTTTTGGATACTTCAGGATAAAGTCTTAATGTTACCTCAAATTCACCGAAGTCACGGATTGTGCCCTTGATTTCGATTTTCTTCTTGTCGATGTCATAACCGAGTTCTTTTAATGCATTTGATACAAGTTCGCTTGTTACTGAACCGAACATCTTTCCGTTGTTGTCTCCGCCTTTTGCTTTGACTTCGATGATTTTCCCGTCAAAAGTTTTAGCAACAGCCTGAGCTTCTGCTTTCTCTTTTGCTATTTTTGCAGCCAATGCTTTTTTCTTTTCGTTTTCTACATAAACAGCCTGGACCGTGCCTTCTTTTGCCATTCCTTTCTTTATAAGGAAATTACGTGCGTATCCGTCATTGACTTCAACGATATCGCCTTTTTTGCCTGTGCCTTTGACATCTGCGAGTAAAATAACTTTCATTTTACAGCTCCTATAATTTATTGATTTCATTCTATCACATGTTGTGTCTGTAGGCAATTAAGCACACAAATTAAGCGTATACAGAAAAAGAATCACTTTTTATTTATTGACTTTATAGTCAATCGAGCATATTCTTTTAATGATAATGGAAGGTGTTAAGTGAAAAATTTAAAAGACATTGAACTGTTTGTATTTGACCTTGACGGAACTGTTTATATCGGTAACAACGAGATAGACGGTTCTTATAAAGCTGTCGAAAAACTGAGAAAAATGGGCAAAAAAGTCTGCTTTTTTACAAACAACAGTTCTAGATGCCACGATGATTATGTTGAGCGTCTTAATGGTCTCGGATTAAAAGCTACACCTGAAGAGATATACACAAGTGGTCAGGTAACATGTGAATATCTTTTAAAAAATTACAAGGGGGCACGCGTGTTTTTACTTGGTAACGACCGCCTAAAAGGAGAGTTTGAAAGCTACGGCATCACACTCACGGATGAGAACCCGGATGTGTGTGTTATTGGTTTTGACACTTCTCTTAGTTATGACAGGTTGTACAAGTTCTGCCAGTATCTTAACAAAGGTCTGCCATATATCGCAACGCACCCTGATATGCGCTGCCCGGCGCCGGAATGCCCGATGCCTGATATAGGCGGAATGATTGAGTTTATCAGACTTACAATAAACAGAACCCCGGATATTATAATGGGAAAACCGCATAAGACAGCAGGAGAAAGACTTGCAGCAAGATACAGAGTCGCACCTGAGAAAATAGCTATGGTAGGAGACAGACTCTATACGGATATAGCATTCGGAACAAAATGCGGATTCACATCAGTCCTTGTTCTGTCGGGAGAAACATCGGAGGACATGATTCCTCTTTCAGATGTAAAACCGGACTATGTTTTTGATAAGGTAAAAGACATGGTCGCGGCAGTGGAGAATTAATAAGATTATGTTTACAGGTATATTATCAGAAAGTAGCACATGGCCACAGTGGCTCATTTTCGGCTGCTACATGGCAGTTATTCTAGTTGTGGCATTTTTAACAAGCAGAAAGAGCAAATCCGTTGAAGGATTTATGTTCGCAAATAAAGGCGTCGGCGGATGGTTTACGGCTTTCGCATACGGCGCTACATACTTCTCAGCAGTTGTTTTTGTAGGATATGCAGGAAAATTCGGCTGGAACTTCGGCCTTTCCGCAATCTGGGTAGGTATCGGCAACATGCTTATCGGTACACTCCTCGCATGGCTCGTTCTTGCAAAGAGAACCAAAGCAATGACAAATACCCTTCAGGCAAGAACGATGCCGGAATTCTTTGAAAAGAGATATGAAAGTTCACACATTAAACTTGTTGCATCTTTGGTTATTTTCATATTCCTTCTTCCGTACTCAGCATCTGTATACCAGGGAATGGGATATATCTTTGAGGCTGTTCTTCATATCGATGCAATCTGGTGTATCCTGATACTTGCAGGCCTTACAGCAATTTACCTCTTCCTCGGCGGATATTTTGCAACAACAATCACTGATTTTATTCAGGGAATTATCATGCTGGTAGGTGTAACAACAGCAGTCTTTATGCTTCTTGCAAACGATAAGATGAACTGGGGTGAAGGCCTTACAGCACTCTTTAATGACCCAAGACTCACTCTTATTCCTCAGACTGAAACACCGGCAGGAAAAACATTCCTTGACAATCAGATGTTCAATATCATAATTCTTGTATGCCTTACATCATTTGGTATCTGGGGACTTCCTCAGTCAGTCCATAAATTCTATGCAGTCAAAGATAATAATGCAATAAAGAAAGGTGTTATCATTTCCACACTGTTTTCAGCAGTCGTCGGAGTAGGTGCATACTTTATGGGAAGTATGGTAACAAGATTCGTTGACACAATGCCTGAAGGCGGTGCAGACAGACTTATTCCTGAAATGATCTGTAATAACCTTCCGTCAGCAATGCTCGGACTTATCATAGTTCTTCTTTTCTCAGCATCCATGTCAACTCTTGCATCTCTTTCATTATCATCGGCTTCAACTGTTACGGTTGATTTCGTCAAAGGATATGTCAAAAAGAGTATGCCTGATTCAAATATGCAGATTCTCTTAAGAGTTCTCTGCCTTGTTTTCGTAGCAATTTCAGCAGTTCTTGCAATCCTTGAAATAGATGCAATCGTATCAATGATGTCATTAAGCTGGGGTGCAATTGCGGGATGTTTCTTAGGACCATACATTTACGGTCTCTACAGCAAAAAGGCAAACAAAGCCGGTGCATATGCATCCATTATTGCAAGTATCCTCCTTACATTCGCACTTATCATCGGTCTTGGTTACTATGCTCCGTCTGTTCCGGATCCGACATTCGGTCAGGCATTTAAGGCAGGCATTTCAAGAAGCCCGTTTATCGGTGTTCTTTCTATGGTATGCAGCATGATAGTAACACCTCTCTTCAGCCTCATCTTCTCAAAGAAATGTGGCGTTTCAAAAGAGAATATAGACCAGCTTTTCCCGGCTAAAAAAGAAGCATAAAATCAACACAGTCAATAGTTAAAGGCACCACATTGGTGCCTTTACTTATATATTTTTTCTTGTTTTCGGGCGTGCGTATGATATAATTCATATATAATGCACGTACGGAGGAGTATATGGCATCTGAGGTTATTAAAGCAGAAGGTATAAAAAAATCCTTTAATACCGGTGACAGTGTAAGTGAAATTCTTAAGGGAATTGATTTCACTCTTACCGAAGGAGAATTCGTTGCTATAGTCGGTGAATCCGGCTCAGGTAAATCAACATTCCTTTATATTCTTGCAGGAACGGATAAACCTGATGAAGGAAAAGTATCCATTCTTTCAAAAGACATAAACTCAATAGATGATAATGAACTTTCAAGAATGAGAAGGGAAGATTTTTCTTTTGTATACCAGTCAGATAACCTTGTTGAAAACCTTACTGTTTATGAGAATATAACTCTTCCGCTTGTTCTTTCAAAAAAGAAAGAATCCGATTTTAAAGACAAAGTTCTTAAAATTTCAGACTACCTCGGAATAGACAACAGACTTAACAGTTATCCTAAACAGCTTTCAGGCGGTGAGCAGCAGAGAGCCGCAATTGCACGTGCTCTTGTTACTGACCCGAAGGTTATATTCCTTGATGAACCTACAGGATCTCTTGACAGCGTAAGGGGTGGTCAGGTAATGGAACTTTTAAAGAAAATTAATAAAGAATTTAAGGTTGCTCTTGTTATGGTAACGCACTCATCACAGCATGCAGCCTATGCTTCAAGAATAGTAACAATGGAAGACGGCCTTCTTAAATAATGATAAAATTCGCTCTTAAAAACATAAAATCAAAACCGCTGAGAGTAGCGGGAACAGTATTAAGCATTGCAGTGGTTGTTGCAATGATTTTCTGTATGCTCTCATTCAAAAATGCGGTATATGAGTTTATTTATGCGAGCGAAACAGCATCAGCAGGTTCCAGTGATATAGTTATTCTGACAAAGTCTGATTCGGACAGGATAACCAATGTATCTGCACCGCTGATAAATATAGACGGCATAGAGGAAATCGTCCCGTCCATGAGTGTATACGCAGTCCTCAACGGAGAATACATTCAGATCAGGGGATATGAGGACGGAAAGACAGAATCCCTTCAGAAAATCAATTATATTGAAAAAGATACCGGGAATATGAACTCGGACAGTGTCATTATCTCTTCCTCCTGTGCAGAGCATTTCTCTCTTAGTATAGGAGACAGAATAGCGCTTACCCTTGGCAGTAACAGTGCAAGTTTCTATGTGTACGGAATTGCTGAAAACAGTGGGTATTTCCTTTCAGATTCACCATTCCAGTTTGTCGGAAGAAATAATCAGGTTGCAAAACTTGCATCAGGAACAGCAGCGGAAGGCATATGTAACGCCATTTACATAAAGGTCAGCCCTGACGCTGACACTGAATCCGTTATGGAGTCTATTAAGGCAATAGAGGCATACAGGGATTTAAGTGTGGAAATAGCAAAAGATGAGAAGTATATAGAAGAACAGACAAATTCCCTTACTGCTCCGGTTGTGCTTTCCGGTGCCGCAGTAATGGCCCTTGGTATTGTGTTTATAGCAATTCTGTTCATGATGACATCAAAAGAAAAGGTAAGACTTGTTGCAAAATACAAAGCAGCAGGCGCAACCAACAGACAGGTTCTTACAATGTTTGTTGCTGAAAACATAATAATTGCAGCGCTCGGTGCGGTTATCGGTTCTTTATTGTCTGTCGGACTTTTTGTTGCGATATTAAAGCTGACTCTTTCCTCGCTTACGGTCTTCTCGGTTAATGCTCTCAAACTTTTCGGGGCGGCGGCTATAGGATTTATTGTATCAATGGCAGCTTCCTTAGTTCCGGCATTAAAGGCATTTAAGGGAACTGTGAGGGAAAATCAGATAAGCACTGAAAGGACATCAGGGGCGGGCATACTTATTCCGGTTATCGCGGTTATTCTTACCGTGATTTCAGTAATAATTGAGTTCCTTATAGAAAGTGTGACCGCAGTCTTTGCAGTAGTTACGATGGCACTTGCTCTTTTAAGCCTCGGAATATGCGTCGGCTATATATTAAGACTTACGGGTAAACTCTTAATCAAATCATCTTCTCCTTCTTTGAAATATGCTTCGGCAGGAATTTCTAGAGAAAAGAGATTTACAAAATCCGTTACTCTTTTAAGCGTCGGAATGACAGTTTCCATGATGCTCTTTATGGCCTGGAGTCTTACGACTCAGATCTTTGACGGGTATATAGATAATTTCAAAAACATGATATTCATCAGCAATATCCAGGCTAGCCAGGACATTGATGAAATAAGGGAACAGGACCTTGTCAAAGGTGCCACCAAGATGGTCTGGGACAAGGGAACACTGAAGACAGATGATGTTCAGAAAAATATTAATATCCTCGGTTCAAAAGATGTTCTTGATATGCTTGATTTCAAGTATATTTCATCAGAAAACGATGTTAAAGCTGCAGTTTCATCAGCACAACCATATGTTATTGTTGATATAGCAATGCAGAAGCTTTACGGCGTTAAGGTCGGGGACAGCATAAAACTTACAGTACAGGGTATAGAAAAAGATGTAATAATCGGAGGGATTCTGCAGCATGAACTCTTCTCCGGAAACTATGTGATCATATCATCGGAAATACTGGAATCCGTGTTCGGAATAAAGGCTGACACCATTCTTGTCGTATCATCAGGAGATACCTCTCAGTGCGCTAACAACTTAAGAACAGCCTTCTCAAAAGACAACTATTTTGTTGTGGAAGTGCTTGAGGCATTCAAGTGGGAAAGAAGCAGCATGGATGCAGTCTTCTCCATGATAGGAACAATTGCAATAGTCGTTGCACTGTTTATATTTGTAGTTACGGTCACCTCATCTCTTATCGGCAGGTCTTCGGCTTCGAAAGAAAGATCCGCAATGCTTGCTGCAGGCATGTCCAAAGGTACACTTCTGAAGACAGAATTAATTCAGTATGCTGTGACGGCACTGATATCATTCATTATTTCGTTTGCGGTTTCTGTGCTTCTCACATCCTCTCTTATTCATGCATTGAGGCTGTTCGGGCTTTACTTTGAATTCATGTATGAGGCATGGGTGGTTGCTGTGTCCGGCATAGTTATGGCAGTTCTCTATTCTCTGGTGCCGGTTGCTATGAACTTTAAAAAAGAATATAATATTAGAAAATTATGAGAAGATTAACTAAAGTTACATCATTAGTCCTTGTTGTCCTTCTGCTGGTAACAGCAGCATTTTCGCTTGTTGCGTGTAACAAAAACAAGAAGAAGGGTGAACCGGATCACAGGGCGGAATACTGTGACAGCCTTGAGAGCGCCATTCTTTCCGGTCTTAATTCAGACTGGGGAAAGGATATGAATGATAACCAGGTAGCTGTACTGAGTTCTTCCGGAAACTATATTGTGACATCCGCATGGGTAAAACTTATCTGTGATACAGTTGAGGAATCTTCTCTTCAGAGTGCAAAAATAAAAGTATTTGCCGATTTTCTCGGAAGCGATGAAGGAAAGGCAATGCTCAGTAACTTCAGCGATAACTCATCATCACTTCTGGACCTTCTCTATCAGGTGGATTTCACGGCAGAGGATATTTCATCTCTCATCTACGGATTCGTTTATAAGACTGTGGATAAGAGCGAGGAAATGATGGACGGAATAATTAACCGTATCTCAGATGTGAAAACAAATAATTTTGCCACACCTGAATCAATAAGCAATCTAACCATCTACCTTACAAATGTAAATAAATCAAGAACACAGTTTGTTCCTAATGCTGCTGAGAAGTCCTTAATGCTTGATGCACTTAAAAAAGCAGAAAGCGGAATTTCCGATATCGTGAAGTTCGCATACGGAATCTCTCTTGATTCAATAACAGATAATATACTGAGTGTAATAACTTCGGAAGATGGTGCGCTTTCCGATGTGACTGATGCCGAAATCAAAACAATTTTAAGTGCTGTTGCTTCAAATGCAGCTTCACTGAAATCTTCTCTTACAAAAGAAGAAACCGGGAATATAAACGAAGCACTTAATCTGATTATTAATAAATTTGACACCACATCAAGTTCTTCGCTTGTTTTTGCTCAGATAGTCACCTATTCAAAATATGCATATATGATTGTTGATGCAGTTCCTGAAATATGTGATGTTCTCGGCGCATTTGCAAGAAATATTGATGACAGTATTATCGGAGCCTTCAGGACTATTCTGACAGAAGTGAACAACTATGATGAGAAGACCTCAAATCTTGATCTTATGATAGTTAACGGTTCTGTGGGTCTTTCAAAGCTTATTTCAAAAATGAGTAATGAACTCGGTAAAGACGGAATAAATAACATAGTTCAGTCTCTTTATGAAAAATCAGATTCACATGACTATCAGAAGACAACCCCTATTTATATTGCTGATATGATTGCCAATTTTGACAGCGTGCTTAAGAACCTTCTTGCAGGCAGCGAAGATTTCGTGACTAAGCATCCGGAAATAATTTCAAAAGACATGTTTATCAGAATAATTAATATAACTGTCTCATTAAGGTCATCCCTGAATAAGTTCAAAGCAGCATACTATGAAGATGTTATTAACGGCGAAAAGACATTCTCAAAGTCCTCAATGCTTGCAACAAGATCTTTCAGTGATATTGTCAATAATCCGTATAATGTTGCCTATCAGCCTGAGCTCTGGTATTCAACATATGTCAACGGAGTTACCTCATATCTTACAGAGTACTCAGAAAAATATCTTGATGATGTAAAGCTTGATCTCGAAAAGTTTGTGGAAGAATATTTTGAGTCAGGTTCACAGATAAAGAACTCAACGGAGAAACTTGCAAAAATGGATATTCTCCCGGATAATGCACCTCTTGCCACAATAGAAGAGTATAAGCAGTATGCTGAAAAGTCAGGACTTTATTCATATTCAACTATGCTTCTTGTTCTGCTTGCTATGTGATAATTGACATAGTAAAGATAAATAAATAAAATATAAGTATCTAAAACAATGATATGCCGGGTCCCGGCGGAGTGGAGGTTTTACCGAAACGATGACAGGGTGAGGCGGAAAGAATCGGCGTGTAAGAGGTAAGGTAAAGTGTTTTTTATATCCTATCGTCTTTCACGGTAGGATTTTTTTATAGGAGGAATTATGAAAAAAATCGGTGTAGTAGGAATAGTCATTCAGGGAGACAGGGAAATTTCCGTGGAGATTCAGAAAACCCTTACTCAGTTCGGTGATATTATTGTCGGCCGTATGGGTGTACCTAGAAACGGGGTTAACGCCATAGCACTGATTGTTGAGGGAAGCGTGGAGAGGATATCTGCGCTTACCGGTAAACTCGGCAAATACCAGAATGTTTCAGTGAAATCTGCACTGACAGCAGCAGAGGTGGAATAGAATGAAAAAAACAGGTCTGTTATGTGTTATTCTGATCCTTTTTATCCTGACGGTATTTTTTACAGGATGCAGTAATCAGGGTACAGCCGGGAATATAAGATTCGCAGCTCCTGAAGGAACGCCTGCTCTTGCGATGCTGAATTTTGCAGTATCGGGTGAAAAAATCGGTGGGATGGATGTGGATTATTCTGTTGTTTCGCCTTCAAATATTGCGGCAGAGATGTCTTCCGGGAAAGCGGATGTGGTTATTATGCCTGTTAATGCCGGAGCAAATCTTATAAGACAGGGTGCGGATTATAAACTTGTAAGCATTGCCGTTGACGGGTCACTGTACCTTACAGGATTCGGCGGGAAAGAAAGCGGTCTCGGTATTGATGACATAAAGGGCAGTAAAATAGTATGTATAGGACAGACAGGTGTTCCTGGTCTTGTGTTCAGATATGTTATGTCCAAAAATGGGATTGAATTAATAACCTCCGGAAAACCGGAAGGGAATCAGGTTCTTGTTGAATATGTGGCTGACGGGGCTGCAGCAAAAGTGAGACTTGCCGGGAAACAGGCAGATTTTGCGGTCGTCGGCGAACCTGCGGCAACAGTATTCCGTAACGCGCTTGCATGTGACAGTGAGATGGATATGCAGAAAATGTATTCCGAAGCTGATCCTCATAACGGAGATTCATATCCTCAGGCCGGGCTGTTTGTGAAAAGTGGACTCTGCACGGACAAAGCTTTTATGGATGATTTATTCGGCAAACTCGAAAAGAATAAAGAATTTATTGCTTCAAATCCTTCTGATGTGGACAGCATGGCCAAATCTCTCTATGAATCAGCGTCGTTCCCTGCACCTTCTGTAAGCAGGTGCGCAGTTAACGGAAACAGACTGACAGATAAATCAAAAGAGGAAATAATTATGTTCTTAAAGAACGTAATGAAAAAAGATGCATCCGGAAACGAAATAAACTGGGATGCAGCAACAACAATATTATTCTGATATGGAAAACTTAAAGAAAACAAAATTTAAATCAGCAGCTCTTAATGTGCTGTATCCGCTCATAGCTGCAGGCATAATTGTTGCAGTGTGGGCAATTGCAGCGGCAGCCGAGGGAAATCAGTTGGTTCTTCCGTCTCCGGGAGGCGTGATTAAAAAGTTTTTTACTCTTGGAGGGGAGGCAGGTTTCTGGCTCAGCGTTCTGGCGTCACTTTTAAGGACACTTATATGTTTCATCACTTCATTTGTCCTGGCACTTCTGTTTGCCTCACTTGGAGGTATATGTAATCCTGTGCACAGAGTGCTTTCACCAATCGTGACATTTTTCCGGGCTGCACCTACTGTTGCGGTGATTCTTATTATGTATGCGTTTCTTAACAGCAGTATAATGGCAGTCGTTGTGGGATTCTTAATAGCGTTCCCTGTTATGTATGCAGCATTTTACAGCGCAGTGACCGGGGTTGATAAAGACCTTATCGAAATGGCGGATGTATATAAGGTAAGTCCTCTGAACAAAGTGAAAAGTATATATCTGCCATCAATTGCATCCTGCCTTTTTGACACATCCAAGGCAACACTGTCTCTGACTTTCAAAGTAATTATAGCCTCTGAGATACTGACTAATGTAACCACAAGCATAGGCGGAAAAATTCAGGTTGCATATGCATCATTTGAAATAAGTTATCTTCTTGCCTGGACACTGATTGCTATCGTTTTCAGTTTTGTTCTTGAAGGCATTGTTATGCTTCTTAAAAAAGTATGGGAGGTAAGAAAATGAGTGATATTAAGATTTCAGGATTTAATCTTTCATATGGAGAAAAGATAATTTTCAAAGACTTTGATATTGCCTTTGAGGAGAATAAAATCAATGTTATTCTTGGCGGAAGCGGAGTAGGCAAGAGCTCCCTTCTGAATGCAGTTGCCGGGATCAAAGAATACTCCGGGACTGTTTCCGGAACAGATGGCGGTGTAAGTTATATTTTTCAGAAAGACAGGTTAATACCTACAATATCGGTATATAAAAATCTTGATTTGATACTTAAAGGCATATACAGTGACAGTAATGAGAGGAGAAAAAACATAGAGGAAATGCTGCAGCTTCTTGAAATAAGCGATATAAAGGATTCACTTCCTTCGGCAATTTCAGGTGGTCAGGCGCAGCGCGTGGCTATTGCAAGGGCATTCCTTTTCCCATCCTCCGTTCTGCTTCTGGACGAACCTTTTAAGGCACTTGATACCCAGCTTAAAGCAAAACTTCTGAAAGCATTCCTGAATATAAACGAACAGATGCCAAGGACTGTGATTTATGTAACCCATGCTGTAGATGAGTGTCTTCTCTCGGCGGATAAATATTTCGTTCTTGGAGGAAGACCCGTACAGATTTTTGCAGAGGGTGAGATAAACGTTCCTAAAAAAGACAGGAATCTTTACTCGGATGAACTCAGTGACACGAGAAATGTGCTTTTAAGGGAACTTTTCCGTGATTAAAATCAGTTGACTATTATCACGAGTATTTATATAATAAAGAAACTTTATATCATATATGCGCAGGCGGTGCATGTGGGTATAAAAATACGAAAACGGAGTTCTTAAAATGAAAGAAGGAATCCATCCACAGTATCACGATGTTACAGTAGTATGTGCATGTGGTCACACGTTCCAGACAGGAACAACAAAAAATGTTAACGAGCTCAGAGTTGAAATTTGCTCAAAATGCCATCCTTACTTCACAGGAAAGCAGAAACTTGTTGACACAGGTGGTCGTGTAGATAAATTCAATAAGAAGTACAAACGCGGCTAAACAAGAAGTGCAGATTCCTACTGAGTCTGCCTTTTTACTAATTTGCCCAGTTTCCGGGCAAATTAGCACCCTAGGTGAAATTAATGAGCGAAAAGAAGAAAGCGGAAAACAAAGCAGTAAAGCGCACCAATATCGGTGGTCAGGCTGTTCTTGAAGGTGTCATGATGAAGGGCACCCGTTGTTATGCTACTGCCGTTCGCTCTGCAACAGGTGATATCACAATCGAAAGTCACTATACAAAAAGTGCAAAAGAGAGAAATATCATCCTCCGTCTGCCATTCATAAGAGGGGTTGTTAACCTTCTGACTCAGCTTTTTCAGGGCACCGGCATAATAATGAGATCCGCAGAAGTCTACGGGGATTATGCAGAACCTTCAAAATTCGAGAAATGGATGTCAGACAAATTCAAAATAAATCCGATGAATCTTCTTATGGCATTCTCTGTTGTTCTGGGCGTTGCTCTAGCAGTCGGAATGTTTATTTTCCTGCCGAATTTTCTCACTGGTCTTATCTGTGATAATATAGCAGCTATCAGGGATTCATCACTTTACAGTTTATGGTACAGTCTCATTGAGGGCGGCATAATGCTCACGATATTCATATCGTACATAGCCCTGGTATCTCTCATGAAGGACATAAAGAGAGTATTCATGTACCATGGCGCTGAGCATAAGGTAATAAGCTGTTATGAGCACGGTCTTGAACTTACGGTTGAAAATGCAAAAAAAATGAAGAGAGAGCATTCAAGATGCGGAACGACCTTCCTTTTCTTTGTAATTTCCGTGAGTATCATTGTGTTCGTGCTTATCAATTTCATGCTCGAAAGATGCGGCCTGCTTGTATCGGACAGCGTCACTGCATATAAAGTACTCAACATACTCATAAGGCTAGGATTCAAACTTTTATTCCTGCCTGTTGTAGCCGGAGTATCCTATGAACTTTTAAAGCTTCTTGCCAAAAGCGATGCACTTCCTGTAAGAATAATCCGTGCACCGGGTATGCTGCTTCAGAAACTGACAACAAAAGAACCGACGGATGACATGCTTGAGGTCTCAATAACAGCATTCAAGACAGTTCTTGAAATGGATGAGAAAGACATTCCGGAAAAAACATTTGACATCAATGTCCCGTATGCTATTGAGAGAAAGAAAATCGAGGATATGCTGAAGGGTACTGACGAAGCAGATATAGACTGGCTTTTTGTGGATGTAACAAAAACAAAACGCAGTGAACTTGCTCAGCTCAAAGTTGTCACAAAAGCACAGGCGGACACTCTTGAAGCTGCTGCCAAAAAGATGGCAGAAGGAATGCCTTATCAGTATGCACTCGGAAGAACCGAGTTCTATGGAAGAACAATAAATCTCAATCAGAACGTTCTGATTCCTCGCCAGGATACTGAAGAAGTTGTCTATAAAGCAATCGAACTTATTAAGGCAAATGACTACAAGTCCTGTCTTGATCTCTGTACAGGGAGCGGTGCAATTGCTGTAACAATCAAAAAAGAAACGAAGATTGATGTAACTGCAACAGATATCTTTGAAGGAGCAACAGAAATAGCAAAAGCTAATATGCTTGTGAATCTTGCCCCTTGTGTTGTAAAACAGGGCGATATGTTTGAAGCTCTTGAGGAAAACGAAAAATTTGATATTATCGTTTCAAATCCGCCATATATACCTTCAGCGGATATCGAGACACTGGAAAAGAAAGTTAAGGATTTCGAACCTAGACTTGCCCTTGACGGGGACAAAGATGGTCTGAAATTCTACAGAATAATTCATAACGGATATAAGAATCACCTCAATGAAAACGGGGCTCTTGTTATGGAATTCGGTATCGGTCAGGCTGAAGCCATAAAGGAAATTTTCAGCGATGCAGATGTCGAAATAATAAAAGACATGAACAATATTGAAAGGATAGCAGTAGTAAAATGAAAGTCAGTGAAGGAATGTTAAATAAACTCAATAAGATAGAGGAACGCTGCAACGAAGTAGGCGAGCTTTTGTCAAAACCTGAAATAATTGCCGATCAGCAGCAGTTCAAGGCACTCGGAAAAGAACATTCCGACCTTACTCCTATTGTTGAAATTTATCAGCGCTATAAGAAGCACCGTCAGGATTTTGATGACTGTGAGGAGATGCTGACTGTTGAGGAAGATCAGGAATTAAGGAATATGATTAAGCAGGAAATGGATGATTTAAGGGATGCCCTTGACCAGGATGCTTCCGATCTTAAAATAGCCATGCTTCCTAAAGACCCTAACGATGACAATAACGTAATCATAGAAATAAGAGGCGGAGCCGGTGGCGATGAAGCAGCACTTTTCGGTACTGAGCTTATGAAAATGTACCGTCACTATGCAGATCTTAACAGATGGAAAGTCGAAGAAATCAATATGAACTACACTGAACTCGGCGGCGCAAAGGAATTAACTTTCATGATTTCCGGTAAAGGCGCATACGGAAAACTCAAATTCGAAAGCGGAGTTCACAGAGTACAGAGAGTGCCGGAGACGGAATCACAGGGAAGAGTACATACCTCAACGGCAACCGTAGCAGTTCTTCCTGAGGCGGAAAACGTTCAGATTGAAATCAATGAAAACGACCTTAAGATAGATACATATCGTTCATCAGGAGCAGGCGGACAGCATGTTAATAAGACAGAAAGTGCTATCCGTATGACACATATTCCAACAGGAATCGTGGTAGAATGCCAGGATGAAAGATCCCAGATTAAGAACAGGGAAAAAGCAATGATAGTAATGAAGTCCAGACTCTATGATTATTATCAGAGTCAGGCAGATAAGGAATATGCCGAAAACAGAAGGGCCCAGATAGGCACCGGAGACAGAAGCGAAAGAATAAGAACATATAACTTCCCACAGGGAAGAGTAACAGACCACAGAATCGGGTTCACAATTTACTCAATTGAGAAATTTATGCTCGGTGATATGGATGAAATGATTTCAGCACTGCAGATAGCAGTTCAGAATAAAATGCTTGAAAACGTAGAAGATTAGGAGGCGGATTTATGATAGTTAAATATAACAGCAAACTTCATATAATTACGGAGCACAATTACAAGCCTTCTCTGCAAGAGGTTGCAAACCCGAACTTACACAGAGACCTGTTCTCATATGGTCAGATACCAAAAGTCGCATTCAATATGCGTCATGTTCCTGTAGAGGTCCCGAAGGAAATATTTATTTCTGATACGACCTTCAGAGACGGACAGCAGGCAATAGAACCGTTCTCTGTCGAAAACATTGTAGATCTTTATAAACTCATTCACAGGCTCGGTGGCCCGAACGGAATCATCAGACAGAGTGAGTTCTTCCTCTATAGCGACAAAGACAAAAAGGCTGTGGAAAAGTGTCTCGATCTTGGTTATGAATTTCCTAAAGTAACAAGCTGGATCCGTGCAAACGAAAAAGATTTTCAGTTGGTTAAGGATTTCGGAATCAAGGAGACCGGTATTCTTGTAAGCTGCTCTGATTATCACATCTTCAAAAAGATGAATCTTACCCGTCAGCAGGCTATGGATAAATATCTTGCCATAGTTAAAATGGCTCTTGACAGAGGCATTGTTCCTCGTTGCCATTTTGAGGATATAACAAGAGCTGATTATTTCGGATTTGTTGTTCCGTTTGCTATTGAACTTATGAAGCTCTCACGTGAAAGCGGAATTCCTATTAAAATCCGTGCATGTGACACAATGGGATACGGCGTATCTTATCCTGGTACATCTCTTCCTAGAAGCGTACAGGGTATCATTTACGGTTTCAGATATTATGCAGAAGTCCCGTCCGAACAGCTTGAGTGGCACGGCCATAATGATTTCTATAAGGCAGTAACAAACTCAGCAACAGCATGGCTTTACGGATGTTCAACCATTAACACAACTCTTCTCGGAATTGGAGAAAGAACCGGTAATACTCCTCTTGAGGCAATGTGTATCGAATATGCATCATTAAGAGGCACAACAAACGGAATGGACCTTACTGCTATTACTGATATTGCCGATTACTTCACAAATGAAATCGGATATAATATTCCTCCTCAGACTCCGTTTGTGGGAAACAACTTTAATGTGACAAAAGCAGGTATTCATGCAGATGGTCTTTTAAAGGATCAGGAAATCTATAATATCTTCGATACAGGAAAGATTTTAAACCGTCCTCCGAGGGTAATTGTTGATGCATTCTCAGGAAACGCAGGAATTACATTCTGGATCAACAGTTATTATAAGCTTCCTACTGAGGAGAAAATCGATAAGAGTGCAGCCATCATTTCAAAGATTAAAGAACTTGTTGATAAAGAATATGCAGAAGGCAGAACAACTTCCATCTCAGATAAAGAACTTGATTCAATGCTTGCAACTCTTGATCCTGCACTCTATGCAAAGTGCTGCAGTTATCTCACAAAGAAGCACTAAGGGATTTGGGTATTGAAAACTCCCGATATATTTTATAAAATATATACGGAGGCGCTATATGATTAAATTAATTACCGGAGCAAAAGGAACAGGCAAAACAAAAATAATCATTGACATGGCAAACGACAATGTTGAAACAGCCAAAGGCGATATAGTTTTCATTACCGACACAGACAAATACAAGTTCTCTCTGCGTTATCAGATAAGACTTATCAATGTTGAGCTGCTTAAAAAAGACGGCGTCACAAGCGAAGATGCTCTCATAGGTTTCATTAAGGGAGTTCTCGCAGGAAACCATGATATTGAGACACTCTATATTGACGGCGCACACAGAATACTTAACAAACCTGTAAAGGAAATGGAAGACTTCTTCAATGATATTTACGATACGGCGATGACAACGGATACAAAGTTTGTTCTTACCGTAAGTGAAAATGAAGAAAACTTCCCTGAATTTTTAAAAAAATATAAGGCAAACGTATGAAATTTGTAAGCACCAGAAATGCCAAGCTGGAACTTAGCGGCAGCGAGGCAATTGTAAAAGGTATTTCAGATGACGGCGGACTTTTTGTTCCGTCGTCTTTCCCTAAAATAGACAGTGCTCTTATGCAGCAGCTTCTTGAGATGAGTTATGAGGAAAGAGCTGCAAAGATACTGTCAATGTATCTTGATGATTTCTCATATGAGGAACTTCTGGAATATACAACGAGAGCATACTCCCGTTTCGACGGAGATCCGGCACCGGTTGTTAAAATCGAGGACGGACTTTTCATGCTTGAACTCTGGCATGGTCCGACATGTGCTTTTAAGGACATGGCTCTTACATTGCTCCCGTATCTTCTTGTCGCCAGCAAATTAAAACTCGGGAAAAAGGAAAAAACCTTAATTCTTGTGGCAACCAGCGGAGATACAGGAAAGGCAGCACTTGAAGGATTCAAGGACGTGGACGGTACTGAAATCATAGTATTCTACCCGGGAACCGGAGTCAGCGCAATGCAGAGAAAGCAGATGGTTACCCAGGAAGGCAATAATGTCCATGTAGCAGGTATTGTCGGGAATTTTGACGATGCACAGACATCAGTTAAGAAGATTTTCAATGACAGTGAAGTGAAGGAATATCTTGCTTCAAAGGGCGTTGCTATGTCTTCTGCAAACTCTATTAATTTCGGAAGACTTGCACCTCAGATTGCATATTACATTTCATCTTACCTTGATCTTGTCAACAGCGGCGAGATAAAAATGGGAGACAAAGTGAATTTTGTAGTGCCTACAGGAAACTTCGGAAATATTCTTGCAGGTTATTATGCGGAAAGAATGGGTCTCCCTGTAAATAAATTAATCATTGCATCAAATGCAAATAACATATTAACAGATTTCTTTAATACAGGAATCTACGATGTAAACAGAGACTTTTATAAGACGGCATCACCTTCCATGGATATTCTTGTTTCATCAAATCTTGAGAGATTCATATTCGAAATTCTCGGAAGGGATTCTGAAAAGGTTAAGTCACTTTATGACAGTCTTAAGGCTACTGGGAAATTTGAGATAGATCAGAAACTTCTCGATGATTCAATATTCGTGGCAGGCTGGGCAGATGAAGAAGAAACAAAGGATGCAATCAACACTTTCTTTGATATAGATGACTATATCATGGATACTCATACCGCTGTAGGTGCTAGTGTATATAATGATTATTCATGTGAACTTGAAGATGAAACACCTACCATCATTGTATCAACAGCATCACCTTATAAGTTCGCTCCGGATGTTCTTGCTGCAATCGGCGGTAAGGAAAAGGACCCGTTCAAAGCACTCTCAAAACTTCAGAATGCTACGGCGCTTGAGTGCCCTGAAAACTTACTCTTCCTTAAGGACAAAGAAGAAAAGCACACACTGGTTATAGACAGAACAGAAACAAAACAGGCTGTTTATGACTTCATTAATAAATAACAGATAATTACGCAACACGAGGTTTAATATGGCAGAATTAACAAATGAAACAGAGAAATCAGCAAAAAAAGTATGTTTGAGTGGCATTCAGCCAACCGGAACAGTAACGCTCGGGAATTACCTTGGCGCAGTTCAGAACTGGCAGAATATGCAGAACGATTTTAATTCAATTTTCTTTATTGCCGATCTTCACGCATTAACAGTAAGACGTGATCCGTCTGAGCTCAAACAGACATCTCTTTCATTTTTTGCTCAGTTACTTGCATGCGGAATCAATCCTGAAAAATCAATGTTATATTTCCAGTCACAGGTTCATGAGCACGCAGAACTCGCATGGATTCTGAACTGTAATACATATGTCGGTGAGACATCAAGAATGACTCAGTTTAAGGACAAGTCAGCAAAACATGCTGACAATATCAATATGGGACTTATGGATTATCCTGTACTCATGGCAGCTGATATACTTCTCTTCCAGTCTGACCTCGTACCGGTAGGAATTGACCAGAAGCAGCACCTTGAACTTACAAGGGACATTGCAATCAGATTCAATAATCTTTACGGCGAAACATTTAAGGTACCGGAAGGATACATCCCGCCGATGGGTGCAAAAATCTGCTCACTCCAGGACCCGACTGTCAAAATGTCAAAATCTGACCCGAATCCGAAAGCAACAATATCAGTAATAGAGGATGAGGCTTCAATCATTAAGAAATTCAAGAGTGCAGTTACGGACAGCGGAAGTGAAATCGTAATGAGAGAAGACAAACCTGGTGTTTCAAACCTTATTACAATTTATGCTGCTATCGAAGGAAAAACACCTGCACAGGTAGAGGCAGAATTTGCAGGACAGGGATACGGAACGTTCAAACTCGCAGTAGGCGAGGCAGTTGCTGCTAAATTCAAACCTATTAAAGAAGATTATGAAAGACTTCTGAAGGATAAGACTTTCATTGAGAACACTGCAAAAGGCGGTGCCGAATATGCAAGTTATATTGCCCAGAAGACACTTAAGAAAGTTAAGAAGAAAGTCGGTCTTATTTCATTTTAATCTGTCTTTAAGGAAAATCAGTTAGAATCAGTCTATGTTCGGATACGTTATACCTGATAAGAACAATATGTACATAAAAGACTATAATGTCTTTACGGCATTTTACTGTGGTTTATGTAAGACACTTGGGAAGACGGGAAGTGAACTTTCAAGACTGTGTGCTAACTATGATATGACTTTTTACAGCGTGCTTCTTCATTCAATAAAAGGTGAGGAAGTTAAATTTGAAAAGAAAAGATGCTTTTACAGCAATAAGAAAAAAGTTGTTGTGACTGCAGATGAACTTTCAAGAAAAATAGCAGATCTTGCTGTAATGTATGTTTATTACAATGCAGAGGATGATGTCCAGGACGGGAAGAAATCCAGATGGTTTATCAAAAACGGTCTGAGCTCCAGAAAAAGAAGAGCAGCAAGAAGACTTCCTGAAATAGACAGTATGATGAAAAAGCAGTTTTCCGAACTTTATAAACTGGAAAAGGAAAACTGTGACAGCATCGACAGAGTTGCAGACTGTTTTGCATCTCTGATGAGGGACATAACAAAGCAGCTTGTTGAAACCGATTACAATATAGATACGTTCACTTATAATCTCGGGCGAATTGTTTATCTTATGGATGCGGTTGATGATGTCGAAAAAGACTCAAAGGAAGGAAGATTTAATCCGCTTATCCTTAATTACGGTAAGTGTGATAATAAAAAAGAGTACTTAGAGAAAAACAGCGAAGAACTCAGATTTCTGTTGTATTCAACATACAATAAAATGGTGGGAGCCTATGATGAGATGAATATAGTTCTTGCCGAGGGAGTTCTTTCTAATACCATCTATCTCGGAATCAAGATGCAGATGGACAGATTACTTAATGGAGAGGAAAAATGTCAGTTAACCCGTTTGTGATTTTAGGAATACCACAAAGTGCAACGCAGGATGAAATCCGCAGTGCCTATGAGACTAAAAAAGCATATTATCAGGAGCATATTTTCGATGACGGAGAGGCAGGTGCCGAAGCAGCACATAATCTTCAGCTTGTCGAAACTGCCTATCAGCAGGCTATGGAATTTGTCCAGGCACAGGCAAGTGTTTCCGGTCAGGGCAATTCCGCTTTTGAACAGGTAAAGGAATATCTCAAAAACAAGGAACCTGATGCAGCACAGAAAGCACTTGATGAAATAACATACAGAGGTGCTGAGTGGCATTATTTCCAGAGTATTATTTTCTACGAGAAAAACTGGCTCTCAGACAGCAAAAAACAGCTCGAGATGTGCGTTGAACTGGACCCTGGAAATGAAAAGTATACTAGGGCATTGGAAAATGTTAAGAAAAAAATAGATGGTTCACGTCCGTTCCAGGGAAGTGAACAGTCCGGAACGGACGGGGGCACTGCACAGAAGAGAAAGGCTACAAACAGGACCTATTCCCAGGACCAGTCAGTAGGGCAGGATGCAGGTGATGCCTGCTGTAATGCATGCAGTACACTTATTTGTGCTGACTGCTGCTGTGAATGCTGTGGTTTTGATCTGATACCTTGTTGCTGATATAATGAAAAAACCAAGCCGTCAGGATGCAACATATTCAGTAGCACTTGCGGGAATATCTGCAGGTCTTGCACTTTTGTTTGTCTGGCTCGGAGTAATAGTCAGATACAGTACAATTGCATTCTTTGTGGCAGCTTCTCTTGCCATTATGATCCCGATGACAAAAAGATATTATATTGCATCTTTAATCGCCTACGGAATATCCGCAGGTCTTTCTTTTGTTATAACCGGGGACATAATAACTGTTATAGGATATATTCTTTATTTTGGCCCAATCGGACTTTTATCTGCCTTTTTTATCAATATAAAACTCAGATGGTGGATTCAGCTGATAATAAAGCTTGTGTTTATCAATGGTATTCTTGCCATACTTTATTATCTTTTCGGAGCGCTTGATATTGAACTCGGATCACTTAATGTGGAGTTCTGGATGGTTGTTCTTGTCGGTTCTCCTGTACTCATTGCAATAGATTATGTAATACAACTTGCATACAGGAAAATAGCCCAGATTATGCTTAAAGTACTGAGAGAAAAATCCACCAAGATTGTTATTTCTGAAGATAATAAGGATGAAGAAGATGAAGTTCAGGATCCGTTTGACGGAACATTCGGAGAGTAAACATGCCGGTAGATTTTAAAGAGAAATTAAAAGATGTGCCTTCAAGTCCCGGTGTCTATCTTATGCTCGATAAGGACGGGACCGTTATTTATGTAGGTAAGGCAAAAGTCCTTAAAAACCGTCTTAAAAATTATTTTCAGAATTCAGAAAAGAGAATCAATGCTCTTGCAATGCTTAATCACGTGGAGGATTTCAGATACATTATCTGCCAGAGCGAGACAGATGCTCTTCTGACCGAAAACAATCTGATTAAAAAGTATTCACCTAAATACAACATCCTTCTTAAGGATGATAAATCATACCCGTTTTTAAGAATAGATCTTAAAGAAAAGTATCCTGATATACGCCTTGTAAGGAAATTAAAAGATGATGGCGCAAGGTATTTCGGCCCATATATGCAGAGCGTGAACATAAGGGATATATTTGACCTTATTCATACAGCATTCAAAGTAAGGGACTGTAAGAGAGATCTCAGTTCACCGTCAAGGCCGTGTCTTAATATGCATCTTGATAAGTGTCTTGCCCCGTGCAGCGGAAATGTCAGCGAGGAAGAATACAGAAAAGAGATAGACAAAGTAATTGAGTTCCTGAAAGGCAAGGACAGCGATGTGGAAACCATTCTCCGTGAAAGGATGACTCATTTTGCTGCTGAGGAGAACTATGAGGTCGCATTAACCTACAGGAACAAACTGGAACTTTTAGACAAACTTGTAAGGAAGCAGGTAAGTTCACTTCCTCAGGATTATAATCTTGATATTTTTGCCCTTGAGACGAACGGAATTATTTCGGCAGTAAATATGCTTAATGTCCGCGGAGGCAAACTGGTGGGTAGTGAAAACTTCACAATGAACTGTTTCGGCGAAGATATAAGCAGTTATATTTATCAGTTTTATGAGAATAATCCACCTCTCTGTGATGAAATAGTAACTGACGGAGTGGGTGACACTTCTTCACTTGAAGAAGCTATTAATTCTCTTTCAGAGAAAAAAATCAGAGTCACAGTGCCTAAGCAGGGCACAAGAAAAACTCTTCTTGATACTGCTCATAAAAATGCTTATGATGCTGTAGTTAAGTACGGGACTCAGGAAGACAGAAAGGAACTCAGGACAAAGGGTGCGGTTTCCGAACTTCAGAAAATCCTTAATCTTAAATCACTTCCGTCAAGAATAGAATGCTACGATATATCCCATATTTCCGGAACTGACAAAGTGGCAAGTATGGTGGTGTTTGAGAACGGGGTTCCTAAAAAGTCACATTACAGAAAGTTTAAAATCAAGACAGTTGAAGGTAATAACGACTTTGCCTGTATGAAAGAGGTTCTTATAAGAAGACTCAGTAAATTTGATGATGAGGATGAGAGTTTTTCTTCTGTACCTGACCTTCTTTTAATAGATGGCGGTAAGGGACAGTTAACCTATGCGCTTGAGGCTCAGAAAGAAACCGGCTGTGAAAATATTGAGATATGTTCACTTGCCGAAAGCGATGAAATAGTGTTCTTAGGAACTGATCCTAAAACCCCGGTATATATATCAAAAGACAATGTGGCGCTTCAGCTTATTCAGAGGGTCAGGGATGAAGCCCACAGATTTGCAATTACCTTCCACAGAAATCTCCGCTCAAAACACTTAAGCGAGACGAAACTCACCGAGATTCCGGGAGTAGGAAAGAAAACTGCAATGAAACTTATAAAAGCATTCGGTTCTATTGAGGAAATTAAACATAAATCTGCCGAGGAAATAGCCGCGGTAGATGGAATTTCGCTGAATTTTGCTAAAAAATTGTTATCAGAATTAAAGTAGTATACAACATTTTGTATTAAGTACAGCAGGATTAAAAATCCTGCTTACTTTTCCCGTTTTAATTGAAAAAGAATATTATATATTGTATATTATTAATATGGGGTTTTTCCCGGAGGCAGTAATGGTAATTGGTGACTATCACACACATACATATTTCAGTGACGGCAGATCTTCTGTAAAGAAGAATATTGCCCGTGCCAAAGAAATAGGACTTAAGGAAATCTGTATTTCAGACCACGGATATGCGAGTCTTCTTCTTGGCATGACTGATGCCAAATGGAAAAACCAGAAAAAGAAAATCAAAGAAGAGTCAGGAATAAATATCCTGCACGGAATAGAATCAAATATTTTCCCGGACGGCACAATAGATGTCGAAGGCAAAAACCTTTCGGATATAGATGTGTTAATAGTCGGTTTCCACAGATTCATAAGATTAAGGGAAAGAAAGGGGAGAAGAAAATTCCTCAATGAGAACGGATTTGCTTCACTTGAAAAGAGAGAAAAACTGCGTGCCGAAAACACAGAAATATTTATTAAGGCAATCGAAAATTATCCGGTGGACATAATTGCCCATATGAATAACAGAACTCTTGTCGATGTGAAAAAACTCTGTGAGGTCTGCAGAGATCACGGTGTATATGTGGAGCTTAACGAAAAGCATTTATCATCTATTAAAGACTGCATCAGGGATATGATAGATTCAGCCTGCAGTTTTATTCTTTCAACCGATGCACACAAAGCTGGTGAGGTCGGCGGATTCGCAAAAGTTCTGCAGTTTATTAAGGATAACGGAATACCGGAGGACAGAGTATACGGGATAGATAAAACTCCTGTATTTAAGAAAAAATGATAGATAATCTTACATTCAAAGACAAAACAAGGCAGGAACTTTTAACAGTTGTTCCTTCAGATAAGGAAGAAATTCCGGCATTTCTGTCTGCAGTTTCAAGAATAGGCGGAAGTCTTGAGATATCCAAAAAGAAATTAAGTTTTGTAATTCAGGTGGATACATATGAGGACGGCCTTAAAATTGTTGAACTGTTCCAGGAGATTTATCCTTCAGAATTTGAACTCAATATTGAAACAGCCAAATCGGGACCTCGTCAGGGAAAACAGATATGTTCAATAGTTGTGCCTTACGGCTTTACAAAACAGATACTTTTTGATCTCTGCCTGATGAAAGAGGACGGCGGCGAGATAGGTGAGTTTGTTCAGGGAATTCCTGCAGAACTCATTGTAACACCGGAGCAGAAAGTAGCATTCCTTAAGGGGCTTTATCTGGCATGCGGAAGCGTGTATGTCCCATCCGTGTCGGCTGATGAAAAAAAAGAAGGATACCATTTTGAGTTCCAGATAGATGATGAGGTATATGTTGATGAAACAGCAGGTATTCTTGAGGATCTTGGAATCCAGATGAAAAAAAGCGAGAGAGGGGAATCGTTCCTTCTATACCTGAAAGACAAAGACAGTGTTCAGAAAATGCTGATTCTTCTCGGACTTTCGGACAGTGCAATAGAACTACAGTCAATAATAGATGAAAGAGAAACAGCTAATAACCTTAACAGAGCAATTATCTGTGAGACAGCCAACCTTGACAAAACATATGCTGCGTGTGCAAAACAACTCCAGGCAATCGGCGAAATCAGCGAGAAGATGGGACTTGATGAACTGCCTCCGCAGCTTCAGGAAGTTGTTGATGCAAGACTTGAAAATCAGCAGGCATCACTTCAGGAACTTGCTGATATTCTGGGTATCACTAAGAGCTGTCTTAATCACAGATTCAGAAAGATTATGGAAATAGCAGAGAGTTTATAAGGAGTTATAGATGGCGGATTTTGTACACTTACACTTACACACTGAATACAGCCTTCTTGACGGATGCGCAAGAATAACGAAAGAAGTTCCGCACCCAAAGGATGATAATAAGGATAATCTTGACACGATTTATCCGCTTGTTGATGCACTCAAGGCAAGGGGAATGTCAGCCTGTGCAATTACCGATCACGGTAATATGTACGGAGCTTATATTTTTGCCCAGAGTATGCGCAAAAATGGTCTGAAACCTATAATAGGACAGGAATTTTATGTGTCTGATGATATGTATGCAAAAACAGCGGATGTGTTAAAACAGAGATATCACCTCGTCCTTCTTGCAAAGAATCTGAAAGGTTATGAGAACCTTATGTATCTTTCTTCTCTTGCCCATACGGATGGATTCTATATGAAACCGAGAATTGACCTCGCTCATATTGAAGGCCATTCGGAAGGTGTAATCTGTCTCTCGGCTTGTCTTGCCGGACAGATTCCTAGGCTGATACTTGACGGCCACTATGAAAAGGCAAAAGATCTGGCAATTAGAATGAGGGATATGTTTGCCCCTGGTGACTTTTATATTGAACTTCAGGACCATCATCTTGATGAGGATAAGAGAGTATTAAATCCTCTCTATCAGATTTCAAGGGAAATCGGCGTAAAAGTAGTTGCCACTAACGATGTCCACTACATAAACAAAGAGGATGCGGATGTGCAGGATACAATGATGTGTATCACTCTTAACTGTAAAAAGAATGAACCGAACCCTGCAAGATTTACAAATGATGAGTTCTATCTGAAAACAGAAGATGAAATGAAGGAACTCTTCTCTTGGTGCCCTGAAGCAATTGAGACAACAAAGGAAATTGCGGATAAGGTAGAGGATTACTTTGTTCTTAAGCGCCCGCCTATCATTCCTCGCTATACAAATGAGGAAATGGGGGACAGAGATGAGGCTCAGTATTTAAGGGACCTTGCTTACAAGGGCCTTTATGAAAAATATTCTGAAGTCACGGACAAACACCTGGAGAGACTTGAATATGAGCTCGATGTCATTCATAAGTGCGGATATGACGGCTATTTCCTTATAGTATGGGACTATGTAAATGCATCGAGAGAAATGGGTATACCTGTAGGACCTGGAAGAGGCTCAGGTGTAGGCTCAATTGTTGCATATACTGTAGGAATTACTGACGTTGATCCTCTGAGATACTCACTTCTTTTCGAAAGATTCCTTAATGTGGAAAGGGTATCAATGCCGGACTTTGATATAGACTTCTGCTTTGTAAGAAGACAGGAAGTCATTGATTACTGCGTCAAGAAATACGGCAGTGACTGCGTATCACAGATTATTGCATATTCAACGATGAGTGCGCGTCAGGTAGTTAAAGATGTCGCAAGGGTTCTTGATGCATCTTATACGGATTCAGCTGCTTGGGTTAAAACAATGCCTAAGGTAAAATGCCTTATTCAGCAGTGCTTTGATGAAAACACTTCAGCATATTCACCGGATTTCATTCAGCTCTATGAAAACAACCCGGAGGCTAAGAGGGTAATTGATATGGCAACTGCATTAGAGGGTATGCCTCGTCAGACCTCCATGCATGCAGCAGGTGTGGTTATCTGCTCACAGCCGGTATCAACTGTATGTGCCCTTTCAAGAAACGGTGAGGCTATAACCACTCAGTTTGATAAGCACTATGTTGAGGACATAGGTCTTCTTAAGATGGACTTCTTGGGTCTTAAAACCCTTACGGATATTTCGGAAGCTATCAAACTCATAAAAAAAGACGGAGGCCCGGATATCGATTTCCACAAAATCGGTTATGAGGACCCGAAAGTCTATAAACTTATTTCTTCCGGAGACTGTGAGGCAGTATTCCAGCTTGAAAGCGGCGGTATGAAGAAGTTCATGGCGCAGCTGCAGCCTGATAACCTTGAGGATGTAATGGCAGGAATTTCACTTTACAGACCGGGACCGATGCAGTTCACGGGTGAATTCCTTGCCGGAAAACGTAATCCAGAAGGTGTTGTTTATGCACATCCTAAACTTAAGGAAGTTCTTGAGAATACGTACGGATGTATCGTTTACCAGGAACAGGTTATGCAGATTGCACAGAAACTTGCAGGTTATTCATTCGGTGCGGCAGATATCATGAGAAGAGCCGTTGCAAAAAAACAGCTTGATAAACTTATTGCACAGAGGAATATCTTCCTTAACGGAGGTGTTCTTGATGGAGATAAGACAGGCAAACAGATTCCGGGTGCTCTTGCAAACGGTGTAAGCGAGGAAGTAGCAAACAAACTCTTTGACCAGATTCTTAAATTCGCAAGTTACGCTTTCAATAAATCACATGCCTGTGCCTACACATTCCTTACGTATCAGACTGCATGGCTTAAATGTTACTATCCGGTTCACTATATGGTGGCCGTTGTCAATAACAGAATTTCAAATGCCGATGAGCAGAAGCATTATATGAACTATCTGCAGCGCACCGGTGTCAAGATCCTTTCTCCTGATATCAATAAGTCCATGGAAAGGTTTACTGTTGACGGAAAGAACGTAAGATACGGTCTTATGGGCATCAAGAACGTCGGCGAAAAGGCTATGGAGTATGTTCTTAATGAAAGAAAGAGAGGACCGTTTAAGGATATCAGGGACTTTATTGAAAGATGTCTTGAACAGGTAAACAAGAAAATGATAGAGAGCCTCATCAAGGGCGGTGCATTTGATTCATTCGGAAAGACAAGATCCACACTTATGGCATCATACGAGCAGATAATGGATGGCGTTGCAAGTGACAAAAAGAATAAGGCATTCGGTCAGATATCGCTGTTTGATGGATTTATCGAGGATGATGAAATCAAGTACATGGAAATAAAAGAGTACAGCAAGGATGTCCTTCTTGCCTATGAGAAAGAAGTTCTCGGTATGTATATATCAGGACATCCTCTTGATGAATACAGCACAGACGGGCTTGATTTCAATTTTGAAACAACACAGGTATTCATTGAGGCTGAAAACGAAGACGGTGAAACGGAACAGATTCCGGACCCTTCTCTTGCAAATATGCCGGTAAGGTTTGGCTGTATAGTTTCTGAATGTGAAATAAAGACCACTTCAAAGGCCCAGAAATTCGCAGTTGGACGTGTTGAAGACAGATCAGGTTCCATTTCCTACTCGATGTTTGCTTCTGCATATGAAAAATACGGTGATCTGATTAAGAGTGACAAACCGATAATAGTCAGTGCAAGGGTTGACCTTAAAGACGAAAGTGAACCGAAAATCACAATAGACAAAATTGAACCGTGGATAAAGGCAGGTTCTGAGGAAAAGAACCAGGAAGAAATAAACAGAAACGGCAAATTGTTTGTCAAGATTGAAAGTCAGGAACAGAAGAATCTAATTGACGGAGTATGTGCAATGCATCCTGGTGACACGGTGTGCATAATTCAGTATAAAGGCAAACTTTATGAACTGAAGAACCGCAGGGTATATGTCTGTGATTCACTTATCGATAAATTAAAAAACGTTGTTGGCGAGAATTGCGTCAAATACGTTATAAAGAAGGATTAAATTATGGCAAAAAATGTTCAGGAAGAAGTCAAAAGATTGGCAGTTCTGACAAGTGGCGGAGATGCATCCGGAATGAATGCGGCAATACGTGCTGTTGTCAGATGGGGTATCACTCTCGGTTACGAGGTTTACGGCGTACGAAGAGGCTATAAGGGGCTTGTTGAGGATGATATTGTCAGGATGGAATATAAGAGCGTGTCTAACACGGTCCATACCGGCGGTACATTATTAAGAACCAGCAGATATCCGGAATTCAGTGAAGTGGAAAACGCAAAAAAAGGTGCGGAGAATCTCCTGAAAAGAGGTATTAACAATCTTATCGTAATCGGTGGGGACGGTTCATTCAGAGGAGCGAAACTTCTTCATGATGAGACACAGCTTAATGTGGTTACGATACCGGGAACAATAGACAATGATATGGCATATACCGAGTATACAATCGGTTATGACACGGCCTGCAATACCGTTCTTGATGCAATACTTAAATTAAGAGACACTATCACATCTCACGACAGGATCATGATTCTCGAAGTCATGGGAAGAGAAAGCGGCAACATTGCCCTTAACTCGGCAGTAGCCGGGGGTGCAGAGTATGTGCTCGTTCCGGAAATGCCTGTTGATGTGGATAAAATTGCTGCAAGTGTAAAGAAAGGTTTTGATGAAAAAGGAAAAACATCCACTATCATAATTCTTGCAGAAGGCAAAGCCCACCTTAAGGATGAACTCATTGAGAAAATATCAAAAGCAACAAACAGGACAGTAAATCATATGTCTCTCTCATATATGCAGAGGGGCGGAAACCCGACAATGGCAGACAGAGTACTCGGAGCAAAACTCGGAGCACATGCTGTTGAACTCATTGATGAGGGGCAGAGCGGAAGAGCAGTGGGAATCAAAGGACAGAATGTATTTGATGTCACGATTGCAGCAGCTCTTGACGGCAAGAAAGGTTTTGATGAGAAACTTTACAGAATTGCCGAAACAATCAGTAAATAAGAAAATAAACATAAATGTTTTTAAAACAAAGGAGTAATTTATGAAAGATTTAAAAGGCGCATTAGTATTTGCACAGTCTGGTGGTCCTACATCAGTTATCAATGCCTCAGCAGCAGGTGTATTTGCAGCAGGTCTTGCTTCAGACAAAATCACTGAAGTTTACGGTGCGGCACACGGAATCAAGGGTGTTCTTGATGAAAATTTCTATGACATCTCAAAAGAGGATGCAAAAGAACTTGAACTTCTCAAATACACACCATCATCCGCTATGGGTTCTGTAAGATACAAACTCAAAGATGCATCAGTTGATGACACAGATTACAAACGTATTCTTGAAGTTTTCAAAAAATACAATGTACGTTATTTCTTCTATAACGGCGGAAACGATTCAATGGATACATGTAACAAGATAAGCAAATATCTGCAGACAAGCGGTTATGACTGTAATGTAATCGGTGTTCCTAAGACAATTGATAATGACCTTTTCGGAACAGATCACTGCCCGGGCTTTGCAAGCGCAGCTAAATATATAGCAACAACAATTTCAGAAATCAGTCTTGATGCAAAAGTATATGATACACCGATGGTATGTGTTATTGAGTGTATGGGAAGAAATGCAGGCTGGCTTACAGCAGCAGCAAAACTTGCATGCATCAACGGAGAAGGCCCGGATCTTATCTACCTTCCGGAAATTGATTTTGACCTTGATAAGTTTGTTGAAGATGTCAAGAAAGTATGTGCGAAGAACAATAATAAGTGTATCGTCGCAGTATCAGAAGGCATCCATAACAAAGAAGGCAAGTTAATCTGTGAACTCGTTTCAGAAGGTGCAAAAGACAGTTTCGGTCATACCCAGCTCGGCGGCGTAGCAACAACACTCGCTCAGATGCTCAAAGAAAAGACAGGATTCAAGACAAGAGGTATTGAACTTTCATTAATGCAGAGATGCGGACAGCACCTTGCTTCAAAGGTTGATGTCGAGGAAACATTCACAGCTGGTAAGAAAGCAGTTGAGGCAGCAGTAGCCGGTGAGACAGACAGAATGGTATGCTACGAAAGAAAAGCAGGTGATAAGTACGAAATCGAGTACAAGTTATTACCACTTGAACTTGCAGCAAACACAGAAAAACAGGTACCGCTTGAATGGATTATCAATGACGGAACAGATATTAGTGATGAATTCATTAAGTATGCACTTCCACTTATCCAGGGCGATGCAAAGGCACCACTTGAAAACGGACTTCCAAGATTTGCAAAACTTAAAAAAGAACTTGTAAAATAAGGAAATATTATGGGGAAAACAACAAAATATCATGTAGCTTATGCCAATGACTTCTCTGCCTCAAAAGCAGAGAAGAAGGCATTTAAGAAAGAATTCCATATGCCAAGATATGCATTCATGGCACATGTTTTTGAACTTTTCGAAGAGCCTGTTGCAGAGGGTAACAGCAGAACTCCGTGGGATGCGGATGTAAAAATTGACAAGGATGTCGTTTACAAGACAGTAAACGGGGAGGACCTTGTTATGGATATTTATTATCCTCCGTTCCCGATTGACGGAAAGGCTCCGCTTGTTATGGTTATTCCTGGCGGCGGCTGGGTAATTCACAACAGATTCAGAAGAGACGGATATGCAAGAAACTTTGCAGCTCTCGGCGCAGTTGTGGCCGTTATTGACCACAGACTCGGACCTACAGTATTCTTCCCGGAAAATCTTCATGACTGTATTGATGCTTATAACTTTTTAGTTGATAATGCAGATAAATACAATTTTGATATTAATAATATCACAGTTACAGGAGATTCATCAGGAGGACATATGACTGCATGTCTCGGATGTGCTGCTTCTTCTGAAGATTATGTAAAAAAACTTGAAATCCCTGCGCCTAAGGTAAAACCACAGAACTGTATTATGGTTTCAGGTGCATTCTCTATGGAAGTTATGTATAAGATACCATGCACCCATAAACTTATGGTAAGATATACAACCGGCGTAAAATCAAGAAAAGCATTCAGAGCATGGAAGTATTATAAGGAAATTGATCCGTATAATTATCTCAATCCTGATTTCCCTGAAAGTTATAATAATGGCGGGAATATTGACCTGCTCTGTCTCGGAGAAGCAAAACGTATGGGAGAGAAGATGACTGCTGCAGGTATCAAGAATGAATACTGGGTAGGAAAGGGATTCCATGATTATGTAATGAATTTCCCGCAGAAGGCATCAAGAAAAGATATGTATAAACTCTATTCCTGGTATGTTGAAAAGAACAAGGAACGCGGAGTGGACTTATCTGAAGGATGGAAGAGAGTATCATACTTCCTTGAGAACTATGATAAGGCTTTAGAGGAAGCAAAAAGATAATGTGTAAAACCGGAGACATAATCGAAGGTAAAGTTACAGACTTTGGAAATACAGGAGAAGGCATCATAAAAATTGGTGCCTTTCCGGTTTTTGTCCCTTACGCAATAAAGGGAGAAATTGTAAGAGCAAAACTTAACTTTGTTAAAAAAGATTATGCCTTTGGTGACCTAATCGAGGTTTTAAATGCTTCAGATAGTAGGGTAAAACCCCGTTGTCCGTATTATGAGAAATGCGGAGGCTGTGACCTTCAGCATGTGGATACGGCAACACAGCTCGAAATCAAGCGAAAAAATATAGAAAATGTTTTAAAGAAAAATGCAGGAATAGAATATGATGTTCCGCTTCCTGTCCGTGGAAAAGACTGGGAATACAGGAACAAACTGGCACTGCCTTTCGGGTATAACAAAAACTCAGGAAGAGTGTATCTCGGATTCTTTGCAAAAAAAACACATAAGGCAGTTTCTATGAAGTGGTGCCCTCTTCACGGAGAATGGGCAGCAGATTTAATAGGCATTGTTTCTGACTGGGCAAACGAGAATAAGGTATCTGTATATAACGAAACAACAGGCAAAGGCCTTTTAAGACACCTTGTAGCCAGATATGTTTCAACCATGTCCTTGACTTTGGTAATTAACGGAACCGAAATTCCTGAATCTTTTAGCCTGTATAGCAGAATTGAGGAAAAATTCCCTGGGGTTGCTGTTTATATTTCAGAGAACAGAAAGAATACAAATGTTATATTCGGAGAATCCTGCAGACTTGTATACGGAAAGGAAGAAAAACAGGATTTAGGAGCATACTCTGCAGTTGTGTCTCCTCTTAGTTTCCTGCAGGTAAATAATGAAGTCAGGGACTTAATATATGATGAGGTTTCAGAAAACCTGAAAGATTTTGACGGGGATATTATAGAACTTTATTCGGGTGTGGGACTTTTGACAGCACAGCTTGCTTTACGACTTAAGGATTCACATATAACATCCGTTGAAATTGTGCCTAGTGCTGTTGAAAACGCCAGGGCCCTTATGAATGACCTTGGTATTGATAAAAGAGTTGAGTGCATCTGTGATGATGCATGTAATTTTGTAAGTAAAAACACAGGTAAGAAAAAAGCACTTGTCCTTGATCCGCCAAGAACCGGCTGCTCGGCAGAAGTTCTTGAATCGGCAATTAAAGGCGGGTTTGAGAAAATAATATATGTATCCTGTAATCCGGCGACTCTTGCCAGGGATTTAAATAAACTTAAAGAAGGATACGAACTTAAGATGGTAAAACCATTTGATATGTTCCCGCAGACTTGTCATGTGGAGACAGTAACGTTGCTTAGCCTAAGGGAGCCTAAAAATGGAACAAAAGAAACAACGTAATTTTGTTGTAGATTTATATAAAATCGTTTTAGCGATTTTTGTCATTTTTATTCATTTCCCTAATGGCAGTTTATCACCTGATGGTAATGCATTTTTCAGATTGGCAATTGCAGGATTTGCATCTATTACAGGATTCTATATTTATAAGAAAAATTCCAGTTATGAAGAAAAGCTTAAAAGCGCAAAGAAATTTCTGATTAATTCACTAAAATACTTTGGAATAGCAGCGGTTTTTGCATTTGTTGCCCAACTGATATACACCTGGATTTTAGGTGCCCCAATATCAGAAGGATTACGTTCTTTTGCTTTTGAAATTGCACCATTTTTACATAAAACAAGACCTTTTTTGGTGGTCCCAACCGTGTTTTATCAGCTTTGGTATTTACAGGGTCTGGTCTTTGTCGCCGGTGTCTATCTTCTGTCAGTGCGGCTCAAAATCGATAATGTAATGTTCGTGTTGCCCCTTCTGGCAATCCCGCTTTACTGGGCACAAACGAAATGGCCTCTAACTCAGAATTTTGATTATCAGGTTCTTTACAGAAACTCCTGGTTTATGATATTGCCATCATTTGCAGGTGGTTGGATTGCCGGCCATTTTAAGGAAACCAGATTCAAATGGTATGTTTACCCGATACTAATTCTTATATTAGGCGGTTTCATGTTTTTACAGGTTATCGTTAATCGTCATTATCCAATAGAAATGACTTTTATTGCCGTAATTGTATGCTCATTAATAATTTTATTGCTAGACAAAATACCAAAATTTTCCTTTAAACCATTTTATTGGATTTTTGGTGAGAAATTTTATGTAATTATCTATTTCATACATGTGTTTGTAGGCAGTTTGTTAAGAGATAAAATGTCAGTGAATCCATGTGATGAATCAGGTTTATTCATTCTCTATACACTTGTGGCATCTGTAGCTATAAATCAATTATTTAACCTCATCAAATTATTTATTAAGATCGCAAAACAAAATTAAAGATGCTCTTTCTAAAATTACTCACGATAAATCTGTTGATTACCCTTCGTATATAGCAATATGTATGGAAAATCCTGTATCAGCAATCTGTAAAATGATGGATCTTCAGGATAATACGAACCTTCTTGCGCTTGTAAAGTTGGACAAAGATAATTACAAAAGAACGGTAGACTATATAGGGTATATGTTTGTCATAAACCGCTCGTATCAGTTTATTGAAAATGCAGATGCTTACAGGCAGTCTTTTTCTAAATAAGAGATTATAGTTTTGAAAACTGTGCTTTGAAAGGTTATAATAATGTTGTAATCATAAAGTGGTACACTTTATAAAAGAATATTCAGGAGAAGTGCAGTATGTCTTTAGTTAAAGGTTTGGATCATATAGCCCTTAAATGCAATAGCAAAGAACAATATGAAAAAGCAATTCATTTTTATAAGGATGTTCTTGGATTTGAGGCAGAAAGAAGCTGGGAAGTTGCAACAGTGTTTAACACAGGTTCCGGTCTAATTGAAATTTTTAACAATGCGGAAGATAAACTTCCACAGGGGGCAATCCGCCATTTTGCACTGGCTACTGACGATGTGGACAAATGTGCAGAAATATGTTCTGAAGCAGGATATGAAATCAGCGTACAGCCTAAAGATATTATTCTTAATTCAGTCCCTAAGTTTTCGGCAAGAATAGCATTCTGCATAGGCCCTGTCGGGGAAGAGATAGAGTTTATTCAGGCAAAATAATAAAAGGAGAGATTGCTATGCCTAAGCTCAGTGACAGAGTAGGAACATTTACGGATTCCGTAATAAGAAGAATGACGCGTATCAGTAATGAATACGGCGCCATTAATTTGTCTCAGGGTTTTCCGGACTTTGATCCTCCTAAGGAAATGCTGGATGCACTTGCTAAAGCAGCATATGACGGACCTCATCAGTATTCTGTGACATTTGGTGCTAAAAACTTCAGGGATGCACTTGCAAAAAAAGTATCAAAGACTATAAAAAGAACGATTAATCCGGATACTGAGCTTTGTATTACATGCGGCGGAACGGAAGCCATGATGGCAGCTATGATGACAATCTGTAATCCTGGCGACAAAGTGATGGTGTTTTCTCCATTTTATGAAAATTACGGAGCAGATACAATTCTGTCAGGGGCAGACCCGATATATATTCCTTTAGTCCCTCCGGAATATGATTTTGATATTACTCTTATTGAAGGTGGATTCAGAAAAGGTGCAAAAGCAATTATTATTTGCAATCCTTCCAATCCGTGCGGTAAGGTCTTTACAAGGGAAGAACTCAGCGAAATAGGGGAACTTGCTTTAAAGTATGATGCTTTTGTCGTAACGGATGAAGTATATGAGCATCTAGTATATGCCCCGAATGTGCATACTGCTGTTGCCTCTCTTCCTGGCATGTTTGAGCATACAATTACATGCAGTTCTCTTTCCAAAACATATTCAATTACAGGGTGGAGACTTGGATATCTGTGCGGCCCGGACTGGGTAATTGAGGGAGCAAGAAAAGTTCACGATTTTCTGACAGTAGGAGCAGCAGCACCTCTTCAGGAAGCAGCAGTTGTAGGTCTTAATTTCGGTGATGAATATTACACTAAGCTTCTTGAAACATATACGCAGAAAAGAAATTATTTCCTTGAAGGTCTTGACAGAATAGGTCTTAAACATAATGTCCCGCAGGGAACATATTTTGTAATGCTTGATATATCTGATTTTCTCAGACTTGATCAGTTCAGGGAAATGTCGGACCTTGAGTTCTGTGAATGGATGATTAAAAATATCGGTGTTGCGGCGGTGCCTGGGTCAAGTTTTTTCCGTGAACCTGTAAATAATCTTATTAGACTGCATTTTGCAAGACAGCAGAGCACTCTTGAAGAGGCCCTGAAGCGCCTTGAAAAGATGGCGGATTTACTTAAATAAAATGATATCAGTTAGAACGGCGACGATTAATGATCTTGATGCAATAGCAGCTGTTGAGGCTGAGTGCTTTCCTTCTTCCGAAGCTGCTACAAAAGAATGCTTTTTAGAGCGTCTTAAATATTATCCTGACTGTTTCTGGCTTATGTTTGATGAGGACAGACTTATATCATTTGTGGACGGATTTGCAACTGATGACAAAGACCTTGCAGATGAAATGTATGATAATGCAGGTATGCACAAAGCAGACGGAGAATGGCAGATGATATTTGGAGTGAATACAATTCCTTCCTGCAGGCACAGAGGGTGCGCAGGGCTGTTAATAAAAATGGTTATTGAAGATGCAAAAGACAACAAAAGAAAAGGAGTTGTTCTGACCTGTAAGGAAAAACTTATTCCGTACTATTCAAAGTTTGGCTTTGAAAACGAAGGGATATCTTCTTCTGTGCACGGGAATGCTGTCTGGTATCAGATGAGACTGACTTTTTAAGTAATAACGAGAGGAAACAAATGGAATTAATGAACCCGATGATTGTAGTTAAAGATATTAATAAATCAGTAGATTTTTATCAAAAAGTTTTGGAACTTAATGTTATTCTGGATTTCGGTGCAAATAAGACATTAACAGGTGGGCTGGTTCTTCAGACATCTGACACCTATATGGACTTTATCGGTAAAGACATTTCTTTTGGCGGTAATGATGCCGAGATCTATTTTGAGGAAGATGACTTTGACAGTTTTATAGAAAAAATCAAAGAAATTGATATTGATTATGTTCATCCTGTAAAAGAACATTCCTGGGGGCAGAGAGTGGTCCGCTTTTATGACCCAGATAAGCACATTATTGAAGTCGGTGAAAACATGAAAACAGTGTGCAGAAGATTTATAGACAGCGGCATGACTTATGAAGAGACAGCAAAGCGTATGGATGTTCCTCTTGGTTTTGTCAAAGATGCTGTAATGAATTTAAAGGGCAATTAAGTATATCAATAATTTCTGAATGTGATATAATAAGTTAGTTATTATATCAGAGCGGAGGGATTATAAATGTCAGATTTATATGAAGTCAGTTACAAAGCTGCTAAAGAGCTCATTGAAACAGCAAAACTTGAAAAGGGAGCTGTTCTTGTGGTCGGATGCTCAACAAGTGAAGTTTCCGGAGAAAAGATAGGTACTGCATCAAAACCTGAACTTGCAGAAGATGTCTTTATGGGAATATGGACAGCAGCAAAAGAAAAAGGTGTTTATCTTGCAGCTCAGTGCTGTGAGCATTTAAACCGTGCAATCATTATAGAAAAAGAACTTGCCAAAGAGTTAAGAATAGATATTGTTAACGTAGCCCCACAGCCAAAAGCAGGCGGTTCATTTGCGACAAAAGCATATGAGCACTTTGAAAAACCTGTAGCTGTAGAACATATTAAGGCCGATGCAGGTATGGATATCGGAGATACCCTTATTGGTATGCATTTAAAGGATGTTGCAGTTCCTTGCAGAATTTCATATAAGAGCATCGGAGAAGCTCATCTTGTATGCGCAAGAACAAGATGTAAATTTATCGGTGGCATCAGAGCTCACTATGATGAAACATTAGGCTGATGAGAAGAGATGACAGGTTAGTAGATAATATAGATAGCATTTTCGATATCCTTCAGCGCTGCGATACCATAAGTATCGGTTTGAACGGCGGAGGATATCCTTATATTATCCCTATGACTTTCGGGTGCGAACTCAATAACGGAAAAATAACAGTGTATTTCCACAGTGCAGGCGCCGGAAGAAAATGGGATATATTAAATGAAGACCCGAGAGTATGCTGTGAAGGGCATCTTTATTATAAGACTGTAAAACTTGATGACGGCAGCATAACTGCTCAGTATGAGAGCGTGATAGGAACAGGGAAAGCAGTTCTTATTACAGACAAGGATGAAAAGATAAAGTCATTAAAGGTAATACTTGACCACTATAAGCAGAGCGGGTTCCCCGTGACAAGCTGCAAAGGGCTGTCTTTTGTGGAAGTGTTCAAGGTAGAACTCGATGAAGTAGCAGGAAAACGCAATTTTTAGGAGATATATGGAATATAAACTTGTGGATGGGCGTCCTGAAAATTCGGACGGAAGAGAAGAAAAAGAAATGAAGGTTTATGATCTTCTTGATTCACTTAACATCAGTTACCAGAGAATCGATCATGAAGAACTTATGACAATGGAACTCTGTGCAGAGGTAGATAAGGTTATAGATGCGCATATCTGTAAGAACCTTCTTTTAAGAAACACTCAGAAAACAAAGTTTTATCTTTTAATGATGCCGGGAGACAAAAAGTTTAAGACAAAAGAACTTTCAGCTCAGATTAATAGTGCAAGATTATCCTTTGCAGAACCTGAGTATATGGAGCAGTTTCTGAATATCAGACCTGGCTCACTTTCGGTTATGGGACTTATGAATGATAAGAACAATGATGTCCAGCTTTTAATTGATGAGGATACTCTTGCAGCAGAATATGTAGGAGTTCATCCGACTGTCAACACAAGCAGCGTAAAACTTAAGGTCAAAGATCTTATTGAAAAGTTTTTGCCTGAAGTAAAGCATAATTATATTCCAGTCAAACTGATAGGGGAGGACTAAAATGAATTACACGCTTAAGAACTGTGTCCTTTTGGACGGAACAAAAGATATGTTCCCTGTTAAAAATGCAACAGTATGGATTAAAGATGAAAAAATAGCAAAAATTGCTATCGGCGGTGCAGATATGCCGGACAGCAAAGTCATAGACCTTAACGGAATGTATCTGATGCCTGGTCTTATCAACCTGCATGTACATATGGCTTCGTCAGGTATGGTTCCTGCAAAAAGCAAAAAACCTACTAACTATAAACTCATCACATCTTTTCTTAATATAAAACCAATCCGTGCAGTATATTTAAAGATTATGTCAGGTTTTGCAAAGCAAGAACTTTACAGCGGTGTAACAACACTCAGATCCGTCGGCGGTTTTCAGAATATGGACGGGGTTATAAGAGACAGAGTCAATAAGGGTAAAATAGAAGGACCGAGAATGCTTGTGGCAAATGCTGCGATATCAGTACCGGGCGGACATTTTGCAGGGTCTCTTGCAACAGAATCGGCATCAGTCGAGGAAGCCTGTAATGATGTAAGAAAAATCATCGAGACAAAACCGGACCTTATCAAACTTATGATAACGGGCGGAGTAATGGATGCCAATGAGAAGGGTGAACCTGGGGCAATAAAAATGAGCAATGAAATGATAAAGGCAGTATGCGATATTGCTCACGAGAACGGACTTAAGGTGGCGGCCCACGTTGAGTGCTCCGAAGGCGTTAAGGCAGCTGTTGAGAACGGAGTTGACACAATTGAGCACGGTTCAAAAATTGATGATGCCATGATAGAAAAGTTTAAGGAAAGAAATGCTGCTATGGTATGTACAATCTCTCCGGCTCTTCCTTATATCATTTTTGATTATGAAACAAATCACAGCAACGAAACAGCCAAACATAACAGTATCATAGTTTTAAACAACATAATTGAGGGGACAAAGTCCTGTTTGGTGAATGATATTAATGTCGGACTCGGAACAGATACAGGCTGTCCGTTTATAAGACACTATGACACATGGAGAGAACTTTTCTACTTTAAAAAGTATATCGGAGTATCTTCTGAGTATACTTTATATACAGCAACTCTTAAGAATGCAGAGATTGCAGGAGTAGCGGATATAACTGGTTCAGTTGAAGTCGGAAAGTATGCAGATCTTATTGTTTCAAAGAATAATCCGCTTGAAAACTTTGAGAATTTAAGAAATCTTGAATACGTGTTTACCAAGGGCAGAATGATAAAGAATCCTAAAATTAAAAAGAACAAAGTATCAGAGACAGAGCTTGATAAACATATGTACAAGGATGACAGATGGTAATAGAAAAAATTGATGGTGTGTTCTCTATATGCAAGGTTGAAAACTTTTCCAAAATAAATATGGATGAGGATTTTCTGTTTACAGCAAAAACCGATGAGGAATACTCGGTTGTTATAAAGGGAACAAGAACACCAATAAACACAATTAAGTGTGACAGAAATTACAAAATGATGAGAATTCAGGGTGAACTGGATTTCTCACTTGTCGGGATTCTCTCAAAAATTACCGGGATTCTTGCAGATGTCGGTATACCTGTATTCGCTGTTTCGACATTTAATACGGATTATATCCTGGTTAAGGGAGAAAATTTTGAAAAAGCACTGGCATTTTTAAAAGATGCCGGTTATGAGATAAGGTGAATTATGAAAACACTTAGAGAACTTTATAAGATAGGAAAAGGCCCTTCAAGTTCCCACACAATGGGCCCTGAAAGAGCATGCAGACAGTTTAAAAAAGATACCCCGGAAGCAGATTTTTACAAAGTAATCCTTTACGGGTCTCTTTCAAAAACAGGAGAAGGACACGGCACGGACAGAGTAATTAAAGATACTTTGGCCCCTGTGAATACGGAAGTGGTATTTTCAGATGAAGAACTGAAAGATTTACATCCGAATACAATGTATGCAATTGCTTATAAAGAAGGAACTGAAATAAAAAGAATAAGAGTCGAAAGTGTAGGCGGCGGTAACGTTGTTATAGATGGTGTTCCTGCTCTTACGACCCCGAGTACTTATCCTGAAAATTCATTTGCAGAGATAAATCAGTTCTGTAAATGGAGACATATATCACTTGTTGATTATGTCGAAATGAATGAAGGCGAGGAAATATGGGACTTCCTTGAGGAAGTATGGTCTGTTATGAAGAATTCTGTGAATGAAGGCATAACAGCAACAGGAGTACTCCCGGGTGGCCTTCATCTGGACAGAAAAGCCAGAATTCTGATGGAGTCTATTAAAGATGATGACACTGCTGAAATAAGAGAACTCAAGGAAGTATGTGCATATGCTTATGCAGTTGCTGAACAGAATGCAGACAATGGTACAATTGTAACAGCTCCGACCTGTGGCGCATGCGGTGTGGTTCCTGCCGTTCTCATGTATATGCAGAAAGAACACGGATATACAGATGATGATATTATAAAAGCTCTTGCTGCCGGAGGAATTTTCGGAAATCTTATTAGAAGAAATGCATCAATTTCAGGTGCAGAGTGCGGGTGCCAGGCAGAAATAGGAACTGCAACATCAATGGCAGCAGCTGCAGTTGCTCAGCTTTTAGGTTATTCAATAGATGAGGCAGAATATGCAGCAGAAATAGCTATGGAGCATTCACTTGGGTTAACATGTGATCCTATATGCGGTTTGGTTCAGATTCCTTGTATTGAAAGAAATGCAGTAGCGGCCCAAAGGGCAATAGATGCAGCAAGAATGGCACATATTTTAGTGGGCACAAGGAATATTTCTTTTGATATGGTAGTTAGAACAATGTATGAAACAGGAATCAATCTGTCACAGGCTTTCAGGGAAACAGCTGAAGGCGGTCTTGCTAAGTATTATTCCAGAGGGAGAAAACTTAAATGATTATTACAGTGGATGACATGGAAAATGATGTAGATAAGTATTTGGAGATTGTACAAAATGAAGAAGTGCTTATTACTGAAAACGATAAACTGATTGCTGTTTTGTCTAAACCTGATGATGAGAAAATGCAAATTTTGAGTTCACTTGTCGGAATTGCAAAAGGAGATGGCGATGTGAGTCTTGATAAAATAAAAACCGAAAGGTTATCAAAATATAATTAATTTGATTTGTATATTAAATGCACCCCAATCGGATTTCCGAAATGGAGTGCATTTTTCTTTAGATTACGATTGCTCTTGGACTATTTCAGTTTGTTAAGAGCGGCAAAGTTCTTTTTATTTGATTTGTAGAGTTCTTTGAATACCTCAAATCCTTTGTCATAAACTTCTGCTTTGAGTTTGAGGTCTGGTTTAAATGTCTTGACTGCCGGGATGAATGATTTTACCTGGTCAAAGTCTTTGATAGCACCGATTCCGACACCAACGCATACTGCAGCACCTACAGCACCTACGTTCTGTGGGCTGTCTACTGTTTCAATCACGTGACCTGTGATATCTGCAAGTGTCTGGCATGTGAAGTCAGAGAGTGCACCGCCACCGACGAATCTGATTGTATCGGATGGTTTTACTTTCTTTGCTGATGCCTCAAGCATCCATCTGTCATGATAGCATACGCCCTCAAGGACGGCACGGATAAGTTCTGTCTTTCCTGTTTCTAGACTGATATTGAAGAACATTCCTCTTGCATTGGAATCTTCAAACGGACAGCGGTTACCATGGAGCCATGGTGTGAAGATTACACCGCCTGAACCAGGAGCTGCCTTTTTAACAATTTCTGTCATATATGCATAGAGACTTACGTATTTTGATTCATATTCATCTGTTATGTGCTTCTTTTCACAGTAGACACCGACTTCATCAAGTGCGATATGGTCTTTTACCCATTCAAGGCACTTGCCGCTTGTTTCAAGTTCTGCAAAGTAGTTGTATTCGCCAGGCTGTGCTGCAACTGTTGCAGCAATCATTGAAACTACGTCAACAACTGATCTGTCGGTAATAGTTCCGACCCATCCGGATGTACCGCTGTAGATATGTGTATCGCCGAGAGCAGTTGAACCTGCACCGACACCGATAAGGTTGGCATCCATGCCACCACCGAATACCTTTGTGCCTTCTTTGAGTCCGAGTTCTTCTGCAATTTCTTTCTTTAATCCGCCTGCAGATTCAGTGGATGCAATAAGTCTCGGGAGGTGATTCATGTCGACATCGAACATTGAGCACATTTTCTTTGAGAAGCATTTTTTCTTATAGTCATAAAGTTCTGTGCCGAATGCTGAGTCATATGTCATAACGAACTCGCCTGTCATACGGCAGATAAAATACTCTTTTACATCAAGCCATTTATAAGCTCTCTTGAAGTTTTCTGGTTCATGTTTTTTAACCCACTGATATTTCCAGAGAGGGTCTTTTACTGATACAGGAGCTGCACCTGTAATAGCAAGGGAAGGGAGAAGTTTGAAGATGTTTCCGCCGGAAATCTGGATTCCGTAGGAGATGCCTTCCTTCATTTCTTCTGTTGAACGCTGGTCCATATATGAGAATGCTCTGTGAACCGGTTTTCCGTCTTTGTCCACGAGAACAAGTCCCTGTGCCTGGGAGCAGAATGAAATTCCTTCTACCTGTTCAGGCTTGATATCTGTATTTGCGAATACTGTTTTGGTTGTGCTCTTTAAAGCATCCCACCATTCTTCAGGATCCTGCTCGACTCCGCCGTTATCAAGAACATAAAGTTTGTATCCCTGAGATGCGGATGAGATAATTTTGATATTATTATCAATTTCGATAAGACATGTTTTAATGCCTGTTGTTCCTACGTCATAAGCTATAGCATATTTGGCCATACGTATACCCCTTATAAAAAAATTACTGAAATAATTATAAACATAATTATTGTGGGTGTAAAGGTTCGATTTGCACTAAAGGGTGAATATTGACAAAAGACCCATTTTATTAGACAATAATTTATATTATGCGCTTGCGCATGCGGAGAAAAATATGAAAAAGAAAGTTTTATGTCTAACAATGATTGTTGTGCTTGTTGCAATGGCATTGACATTTACAGCCTGCAACAAAGCTCCTGAAAAATCAGAGTTTGACCTTCCGGAAGGAACATATCAGTCTTCTTTGTCCAACAGAATATCCTCAGAAGATCAGGCTATTATAAACGCAGGAATGGATGTTAATGCAACAGAAGATGAAGTTAAACTTGCTGTTATGACATTATATACCATTGCTAACACAAGCCGTACCGCAGCTGAGACATCCCTTATGGTTCAGAGAACGGATATGACTCCTGACTTTGCTCTCGGTTATGTTTCCATGAGAGGATTTACCTTAAAGAGCGGAGAGAGATGGTTCTATCAGTTTGCAGCTCAGGGTGTTACCGAGGAAGAAGCACTGGCAGCGCTGTTCAATTCATTTACCCAGCAGATACAGATTGCATACACAGAAGGTGACGGCAAATATTATTACTTCAAGGAAATGAGTGATAAGCCTCAGTGTGACTGCTCTCTTGAAGTGTTCCCTTATGCTACATTCAAGATAACAGGGGATATGAATGAGTATGCAACAGAGGATGATTTCCAGGCGGCAAGATATTATCTTTCAAGTCAGCTTGAGATAAACAATATGGACCTTTGCAAAGACATAATTGCAGATGGCGCCGAAATTTCATACGATGCAGGAAAACATCTCTATACTGTAAAATTTGCAGTAGACTGTGATTATCCTGACAACTCACTTTTAGAGAAATGGTATGCATGTGCCAATAAGGACCTTAATGACGCAGACAGAAGCATCAAAAAATATGATGAATGGCATGCCACAATGGAAATATGGGATAACGGTTATGTCAAATCATTTGTTTCTGATGAATCAAGACAGGCCACCAACATGGCCGGCGGTCAGACAATGAACGCATACGAATATATTTACGGAACAGCAGAGATAAAGGCTCTCCTTGATCAGGACGCAAGATTTGAAAACGGACTCAGTTATTCTATAGAAGAATATATTGACGGATATATTCAAATTGCAAACAATAAGCAGCCGGCATCTCTTGGTCAGATGGCAATCATATTAATTGCTGTTTGCTGTTCACTTGTCGGTGTGATTGTTATAATAGTTGTTACAATCGAAGTTCTTGTTAAGAAAGGCAAACTTCCAAAACTTGCTGAAAAGAGAGCAAAAAGAAAAGAAAAAAGACTTGCAAAAAAGAAGGATAAATAAATGAACATTTCCATACCGAAGGGATTTAAAGTAGGACATTTTGATGATGAGTTTACTGGGGTTACTGTAATCCTTAATGAAGGTGGTGCCGTAGGCGGTTGTGACTGCAGGGGCGGCGCACCTGGTACAAGGGAAACTGATCTTCTCAAACCGGAAAAAATGATGGAAGAAGTAAATGCCGTTGTTTTATCAGGCGGTTCTGCATACGGACTTGCAGCCGGATGCGGAGTCATGGAGTATTTAAAAGATCATAATATTGGTTATAAGACACAGGGTAAGGTAGTCCCGATTGTTTCACAGGCTGTAATTTATGATCTTAATCAGAAAGATTACCATTATCCGACAGCTGAATACGGTTATAAAGCATGTGAAAATGCAGACAAGGAACTTAAGTTCGGCTGCGTAGGAGCAGGGAAAGGCGCTACATGCGGAAAAATCAGAGGACTTAAGTATGCTTCAAAAACGGGTATAGGAGGGGCAACTGTCAAAGTTGGCGGAATTACCATTACTGCAATTGTATGTGTAAATGCACTCGGAGATGTTTTTGAAAACGGTCAGATTATTGCAGGTGCCAAGAGTAACAAAGGTGAGTTCATAAATACAGAGAACTGCCTTGCTAACGGAGAAGTATCAAAACTCCTTTTCGGCACAAATACTACAATCGGATGTATCATCACAAATGCAAAAATAACAAAAGTTCAGGCAAACAAACTGGCATCAATTTCTCATAATGGTCTTGCAAGAACAATTCATCCTGTGCATACGGATTATGACGGGGATACCATGTTCTGTTTGGCTTCAGGGCACAGACCGGTAATTAATTTTGCAATGCTTCAGAGTGCAGCTGTTCAGGCAACAGAGCAGGCTGTAATTAATGCCGCAAAGGAAAGCGTGGATTATACGATAGTCTATGATGATTCCGATGACGGTTGGGAATGTGAATAATGGATATAAGCATAATGATAAAACCTGCATCATCAGACTGTAACCTGAGATGCAGATACTGTTTTTATCATGACCTTTCATCAAGAAGGGAAATGGCTTCACGCGGACATATGAGTGAGGCTACTTTGGAGAATGTAATAAAAAAAGCTTTTGAGTTTGCCGGAGACGGCAGGGTCATGCTTTCATTTCAGGGTGGTGAGCCGCTTCTTGCAGGCAAGCCATTTTTTTATTCACTGCATGAACTTATAAGAAAATATAACGAGAGGAAAACGAAGGTATTTATCGGTGTTCAGACTAACGGTACCCTTATTGATGAGGAATGGTGCGGGATTTTCAAACGCGGAGGATATCTTGTCGGGCTTTCTCTTGACGGAGACAGACTTGCTAATGAAGACAGAATAGATGCCGGTGGAAACGAAACGTTTGATAAGGTTTTTTCAGCAGCAAAACTTATGCAGAAGATGGGTGTGGATTTCAATATCCTTACCGTTCTTACAAAGAAAATCTCAGAGAGAATTGAAGAAATCTATGCTTTCTTTTCTAAGAATAAATTCAAGTTCCTTCAGTTTATTCCTATGCTGAAACCGCTTAGGATAAAAGAGGACGGAAGTGTGGATTTGTCTCCTAATGATATGCCGTTTCCATCTTATGAAGATGATCTTTCATTAAGCAGCGATGACTATGCAAATTTTCTGAACAAGTGTTTTAACCTCTATCTTCGTGATATTAAAACCCATAATTATACATCTATACGCCAGTTTGATAATTTTGTGAAGCTTGTTAATCACGAACCGGCAGACCAGTGCGGGATGGAGGGACACTGCTCCCATCAGTTTGTAATTGAAGGAGACGGAGAGGTTTATCCGTGCGACTTTTTCTGCCTGGACAAGTATGATCTCGGCAATATAAACGAAACGGATTTTTACTCACTTTCTAGATCTTCAAAAATGACTGATTTTATTAAGGAATCTTTCGTCATAAAGGATGAATGCAAAGAGTGCGAGTTCTTCAGACTCTGCGGAAACGGCTGTAAGAGGGAAAGGATAGATATTGAAAAATGTGCTCCATATAAAGAGTTTTTCAGGTACGCTGTACCATATATGAAGAATATCCGATAAATGTTTGCCTAAAGGCATAAAAAGTTTTATTATTTTTCTCGCGGGGGAGTGGCTCAGTTGGTAGAGCATCGCGTTCGCAACGCGGGGGCCGCCGGTTCGAATCCGGTCTTCTCCACCAGTAATACTGAAATTACCCCAGTTTGGTTTAACGGATGGCAGACCTGGGGTTTTTCTTTTGCCTTTTCACATTTATATATTGTGCATTCTGTTAATTACCTTGCTTTAACGTGTAGACATTTCACGCGTGCGTGATATAATAAATAAGTTGTCAATTTAAAACACTACTTGCTTATTTGGAGATATTATGGGTTCCGGAATCAATATGTTTGCTGTTTATATAGCTGATGCGATAGCGATTGTGCTGTCCATTCTTCTTATATTGAATAAATCCTGGAGGACGGGACTTAATAACCAGGAAAAGAAATATTTTGAAATCCTTATTTTCTTTGTTATGTTCTCATGTGTGATGGATGTGTTTACATTCGCATTAGATGGCAGGGATATGACAAATTTCCAGTTGTTTGTATTTTATTTCAGTAACTACTGGTCTTATCTTGCAAACATCGTAATCGGTCCTTTGTGGATTGTACTTATTATTACACATATTACCGGAGATAAGGTCCCATTAAGACAAAAAATATTCATTGCAATCGTTTGTGTAGTCGGTGCGGTAATCCTGTTTGTAAACGTATTTACGCCTATTATCTTCTCAGTCGGTGAGGATAATGTATACCAGAGAGGTCCGTTATTCTTTGTATTCTATATTGCTGAGGCTACATTTATGCTGGATGGTCTCGGTGTCTATTTCATTTACAGAAAAAGGAATCCGGATCTTAAGCACTTCCCTGTGTTTCAGTTCATTATTCCGTTTATCATCGGTGTAATAATCCAGTCACTTTTCTACGGCGTATCAACAATGATGGTTTTCCTTGTTGTTTCGATATGCGGTCTTATTTTTGGTCTGTCAAATGAAAACGAAGCAGAGGCCGAACGTGTAAGGGAAAGGCAGAAAGACCTTGAAATAATTGCTCAGCAGAAAGTACAGCTTGAACAGCAGCAGGAACAGCTTGAGCAGGCAGCTGAAATGGCAGAGGCTGCAAGTAAGGCCAAGACGGCATTCCTTAACAATATGTCTCATGATATCCGTACTCCTATGAATGCTATTGTAGGATATACAACTCTTGCAGAGTCTCATATTGATAATAAAGAGCAGGTTCAGGATTATTTAGGAAAGATAGAAAAATCTTCAGAGCATCTTCTTTCACTGATTAATGATGTTCTTGATATGAGCCGTATTGAGTCAGGAAAGATGAGCATTTCAGAGCAGGATGCTGATATCAAAGAAATTGTTCAGGCACTTGGTGATATCGTGCGTGCGGATATTAATAACAAAGAACAGGTTTTTGTTCTTGATGATTCCGAGGTCGCAAACGGGAATGTAATGGTAGATAAGTTAAGACTTAATCAGATTCTCCTGAATATCATATCCAATTCAATCAAATATACCGCCAAAGGCGGAACCATCCTCTTCAAAGTTACGGAAGCACTTATTCCTGGGACTGATAAGGGCAGATATACATTTACAGTCAAAGATAACGGAATGGGTATGAGTGAAGAGTTCCTGAAGACAATTTTCGAACCATTCACACGAGTTAACTCAACTACGGTATCCGGAATCCAGGGTACCGGACTCGGAATGGCAATAACCAAGAAATTCATTGATATGATGAACGGAACAATTGATATAAAGAGTAAAGAGGGCGAAGGAACTGAGACAACAATAACTTTTGAATTCAGTGTTCTTGAAAATATTGCTGAAAAAGTTGAGGAAGAAATTAAGGAGTTTGATTTCAAAGGGAAAAAGGTTCTCCTTGTTGATGATAACGAACTTAACCGTGAGATTGCAACAGAAGTATTACAGGAAGAAGGATTTATTGTAACTCAGGCTGATGATGGTACAGTTGCTGTAGATATTATGAGTAAAGCTTCTAAGGATGACTTTGATATAATACTTATGGATGTCCAGATGCCGATAATGAATGGTTATGAAGCAACAAGGAAAATCCGTCACATTGAAACGGAAGTAGCACTTATACCGATTATAGCCATGACAGCAAATGCCTTTGAGGAAGACAGAAAAGAAGCGCTTGAGGCCGGAATGAATGACTATATTCCAAAACCGGTAGATATAGAAAAGATGAAAATCATACTTTCAAAGTACATCAAATAGCAGCCGGCAGGTTGCTATTTTATTCTAATATATTGACATCATTTTACATAATATTGTAAAATATTTACAAGGATAGAGGCGCATAGTATAAGAGTACAATCTGTGTAAAAGTCTTCGCAAGACATTGCAGAAAGGAAAGGATGCCATGCCGAAGGTTGCCGAGGCGAAAGGCTGCCTGGCATTTAGGGAAATACCCTGACTGCTGCCGCGGACAATGTGGAGAGCTATCAGTAATGCGAATTATTGAAAGGCTCTTTTCTTTTTGGAAACTGCCTGATTTAATGAGCAAAGACCAAGAGGTGAATTATGGCAGGAACGTTCGTGGCATTTATCCCGGCTATTATTGCCATTGCTTTGGCCCTTATTACAAAACAGGTTTATTTGTCTCTGTTTATGGGCATTTTTGTAGGAGCAATGTGTTTAAGTCTAGGGAATCCGATCGATGCACTTCAGAACATTTTTACGATTTTGGCAGAGCAGCTGGGTAATAACGGCGGAATTCTGATTTTCCTCGTTGTACTTGGTATATTTGCTGTACTTATGGTTAAATCAGGCGGTTCAAACGCATACAGCAATTACGCATATTCCAAGATTAAGACAAAAAGAGGAACTCTTTTAATGGGAACAGCCCTCGGAGCCTGTTTTGCAGTTGATGATTATTTTAACTGTATGACGCTGGGTTCTGTTATGCGTCCTATCTCGGATAAGCACGGAATCTCCCACTCAAAACTTTCCTATCTCATCCATTCATCAGCAGCACCGTTCTGCATTATTGCTCCTGTTTCAAGCTGGTCTGCAGCCATAGCAGGTTATCTTGATGGAGGAATAATTTCATTCTTCAAGACTATTCCTATGAACCTTTATGCGATTCTTGCAATTGCCATGGTAGTATGTACATCAGTTCTCGGAATTGATTTCTTCAAGATGAAGAAAGATGAAAAGATAGCAAGAGAGACAGGAGATCTTGATGCAGGTGAGACTGATCTTCCGGTAGAAAGTATAAAAGCAGTCCCGAATGAAAAAGGAAGAGTATATCATTTAATTATTCCGGTTATACTTCTTATTGTGTGCTGTATCGGCAGTATGCTTTATAACGGATGGACCGTATTAAGGGATATGACAGAAGCACAGCTTATAGAAGAAGTCGGACATGGCAGCATTGAGTTCTTTGATCTCTTTGCAGAATGTGACAGTTCAATAGCACTTGCTGTGGGTTCAGCAATAGCTCTGTTTATAACGGTTATCATCTATCTTGCAACAAAGGCAGTTTCTTTCAAAGATACCATGGACAGCATCGTTGAGGGATTCACCTCAATGGTCCCTGCAATGTTGATACTTATATTTGCATGGACCCTCAGTTCAATTATGGGGGCAAAAGGAGCAGGAATAGACGAGGCAGGTAACATAATTCAGGACGGAACACTTAACGCAAAGGCTTTTGTTCTTGTTAATCTTTCTGCTGATACGATTCCTGTAGGCATCATCCCGTTCGTGTTCTTTATCATTGCAGGGCTCATAGCTTTTGCAACAGGCACAAGCTGGGGAACATTCGGAGTTCTTATTCCGATTGCATCCACAGTTATCACAATAGATTCCGGCGCAATATATTTCCTTACTATGTCAGCTGTTCTCGGCGGTGCGGTCTTCGGAGACAATACATCCCCGATTTCAGATACAACAATTATGGCTTCATCCGCTGCTCACAGCAATCATATTAACCACGTCCGTACACAGCTCCCGTATGCTTCAATAGCAGCAGTTGTTGCCGCAATCTCATATTTAATCGCCGGTTTTGCTACACATAACCCTTTAGTTGGTGAAAACTACGGGGCAACAGTCGCTGTGACATTTGTTGTCGGAGTAGTGCTTTTTGCTGTGGTCATGGTCATTCTTTTCCTCCTTGATAAGTTAGGTGTTATTGACAGGATTTCAGAAAAAACATCTGGGAAATTCAGAAAATCAAAGAAGAATAAGGCGGAGGTTTTTCAGGAAGAAAAAGCGGAGGCATCACCTTTAGATGATGTTTCTGACAGCGAATAGTTCCGTTTTGTTCTGCTAAATTATGGACCGACTTTAAGGCATGGAGAATTATCCATGCCTTATACATACAATCCTGTTACTTGACTGTGCGTGCTTTATAACTTATACTTTTATAGCATTTTATATCTCGTGCGCACATATGAAGAGGAAAATTTTTGCAAAACTTAATCTGATTCTCATTATCCTTTCAGTATTTTCGTTAATGCTGGTATTTGTGTCATGCAATAGCGAAGAAGATTTTCATCTCCATCATTATGAAAAGTCCGTGACTGAACCTACCTGTCAGCAGGGCGGTTACACGACATACATATGCTCATGCGGACATTCATACCAGGACAATTTTACTGCAAAAGTAGCTCACCATTTTGAAAACGGGGAATGTGTCTACTGCGGCCTTGAGCAGCTTACAATAACTTACAGAAATACAAAATCACAGAAAAATCCTAATCCGGTTAATTTTACCAAAGATGATTCGTTTGAACTTAAAGATCTCCCTGATACGGATGGCTGGGCATTTAACGGTTGGACAGACAGCAGGGGAAGAAAAATAACAGAAATAAGTCTCGGCACAACGGAGTCTCTTATCCTTACCGCCCAGTGGAGGACCGATGTTCCTCTTGATAAAGTGAAATTTGTGAATGAGACATATGTCTATGACGGCACGGTTAAAACTCTTATCGCAGACAATATCCCTGAACTGTGCACTGTTTCGTATGAAAATAACAGCGGAATTAATGCAGGAACCTACAAAGCAAAGGCAAGATTTCTGCTGGATGGTGCTTCATGCGGTACAAAAAACGCCATACTTACTATAGAAAAGGCCCCGTATATATTTGAGAACCTTGTTTTTGAGGATGACACATTCACATATGATGGTTTTGAAAAATCCATAGAAGTTAAGAACCTGCCTCAGGGGGCAACCGTAACATACATCAATAACGGAAAGAGAGATGCAGGGGTTTATACTGTTAAGGCCATAGTCAGATATGATGATGGTAACTATGAAGGGGAGGAGACACTCGAAGCAGTTCTGACAATAGAAAAAGCAGTATACGATATGAGTGGTGTGCTTTTTGAAAATGAGTCAGTTGTGTTTGATGGAAAGGCCAAATCTTTGGAGGTTAAAAATCTTCCGTCCGGAATAATGCCACTTTACAGCGGAAAAGATTTTATTAATGCCGGAACATATCCTGTTGAGGTTTCATTCCTTGTTGACAGCTGTAATTATTATCCTGTATCTCCTATGAATGCGGTCCTGACAATTCTGAAGGCGGATTATGATCTGAGTGGAATTACATATTCTGTAAGTCCATCTCCGTTTTATAACGGACAGCCGCATTCTCTTGAAGTGGCCGGTCTTCCTGATGGTGTAAGAGTTATTTTTGACAGAGATGACTGTATAAATGCAGGTAAATATACGCTTCTTGCAACGTTTATTTCTGACAATACAAATTACAACGATATTCCGGACGTGGAAATTGAGATGACAATTCTGAAAGCAGATTATGACTTAAGCGGCATCGTGTATTCGGAGAGTACATTTACCTATGATGGCACTCCTCACTCTGTTTCAGTATCTTCTCTTCCTGACGGAGTTACAGCTTCTTATTCTTCTACGGATATGATTAATGCCGGAGAGTACAGTGTTGAAATTACGTTTTACGGAGATAGTATGAACCATAACAGTATTGCACCTGTTACAAAACTTCTTACTATTTTAAGAGCAGATGCAGATATTTCTTCTGTAAAGTTCGAATCGGAAGTCTGCACGTATGACGGCAGTCCAAAATTCATTTATGCGCTCGGAGTTCCTCCATATATAAGCGTAAGTTATGAGAATAACGGAAAAATCGCATCAGGGGAATATACTGTTACTGCTCATTTTACTGTGGATGAGACTAATTACTATCCTGTGGATGATATGACAGCAGTTCTAACCATTGAATATGCTGAATATGCTGCTGAACAGATAAAATTTGAAAGCGCCTCATTTAAGTATGACGGACAGCCAAAGAGTTTATATGTCGTAAACCTTCCTGAAGATGTAATGGTAAGTTATTCCACAGCCAATCTTACTGAAATAGGCGAATATGAAATCACGGCATCATTTACGGCTGATCCGATGAAGTACGGAACAATAGCTGATAAAAAGGCAACCCTTATAATAGAGAAGGGCGATATCGATATGAGCGGTGTCATCTTCAGCGATATGAGTGTCAGATATGATGGCGGAAAAAAGAATATAGTAATAAGGAATGTCCCTGAAGGGGTATCGGTCTTTTTTGACAAAACAGATCTTAAAGAGGTAGGTTCATATTTAATCACGGCATCATTTACGGCAGATACATCAAAATACAATGAGATTTTACCAATGAGTGCAACGCTTGTCATTCTGAAAGGAATCTATGATATAAGCAGTGCTGTTTTTGAAAACACATCAGCAGTCTATGATGGAAATAAACATACAGTGTCGGTATCAGGTCTTCCTGAAGGTGTAAGTTATTCTGCTGGTGCATCATACGCAGATGCGGGAATATACGACATAGAGGTGTCTTTTGAAGGGGACAGTTTGAACTATGAGCCTATTCAGTCTAAAAAAGTTCAGCTCACTATACAGAAAGCAAAACTTGATATGAGCGGTGTGGTCTTCAGTGACCTTACGGCGGTATACGACGGGAACATACATAGAATTGTTGCTGAAAATCTTCCGGCAGGAGTTACTGCCCTGTATTCTAACAATGAAGCAAAGGATGCGGGCGAGTACAGAGCGGTTGTATCATTTGTTCACAGTCAGAACTATATTCAGGTATCTCCGAAAAAAGCGGTCCTTACAATCCTAAAAAAAGAAATAAGTGTAGAAATTATAGGTAAAACCAGAGTCGTATACAATAAAAAACCACATAAAGATTACTCGGCTGAGTTTACAGGTGTGGTGGCTGGTGATGAACTGAATGAAAAATTCATTTACAGCGGTGATATGACAGGTATCGGTTCATATTCTGTAAGGGTAAAAATCAATAATAGTAACTACCAGCTGAATGGTTCAGCTTCTTTAGCTGTTACGATATATAATGAGGAATATTTTGTACACGCATTCCCAAATACATCCGTAATTCTTTATAAAGTAGGAAATGCAAACGATATAAGTATTTCAAGTCTTTTCCGCCTTCTGGACGGGAAAGAATTAGACAGCTCTTTGGTGATGGTTGAAGTAAGAACTTTATCAGGCAATGTATCTGCATCCTTTACAAAAGGCACAGAATGGAATCTTGGGGCACTCCGTTTCAGAGGCACAGGTGTGGCATCGGTTAAAATTTCAGAGGATGGCGGCGGAGAACTCGAGCTCTGTGTAGAAGTTGTCAATGCTAAAAATGCAACAAAAAAGGAAGAGCTTTCCGGAAGTGTTGTATTTCTTAATGATATAAAAACTGCAAATTCATCAGAAAGCGGTGTCTCTTTTTCAAATGCATCCGTATACGGAAACGGCTTTACATTTGATGTAAGAAATGTGAATAACAAGATTAAAGGCGCCGTAAATCTCATAAATTCTCAGGTTTTCAATCTAAAAATTACAGGAGAGGTATATCAGCAGACTTCATTTATGGTCAATACGCCGTATTACTGCAGCACAGTTGTGACTTATGGCAAATGCCTGATTCAGGGCTGCTATATATCAAACTGCAGGTACTGTCTTGTTGCCGAGGAAGGAGTCCTTGATCTGGCAGACACTGTTCTTGATGGCGGCAGACAGGGTAATATGAACATAACATATGCGAAAGTCAATGCACATAATCTTATGACAATAAACCAGCCGAGAGAAAATGTGTGCGGACTAGGTATAGTTTTTGATAACAATGCTACTGAAAAAGCATCACTCAGTATAAGCGGTTCTTTCATACAGTATAACTGGATAGCAAAAAACAGGGATATATATATTTTTGAAGACCCACAGCTTAAATCAGTATTTGATGAGGTGTTCAGGCCTAAATATGCTCAGTTCCAGTTTATGTATGATGGAGATATTTACATCAATATGGGTATAGTGTCCCTTAATCCGGGAGTTGGTCCTGATGCTGTTACGGGTGTCCCGTCATCATATCTTTCCATGAATGCCCTTTTAATGGGTTATCACGGATTTGTAATGACATGCCTTAATACAGAGTATGTTTTCACATCTCCTTCAATGCTGCCGCCAGACTTTAATGAGGAAAATGTTCCAGTAAGGCCGGTATACACATATTCCGGCCCGTCTTTAAATGCAGGTGGTAATATTGAGATAATCTGCAATGAGGGTGAACTGTATGACTTTAATATGAATTTCCTGAAAGCCGAAAAGAACGGAACACGGCTCAGTATTATTCCAACAGTCAGCGGAAAGGAGTATTCGTCGGGAATAATCAGCATTAATACGGAATCATCTAACACGTTTGAAATTGTGTATAAGGTTCAGGATACTGAAGTATATAATCCGGACGGAACGAAGGTATCAGTTCCGTATATCTGGGAAATAAAATATTCAGTTGAGGTCAGAGTAGTAAAAGACCTGCCTGAACCGGTGTTCTCTTTCACGGACAAAGATGGGAAAACCTATTCCTCACAGATAATAACCGTGGACGGAGTAAATTATATTGCTCCTGTCGGCGGTGAAACAGCAACTGGTATCCCGGTACCTTTTGTTACAGTTGAAGGTTTCAGGGAGAGGACTGCAGACAGGACAATCTACCACTATTTCCCTTGTTTTGCCGGCGTATCTGTCTGGGATTATACCGATGATGCAAGGAAGATTGTAGTGGGCAATTCTTCTTCTCAGTCTCTGCCGGAAGGTATTACTCTTGTAGAGAGTAATGGCTTTACAGGAACAACTACCGGGGTTTTGTCAAGACTTGTGATAATTATGAAGGACGGGCTGCTGGCGGTCCGTGGTTCGGGAAACGCAAGTTATGAAGAGGTAGCGGCTGCAAATTCAGTAGAGTGTACAGTCTATATGAAATTCAGATATGAGGCAAATAACGGACATATATATTACTACTACATTGCGTTTCATATGGCTGAAGGGCCACAGTAACAAAAAATAATAATGACAAACGCATAGTATGTATGTATAATATAAAAGCATTTATGTATTATTAAAGGAGCAATTATGAAATCTTTAACATTTAAAAGAGTTTTGGCAATCGTTTTAGTTCTTGCACTTACAGCAGG
>JAKSOR010000010.1 GCA_024405515.1 Clostridia bacterium
GTGATGACAGCATTTTCTGTAAGAATACAGCCGAACGGCAGGGTCTCATACTCATATTTGTCATCGTCATCCTCAGTTATAGGAATGTCGATAACGGAGAGCAGTGTGCCGTCATCTTCTTTGTCAATGTGAGCTCTTTCTTCTGAGTCCAGTGCGGCCTTAATCATTTCTTCATGAACATTAAGTTCAGACGAAATGAACTCTATCTCTTTATCGGTAGGGTTAGACATATGAATCCACTGGTCAGTAAAATCGTATCCGCTAACAATAAGTTCCGGATCGACTGTGGTAACAGACTTATTAATTTTTTTGTATACCTGGAGCATTTTGTCCTCCTTTTACATGGCAATACACACCACGCTAGGAAGACCTAAAACGTGTGCGTATTATTGGATTTGTTGACTACTTCGAGGGTCAGCGTCCATTTTTTGCACCTCATAAAAATATTTGATGACTTGAGTTTAGCAAAATTTGGCATTTAAGGCAACCATTTGAAAAAAGAAAAATATGTTCCCTGAATATTATTCAGTATGAAAACAGTTGCCTAGATGCACTCTTTTTGTTAATATAATCAATTGTAAAAGTAATATAAATATTTATAAAATTTCTAGGAGGAAATTTAGATGGCAAAAAAGTATGTTTATCTTTTCACAGAAGGCAATGCTAATATGCGTGAACTCCTTGGTGGTAAAGGTGCTAACCTTGCAGAAATGACCAATATCGGTTTACCAGTACCACAGGGCTTCACAATCACAACAGAAGCTTGCACAAAGTACTATGAAGACGGCAGAAAAATCAACGATGATATCATGGCCGAAATCATGACTTATGTTAAAAAGATTGAAGAAATCAACGGAAAGAAATTCGGAGACTTAAAGAATCCTTTACTCGTATCAGTACGTTCAGGAGCTAGAGCTTCAATGCCTGGTATGATGGATACAATTTTAAACCTTGGTTTAAACGACAAAGTTGTTGAGGCAATGATCGCTGGAAACCCGGATCCTAAATTCAGAAGATTCGTTTACGATTCATACAGAAGATTTATCCAGATGTTCTCAGACGTCGTTATGGAAGTCGGTAAGAAATACTTTGAGGTTTTAATCGATGAAATGAAAGCAAAGAAAGGCGTTAAATTCGATATCGAATTAACAGCTGATGACCTTAAAGAACTTGCAATGCAGTTCAAAGCAGAATATAAGAAACAGCTCGGTGAAGACTTCCCGGATGATCCTATTGTTCAGTTAAACGCAGCTATCAGAGCCGTATTCCGTTCATGGGATAACCCACGTGCTAACGTTTACAGAATGGATCATGACATTCCGTATTCATGGGGAACAGCAGTAAGCGTAATGCCGATGGTATTCGGTAACTTAAATGAAAACTCAGGAACAGGTGTTGCATTCACAAGAAACCCTGCAACTGGTGAAAAGAAATTAATGGGTGAATTCCTTGTAAACGCACAGGGTGAAGACGTTGTTGCTGGTGTACGTACACCAATGCCTATCACAGAAATGGCAGACAAATTCCCGGATGCATATAAGCAGTTCGTAGATGTATGCGGCAAACTCGAAGGCCACTATAGAGATATGCAGGATATGGAATTCACAGTTGAGAACGGTAAACTTTATATGCTCCAGTGCCGTAACGGTAAACGTACAGCAGCTGCAGCTATCAAGATTGCATGTGATTTAATCGATGAAGGAATGATTTCCGAACAGGAAGCACTTCTCCAGATTGATGCAAAGACTCTCGATATGTTATTACATCCACAGTTTGATGTAAACGACTTAAAGGCAGCAGACAAAGCAAACGTTGTCGGTAAAGGTATCGCAGCATCTCCTGGTGCAGCAGCAGGTACAATCGTATTCACAGCTGAAGATGCAGTCAAAGCAGGAAAAGAAAAGAAGAAAGTTGTTCTCGTAAGACTTGAGACATCTCCTGAAGATATTGAAGGAATGAAGTTCGCACAGGGTATCTTAACAGTACGTGGCGGACAGACATCACACGCAGCAGTTGTTGCACGTGGTATGGGAACATGCTGTGTATCAGGTTGCGGAGATATTAAGTTCCACGAAGAAGAGAAATACTTCGAACTCGCAGGAAAGATTTTCCGTGAAGGTGATGAATTATCATTAGACGGTTCAACAGGAAACATCTATGACAGAATCGTTAAGACAGTTCCTGCAGATCCAAACAGCGGTTACTTCGGCAGAATCATGAGAATGGCTGACAAGTATAAAGCACTCGGTGTCAGAACAAATGCTGATACACCAAAGGATGCTAAGAAAGCAGCAGAACTCGGTGCACAGGGTATCGGTCTCTGCCGTACAGAACATATGTTCTTCGGTGAAGGAAGAATCGATAAATTCCGTGAAATGATCTGTTCTGAAACAGTTGAAGAAAGAAAAGCAGCTCTTGATGCAATTGAACCAATGCAGCAGGAAGACTTCGAAGGTTTAATGGAAGCATTACAGGGCAATCCTGTTACAATCCGTTTCTTAGACCCACCACTTCATGAATTCGTACCAACAGATGAAAAGGATATCGAAGCTCTTGCAGCAGCAAAGGGTAAGACACCTGAAGAAATCAAATTATTCTGTGATTCATTACATGAATTCAACCCGATGATGGGACACAGAGGATGCCGTCTTGCTGTTACATATCCGGAAATCGCAGTAATGCAGACAAAGGCAGTTATCAAGGCAGCTATCGCAGTTCAGAAACGTCATGCAGACTGGAAGGTTGTTCCAGAAATTATGATCCCGCTCGTAGGCGAAGTTAAAGAACTTAAGTACTGTAAGGAAACAGTTGTTGCAACAGCAGATGCAGTTATCAAAGAAGCAGGCTCTGATCTTAAGTACGAAGTAGGAACAATGATTGAAATCCCAAGAGCAGCATTAACAGCTGATGAAATTGCTCAGGAAGCTGAATTCTTCTGCTTCGGAACAAACGATTTAACACAGATGACATTCGGATTCAGCCGTGATGATGCTGGTAAGTTCTTACCATCATACTATTCAGCAAAGATTTACGAATCTGACCCATTTGCAAGACTTGATACAACTGGTGTTGGTAAGTTAATGAAGATGGCAGTTCAGCTTGGTCATGAACAGAGAAAGGACATTCACTGTGGTATCTGCGGAGAGCACGGCGGAGATCCATCATCAATTGAATTCTGCCATGCAATCGGTCTTGACTATGTATCATGCTCACCATACAGAGTACCAATCGCAAGACTTGCTGCAGCTCAGGCAAATATCAAGAATCCAAGAAAGTAATTCTTAGATAGTTTTTAACAAAATAAAGTGCACCCTAATTGTTGGAAAAACGATAGGGTGCATTTCATTTGTGTCTAAGTTATTTTCTCCAGTATTTTGCTAGTAATTAGTGGCTAAAATTTGGTATTATGTATACATAATAAGGATAAGACTGCATGAAAGAGAGATCTTCAAAAAGATTATACATAGACGGACTTAAAGACGGACTTCCTATATGTCTCGTTTATTTTATTGTTTCTTTTACATTCGGAATTACTGTTGTAAATTATGGTATGCCTTGGTGGTATGCAACACTTATTTCTGCTACTAATCTGACATCTGCAGGACAGTTCGCCGGAGTAAATCTTATTGTCGAATCCGCTAACTATGCAGTAATTGCTCTGACAGTATTATTTATTAATCTAAGATACTTCTTAATGAGCGTCTCTATATCTCAGCAGCTTGATATGAAGCTCTCAGTATTCAAGAGATTTATTATGGGTATTTTTGTTACTGATGAAATATTCGCTCTGGCCTCTGTAAAGGGCAATAAACTGAGATTTGTTTATTTTATGGGGCTTTCAACGCTCCCTTATTTCGGATGGGCTCTCGGAACTCTCACGGGTTCACTTATTAACAGTGTACTTCCGGAATCACTTCAGGCTGCAATGGGTATTGCGCTTTATTGTATGTTTATTGCACTTGTGATTCCTCCTGCAAAAAAATCAAAGCCGGTTGCTATTACGGCCGGAATAGCACTGATTCTTTCATGTCTGTTCTATTACACTCCATATATTAATACAATTTCAATGGGATTTAAGATAATTATCTCTACAATCCTTGCTGCAACAATTACAGCTATTTTATATCCTGTTCATATGTCTGAATATCAGAACGAGGAATATGTAAGTGAACTAGAGGAGGGAATGAAATGACATACCTTCTTGTATCTCTTTTAGTAATGGCACTTGTTTCAGTCCTTCCAAGAGTACTGCCTCTTGTTCTTATAAGGAAAAAGATTAAATCGAGATTTATCAAATCATTTCTTTTCTATATGCCATATGCGGTTCTGACATCTTTAACTGTTCCGTATGTGTTCTATTCAACGGGAAGCATCATTACAGCCTCAATCGGTACTGCTGTTGCTGTATTTCTCTCATTCTTTATCAAGAATAAGTTTTATGTTCCGTCAGTAGTCTGTGTGATTCTGGTATTCGGTTTGAGCTTTGCATTCTAGTATAAATAAGTTTATAATATAATAAAATATCTTAGGAGGGTTACTATGGTTCTTGCAGTAACATATGACAACGGGGAAATAGGCCAGCATTTCGGTCACTCAGAGTATTTTAAATTCTATGATATAGATGGCGGAAAGATTCTTGATTCAGAAGTGGTCAGCACGGAAGGTCAGGGACATTGTGCTCTTGCTCAGTTCCTTTATGATAACGGAACAGATGCACTTATCTGCGGAGGTATCGGACCTGGTGCACAGATGGCTCTCGGAGAGGCAGGAATAGTTGTTTTTGCAGGAGTGATGGGCAATGCAGATCAGGTGGTAGATGATTTTATTAAGGGAGAACTTCAGTACCAGTCCGGCGCTACATGTGATCATCACAGCCACGGAGATGGCGGATGCGGACATAACTGCGGAGATCACGAGTGTCACCATTAATTCGCATAACAGATAGTTAATATTATTCATTTAGACATTTAAAGTGTCGTATAAGTAAAATAAGAGGTAAAATATGATTCTAGTAACAGGCGGAGCAGGATACATTGGATCACATACTTGTGTAGAACTTTTAAACAGTGGATACGAAGTTGTGGTAGTAGATAATTTTTCAAATTCTTCAAAAGAGAGTTTGGCCCGTGTAGGAAAAATTACCGGAAAGAACGTCAGACTTTATGAAGGAGATGTCAGGGATTTATCCTTAATGAATAAAATTTTTAAGGAGAATACAATTGACTGTGTCATCCATTTTGCCGGTCTTAAAGCTGTCGGTGAATCATGTGCTAAACCTCTTGAATATTACAATAATAATCTTTACGGAACCCTTGTCCTGCTTGATGCAATGAAGGCAAATAACTGTAAGAAAATTATTTTTTCTTCATCAGCAACTGTATACGGAGATCCTGAAAAACTTCCTCTTGATGAAAACTGTAAAGTCGGGGGAACAACAAATCCGTACGGAACATCAAAACTTTTCCAGGAAATTATGCTCCAGGATTTATATAAGGCAGATAAAGAGTGGACTGTTATTCTTTTAAGATACTTCAATCCTGTCGGTGCTCATGAGAGCGGACTTATTGGTGAAGATCCTCAGGGAATTCCTAATAACCTCTGTCCGTATATCACAAAAGTAGCAATCGGTGAACTTAAGGAGATTGGTGTTTTCGGAAATGATTACGATACTCCTGACGGAACAGGTGTAAGAGATTATATTCACGTTGTGGATCTTGCAAAAGGTCATGTAACTGCAATAGATAAGATTAAATCAAGCGGTGTATATATTTATAATCTCGGCACAGGAACGGGCTACAGTGTTCTTGAAATGATTCACGGCTTCGAAAAAGCATGCGGTCATTCTCTTCCTTATTCATTTAAGCCTAGAAGAGCAGGAGATATTGCAGCCTGCTATGCAGATTCATCCAAAGCCTTTAAAGAATTAGGGTGGAAAGCTGAACTTGGTCTAGATGAAATGTGTGCTTCCATGTGGAAATGGCAGTCAATGAATCCTAAGGGCTATAAATAATGATTGATCTTGTAAGAGATAACTGGTCAAAAGAAGATATTGCTGCTTTCCATGAGTATGGCAAATCTTTAAAAGGCAGTGATAAGGACTGTGAGTGGGAAAAGCGTATAATCAATACTTCGCTTGAATGCTTTGGCAGAACTTCGACAAAGGCCAGGGAAGCGGTGTCACAAATTAAAAAAGGCAATTACATAGAATTTCTCAGAAATATAGAGATTACTAATCATTTTGAAAGTGTGTGCTACGCCCATCTTATTTCCTGTATAAAAGACAAATATTTATTCAGGGAATTGCTCGACAAATTTGTCCTGACTATCGACAACTGGGCATCATCAGATACCATAAGATTCTCTTTAAAAGACACAGATTTTCTTCTTCAGACAGCGATTGATTATCTTGAAAGCGATATGCCTTTTGTAAGGAGAACCGGGCTTAATATTCTGCTTTCACTGGCAAAGAAAGAGCAGTATATAAATGTCATTTTTACACGTTTAGATATGCTGAAAAATGAAAAAGAGTATTATGTCAATATGTGTGCCGCATGGGTCCTTTCCGAGTGCTTTATACATCACAGAGATGCAACTCTCAGGTATTACTCGGATAATCATACCAATGCGTTCATAATCAATAAATCGATTTCAAAATGTCATGACAGTTTCAGGGTATCTCCTGAAGATAAAGAGTTTTTAAAGTCTTTCAGAAAGAATAGAAGTCTTTAGGTGTAGACTTTATTAATTTGGTGTGATATATTAAAAAAAGACATTTAAAAGGAAGTGCAGTTTATGTATAAAATTGATCAGGATAAATGTGCAGGTTGCGGATATTGTAACTATGTTTGCCCATTCGGAGCACTCGTTCAGAATGAAAATATGAAACAGTGGTCTATTGACCAGGAAAAGTGTCAGCAGTGTGGTCAGTGCTACAGTGCATGTATCACAAGTGCAGTTATTGCTGATGATGATCAGGAAATCGTTGCAGAAATTTCAATCAATGACAACTGTATCGGATGTTCACTTTGTGCTAAGAACTGCCCGGCAAATGCTATTTCCGGTGTAATCAAGCAGAAATTCACAATTGATCCGTCTAAATGTATTAAGTGCGGATACTGTGCAACAAAATGTAAGAAAGACGCTATTACAATTAAGAAAGCAAAACTTAAAAAATAAGTTTAAATGTGTTTATTCAAGCTCGTCTGAAAAGACGGGCTTTTATTTTTCCTGAAGGAACTGCTTTAATTCTTCAGTCTTAGGATTTTCTAGAAACTCTTTGGCAGGGGCAGTTTCAATTATCTTTCCGTCTTTAAGGAAAATAACATAATCAGCAATTCTTTCTGCCTGTTTGACTGAATGTGTTGAGAAAATAAGGGTAGGGTTAAATTCGGAAATGTAATCGTTAAGGACTTTTTCGGCTGTTGCTGTTGCCTGAATATCCATAGCTGAGGTCGGTTCATCTAGCAGCAACAAATCGTGACGGCATAACAAAGTTCTTGCCAGGGCAACTTTCTGTGTTTCACCTCCAGAGAGTTTTGATGCTTTTTTCCTGGATATTTTTTCTAAATCTAATTCTCTTAGGTATCTGTTAATGCGGAACTTATAATAATCCTGTTTAATCGTTTTGGACTTCTCTAGGTCAGGAATAGCTATTTTTATGCTGTTTTTTACTGACAAATTAAAAGCATACGAACTCTGTGGCATATAACCAATTTTACCATAATAAACAAAAGTTTCCGTATCGTTTTTCAGCTGTTTTGAAAGGATAGATAAAAGTGTTGATTTACCACTGCCGTTTGTACCGATAACAGCATAAATTTTACCTTCTAGGAAGGTAAATGAATCGTCAAGTACAATTCTGTCTCCGTATTTTTTCTTAGCTTTGATTTCTATCATTTCTTTTTCCATAAACCGAACTGTAATATTGCAGCCACCATATTTGTTGCAAGCGCTATGAATAGAAGGATTATTCCAAGAGCCATTGCAAGTTCAAACTCGCCGGTATTATAGTTTAACGCTATTGCTGTTGTCATGACTCTTGTTTTATAAAGAATATTTCCGCCGACTATTTGAACAGCTCCTACTTCGGATATTGCTCTTGCAAAAGCAAATAAATAGACTGAAATTAACTGATATTTGCCTTCGTTGACCATAAGACCGAATTGTTTAAAACCATTAAGTTTTAGTCCTTTCATTGTCGGTCTCATTTTATTGACTATTGGGGTCATAGAGGTTTCAGTCATTCCGGCTACAATTGGTGTTATCAAAACAACTTGTGCTATGACCATTAAGTCAACAGAATAGATAAGTTTAAGACTTCCAAACGGCCCGGTTCCAGAGAAAAGCAAATATAATAAAATGCCCACAAAAACAGGCGGAAGTCCCATTAATGTGCGCATTATTATTACAATTACTTTTTTGCCATAAAACTCGTGAGATGCTACTAATAAGCCAATAAGCACTCCTAAAAGGAGTGCTATTGCTGAACTTGTAAATGCCATTCTAAGCGTTGTATTTACAATGTTTGTGAGCAAAGGATCATTAGATCCCATAAGCTCGAATGCTTTTTGTAGCGCAAGTTTCATATGTTGATTATGCTGCTAAATAACCATCCTGTAAAGTAAATAAGCTGCCGCCGTATTTTGTTGTGCCGTAGAATGAAATTAATGCTTTAGCATGTTCGCTTGTCATCCAGTTGATGAATGTTTCTGCAGCAACTGTATCGATTGTAACTGAACCTGCAGGTAATTCTTCTCCAGAAACTGAATCAATAAATTTTGCATCTGGATTTACGGCAATCATTGTGTATGTGTTCTTAAGGTCATTATCCTCTTCGTAAATGATATGAAGGTTAGGGAGTTTGTCTCCTTCTGGATTGTTCTTGAATGAGAGATATGTTGCTTTATCTGTTAAGCAGTATCCATTCTTTTCGTTTGCCATTGTAAGGCATGCACCCATTCCCTGACCGGCTGAAATGTACCATCCCTTAATTCCTTCAGGGAGTTTTGTTACATCATCTGTGATTCCAAGTTCTGAATTCCAAAGGCCAACTTCTTTTGTATGTGTTCCGGATTTATCACCACGTGAAATGAAATTGTTTTCGTTGTTTGCAATTGTTGCAAATGCATCTTTAACTGATGTATAAGTGCTTTCATCTACTGTTGGACCTACGAGAACAAAGTAATTGTACATAAATGAAATTCTTTCTGATTTGTAACCATTTACTTTCTTTCCAAATCCTGCTTCTACAAATGGCTCTTCCTGTTTCTTTGAGTGAACTAATATTACGTCCGCATTACCATATTTAGCTGCATTGATTGCTGCACCTGTTCCAGCTGATGCAATTTCCCATTTATAACCGGTATCTTTTTCAAAGAATGGCTGTAAATATCCCATGAGTCCGCTGTCATTTACTGATGTTGTTGTTGAGATTCTAACTACTTTTACCTCTTCAGTTGGCTGTTCATCTTTGTTGCAAGCAACAAAAGCGAAACAAGAAACCAGTAACACTGCAACGAGTACAAGTACTAAAACTTTCTTTGTTGTTTTCATAAATTTTCTCCTTTATTTAATTTTTTTTGTTTTCATAAATAAAAAGTCACCTCGTTTGAGATGACATAAAAGCATAATAAAACCGCAAAGCAGATTTAAAACCTAATCTTCTCAAACACGGAAAGCATAATCTTTTCAGGTTATACTCATTGGCCTTGATGCATGGCTCGCTGCTTTAGCACCTTCGGCTTGACTAGCACAATAATTATACAATATTTGACGTCGCTAATCAACAGAAAAATGTCTTGCGCATATGCGCGTTTTATTTTATAATTTATACAAGTATGTGCGTACATGTACGCGAAATAAATTTTTGGAGACAGATTATGGCAACAAAATTCAAAGGCTATGTCGGTAAAGTTTTAAAAATTGACTTAACCAAAAAAGAAGTTACAGAGTACCCGTTCTCAGATGAAGAAAGGGAACTCTTCCTCGGCGGCAAGATTATGGCTGCAAAGATCGTTTATGACCATATTAAAAATATGGACGGTAAACTTGATCCGTTCTCACCTGAAAACATAATTGCAATCACATCAGGACCGTTAAATGCTTGCGGAGCTCCGTGTTCCTCACGTTTCAATACATCCACAATCTCACCTTTAACTGGTTATTACACATCATCAAACTGTGGCGGTAACTTCGGTATGGGTATGAAGAGAGCAGGATACGATGCTATCGTCATCGTAGGAAAAGCTGATGAACATACATATCTTGTTATTAAACCGGATATGAAAGTTGAGTTCAAGAATGCTGATGCTCTCTGGGGCAAAAAGACTGGTGAATCACAGGAATTAATTCCTGAAAAGGGCGATAAGTTCGTTATCGGACCTGCTGGTGAAAATCTTGTAAGATATGCATGCGTCGTATCTAACGAAAGAGCAGCAGGACGTGGCGGTGTAGGCGCAGTATTCGGTTCAAAGAATCTCAAAGGCCTTGTTGTAGAAGGTCACGTTGCTCCTCAGATTTACGATAAAGCAAAATATGACAAGAACAACGTAAAATGGACAAAGAGACTTACAACACACCCGACAACAGGTAAACAGCTTCCGAACTTCGGAACAGCAGCACTTGTTGCTCCGATGCAGGCAAAACACCTTCTTTCAACAAACAACTACAGAAGCGGCCAGTTTGATAAATTTGATGATATCAGCGGTGAGACATTAACAGAGTCATACCTCAAATATAACAGCAACTGTACTTCCTGCCCGATCAGATGTGCAAGAATGGTTGATGTCGAGGGCAAAGTCGTAAAAGGACCGGAAGTAGAAACACTCGGACTCTTCGGACCAAATATTTTAAATAACAATATGCAGGCTATTCTCGATTGGAATAACCTCATGGATGAATACGGAATGGATACAATTTCCTGCGGAAACACATTATCTTTCGCAATGGAACTTAATGAAAAAGGTATGTGGGATAACGGCCTCCAGTTCGGAAAGATTGACAATATCGCAGAAACCATTGAATCAATTGCTTTAAGACAGGGCATCGGTAATGAACTTGCTGAAGGTTCAAAACGTCTCTCTGATAAGTTCGGCGGTAAAGAATTCGCAATGAACGTCAAAGGAATGGAACTTGCAGCATATGAACCGCGTGGCGCTGTAGGACAGGGTCTCGGATATGCAATTGCTAACCGTGGCGGCTGCCATATCAACGGTGGTTACCTCGTAGTTCTTGAAGGTCTCGGCCTTTCAGTAAATCCGTATACAACACACGGAAAGGGTGTTCTTGCAGCAATGTTCCAGGATCTTATGGAAGCTATTTCTGCTGGTGGTAACTGTCTCTTCACATCATATGCATTCTTCCCGTATTTCTTAATGGGAAATCCTAACGGATTAATGACAAAGATTGTTAACAAAGTTATGACTGAACTCGGACTTGCAATCAAAGCAATTCTGAGATTCGCTCCGGTACTTGCAATTCATATGCCGTTTGGTATGCTTCCTCATACAAAAGCAATTCAGTATGCAACAGGTATGAAGATGAATTTCGGTAAGTTCTTAAGAATCGGTGAAAGAGGATACAACCTTGAAAGATTAATCGATGTAAAACTCGGCGTAACAACAGCTGATGATACACTTCCGGCAAGACTTACAACAGAACTTCAGATTGCAACAAATCCTAAGTCAAAAGTTCCTCTTGATAAACTTAAGAAGAAATACTATAAAGCACGTTTCTGGTCAAAGGACGGAAAACCTACAAAGAAACTCATCAAGAGACTCAAACTCGATTTCTAAGTTATGGTTAATGTCAAATTCTTCGGAATAGCGAGACTTAAATTTAAAGAAAAAGAAATACAGATTGAAGCCGGAACGGTAAAAGAACTCTGTCAGGCTATAGCGGACAGGTATTCCGTTCCCTTCAAAGATGTAAAACAGTTTCTTATTTATGTTAACGGAGTTAACATTGTCGACCTTAAGACTTTCAGAACTCCGTTAAAAGATGGAGATAATCTTATGTTTTTATCCCCGTCATCAGGTGGCTGATGTTAGATTATTCTGCATTAAAGGAAAAGACTATACTTGTAGTCGGCTGCGGTGGACTCGGTGGTTATGTAATCAACGGACTTGCACGTGCCGGCGTTAAAAAACTCATCATCATGGATGGTGATGTTTTTTCTGTATCGAATATGAATCGTCAGCTTCTTTCGGGAAATAAAACTATCGGCAGAAACAAAGCTGAAGTGTATGCTGAGTTCATAAAAGAAAATCTCGGTATAGATATTGAATGCCACAGTGAGTTTTTTGGTGAAACCAACGCATCCGTTATTGATGATTGTGATCTTGTTATGGACTGCCTTGATTCAGTAAAAGACAGACTGCTTCTTTCTTCAGAATGCTCCAAACGCGGAAAAATAATGATTCACGGAGCTATCGATGAAGAACAGGGACAGCTTATGATATGCAGGCCTGAAGATAAAAATATAGGCAGATTATTCAGAAATTCAACGGATTTTGAAGGCCATAAAACAGTTTGCTTTGCAGTAGAAACTATAGCAGCACTTCAGGTTTCGCTTGCATCCAAAGTCCTTTCCGGTAACGCGGATGAATATTTTGGTAAGATAGTTGTTGTGGATCTTGAATCCACATCGGTTTTAATACTCAATATGTGAGGAAATAATGAGAAAATTTGCAGTAATTGTTGCATCAGATACATGTTATTCAGGCGAGAATGAGGACAAAAGCGGTGAAAAAATAGCCGAAATTATGTCCGGAGCCGGTTATGAACTTTATGAAAAGGTCATTCTTCCTGATGAAAAGGATATGCTTGCTGATAAAATGCGTGAATATTCCGAGAAAAACATTCCGCTGGTTCTTACAACCGGAGGAACAGGTTTTTCAGAAAGGGATGTAACACCTGAGGCAACAAAGGCTGTAATAGATAAGGAAACACTCGGTATTGCTGAAGCAATAAGGCTGAAATCTCTTGAAAAAACAGATAAAGCCATGCTTTCAAGGGCAACAGCCGGAATTGCAAAAAAAACACTAATTATCAATCTGCCAGGCTCGGTAAAAGCGGTGACAGAAAGCCTTGAAGTAATTCTCGGTGCAGTGGGGCACGGACTTGATATTATGCTTGGTGAAGCATCTAACTGCGGAAGGAAATAATGGATTTTTTCAAAGTAATAAGCGAAACAGAATCGAAGAAAATTGTAAAAGATAACCTCACGCGTGAGGTTTTGTCTTTTCATAAAGAAAATATTCTGTCTGCTCTTAATAAAATTGTGGCAGAAGATATATATTCTCCTTCAGAACTGCCGCTTTATAACAGATCCACTGTTGACGGATATGCATGTACCGCACAGGATGTTTACTGTGCATCTGCCTCAGTTCCTGCATTCTTGAATATAAAAGGGACAGTCGCAATAGGAGAAATACCGACTGTTACACTTAAAAAGAACGAATGCTGCTATGTATCTACAGGATCACTAATCCCTGATGGCGCAAACAGCGTTGTTATGATAGAAAATACTGAAAAATTAGGGTCACAGATTGCTGTATATTCTCCTTTAAGGCAATATGAAAACATTGTCAAAAAGGGTGAGGAGATAGCAACAGGTCAGATTGTTGCAAAAAGGGGTGAAACAGTAACTCCGTTCCTAATAGGTGTGCTTTCCGGAATCGGAATTGATGAAATCAGTGTTTTCGATGAATTAAGTGTAAGCATTATTTCAACCGGTGATGAACTTGCTTCTTCGGACGAGAAGGCCGAAAACGGCAAAATAAGGGATATTAATTCAAATCTTTTAAGCGCTTTTGCTTCAGATTACGGCATTAAAATCAATTCGGTTGAAAGAGTGAAAGATGATGAAAAAAAGATTTCTGAAGCTCTTATAAAAGCATCAGAGATGAGTGATATTGTACTTATGTCCGGCGGATCATCTGTCGGCATGAAGGACTTTACTCTGAAAATATTTGAGGACATTGGCAGCGTTTTAATACACGGAGTTGCATTAAAACCAGGCAAACCGTCTGTCCTCGGTAAGATAAATGATAAACTGATTTTCGGTCTTCCTGGCAATCCGCTTGCCGCTTCACTCGTGTTTAAGGACCTGTGCCTTGATACAATTTCAGAGATGAGGGGAAGAGAAATCAAACCTGAGTTTTATGCCGAGTGCAGTGTTAATTTTCACTCGACACCGGGGCGTACAACAATACAGCCTGTAACTGTAAAAGAAGAAAACGGCGCACTTTATTTCGAGCCTGTTTTCTTAAAATCAGCTCACATTGCAGCTATGCTTAAAGCTGATGGTTTTGTTAAAATATCGCCAGATTCTGAAGGTGTCAATGTTGGTGATAAATGCGCAGTATACGGGTTTTATAATTACAAAATGAGAGGATAAACGTTCGGTTATGAGAGATACTTACATTGAAAACAAAGATCTTGATAAGGCTCTTGGTGAATATCTTGAGTATGTTTGTCCTATGCCATCGGAGAAAATTTCGGCTACTGATTCGGTAGGAAGAATAACATCCGAAGCCATATATGCAAATGTATGTGACCCGGTATATAATGCTTCTGCCATGGACGGAATAGCAGTTAATTCCGAGACTACATTATCCGCCTCAGAACTTACTCCTCTTACTCTTAATGAGGGTGAGTATGAGTACGTCAATACAGGTGGTGCCATCAATCCTCCGTTTGACAGTGTAATCATGATTGAGGATGTAATCAAGAACGGAGAAAGCATTTCAATCGTTTCTCCTTCAAGACCTTGGCAGCATATAAGATGTATCGGCGAAACTGTTGTCGCTACAGAAATGGTAATTCCGTCAGGAAGAAAGATACGAGCAATAGATCTTGGTGCCATTCTTGCATCAGGTAACCCTGAAGTCCGTGTATTCAAAAAACCTAGGGTAATGATTATCCCGACGGGGAATGAGATGGTTGAAAAAGTTGAGGACCTAAAAAAAGGTGCTCTTATGGAAAGTAACTCGAGAGTTTTTGCTGCAATGGTAGAAGAATTCGGCGGAATCCCTTTCAGACATGAAATCGTTAAAGATGATGAAGTTCTTCTTGAAGATGCGTTAAAGGAAGCTGCTGAAAACTATGATGCAGTAATAATTAATGCAGGTTCTTCTGCCGGTACTAAAGATTTTACAAGCAGAATCATAGCAAAACTCGGGAATGTAATTACTCACGGACTTGCCATTAAACCAGGAAAACCTACAATACTTGGTACCATAAATAATAAGCAGGTTATCGGTGTTCCTGGATATCCGGTATCTGCATATATTGTCATGGAAAAGGTAGTCAGGGAAGTTATCTCCAAAATGACCGGAATAAATGCGCCGTCAAGAATGACAGCCGAAGCAGTACTTACCAAAAGAGTTGTTTCCTCATTTAAAAATGAGGAATATATAAGAGTTGCAATGGGATTTGTCAATGGAAAGCTCATGGCTACACCTTTGTCGAGAGGTGCTGCACAGACTATGAGTATGGTAAAGGCTGACGGAATAGTAACCCTGGACAGATATACGGAAGGAATTGAGGCAGGGGAAACAGTTCAGGTTGAACTTTACAGATCTCTTGACGAAATAAAGAAAAATCTGGTCATTGTCGGCAGCCATGATGTGGTAATCGATGTGATCAGCGATAAAATGCCTGTATCTTCAGCTCATGTCGGAAGTATGGGCGGAATTCTTGCACTTAAATCCGGTTCATGCCACGTTGCACCGATTCATCTTCTTGATGAGGAAACCGGTATTTACAACGTAAAATATGTCAGGGAATTCTTCACTGAAAAAATGGCACTTATCAAGGGTCTTGGCAGAACTCAGGGGATAGCTGTCCCTAAGGGTAATCCTAAGAATATAGATTCCGTTAAACAGCTTAAAGGCGGTAAAGTATCATTTGCAAACAGACAGAATGGTGCCGGAACAAGAATCCTTTTTGATTTTCTTCTGAAAAAGGCAGATATCAGTCCTGAGGAAGTTGTCGGGTATGATAAAGAATATACTACGCATCTTGCTGTTGCTTCTGCTGTTAAAAACGGTGCGGCGGACTGTGGAATGCTTGTAAGTTCTGCTGCTTCCATTCTTGACCTTGATTTTATCAAGGTAGGAGAAGAAAGTTATGACTTCTTGGTTAAAGCAGACATGCTTGTGGATGACAGAATAAAGAAATTCATTGAAGTTCTTAAAAGCAGTGACTTTAAAAAACAGGTCGAAAAAATCGGCGGATATACATTTAACGGAATCGGTGAGGTAACAATAATCAATGACTGATAATTTTACCAGGGAAATCAATTATGCAAGAATTTCTCTGACGGATAAATGTAATTTCCGTTGCCTTTACTGTATGCCTGAGTGCGGGATTGAGAAAAAACAGCACAGCGATATTGTGTCTCTGGATAATATCTTTGATATTATTAAAGCCCTGAGTGAACTCGGCATAAAAAAAGTTCGTTTCACAGGCGGTGAGCCTCTTGTGAGAAACGGGGCAGTAGATCTAATGAAAAAAGTCAGGGACGAAATCCCTGCAATAAAAGATATATGTATCACAACTAACGGAGTTCTTCTTCCGCAGTATGCAAAGGAACTCAGTGAAATCGGAATAAACGGACTTAATATAAGCATAGACTCATTTGATCCTGAAAAATATTCCTTTATTACAAGGGGCGGAAAACTTGATGATGCTTTAAAAGGATTTAAGTGTGCAAAAGATGCCGGAATAGAAAACATAAAAATCAATGCTGTTCTTCTTAAGGGTATAAATGATGGTTCCATAAGAGAATTTGCGGATTTTGGTCTGAATAATAATACTGAAGTAAGATTTATTGAACTTATGCCGTTTAGTTTCGGAAACAGTTATGACAAATACGGAATTACTTCTAAAGAAGTAATTGAAAACAACAGTCTTATTAAGACAGAGCGTGATACGTTTACCAATAATACCGAGTATTATCAGTTCAGTGACGGCGCCGAAGTCGGATTTATAAGACCGATATCAAATAAATTCTGTTCAAAATGCAACAGAATAAGAATTACTGCCGACGGGAAGATGCTTCTTTGTCTGCACAGAACCGATGAGGTTGATTTAAAAGGTTCATTCGGGAAATTCGATGAACTTAAAGGTCTTCTTTGTGAAGGTATAAAAAACAAACCTGAAGGGCACGATTTATGCGGGGGTAATCTTCAGACTCGTGCTATGAACAGGATAGGTGGTTAATATGGAACTCAGTCATGTAAATGAAAACGGAGCCTGTATGGTAGATGTTTCAGGCAAACAGAATACGGACAGAACTGCTGTCGCACACGGACTTGTAACGACAAATTCAGCGACAATCGCCCTCCTCCTTAATGGTAAAACACCTAAGGGAGATGTACTGAATACAGCAAAAGTTGCGGGAATAATGGCCGCAAAGAAAACATCCGAACTTATTCCTATGTGTCATAATCTTCCGCTTAATGATGTTGACATTGAGTTCAAAATAAAAGAAAATACTATTGAGATAGTATCTACGGCTAAATGCTTCGGCAAAACAGGTGTCGAGATGGAAGCATTAACAGCATGTTCAGTCGCTGCTCTGACTATTTACGATATGCTTAAGGCTGTAGATAAAACAATGACTATCGGTGAAATATACCTTATGTCTAAAGACGGCGGCAAAAGCGGACATTTTGAAAGAGGATAATATGGCAAAAGTTGTTGCGGTTAATATCAGTGAAAGGAAAGGAATCATCAAACATTCGGTTGATTCTGTTAAATTGATAGCAGATTACGGTATCGAGGGAGATGCACATGCCGAACAGGGCAGCATCAGACAGCTCAGTCTTCTTGGCGTAGAAAGTGTCAAAAAAATGGAAGCGCTTGGTGTAAAAGGTCTCTGCGCAGGTAAATTCGCCGAAAATATTACTACAGAAGGAATTATTCTTTATGAGCTTCCGGTAGGTACAAAAATCAGAATCGGTTCAACAATACATGTTGTCACTCAGATTGGTAAGAAATGCCACGCAGAGGATGGCTGTGAAATTGCAAGAACTGTTGGTAAGTGCGTTATGCCTAAAGAAGGAATATTCACAAGGATACTTGTCGGCGGAATAGTTAAGGCCGGGGATGAAATAGAAGTATTAGATAAATAATATACTAATATTTATAATAAGTAACATAATGAGAATAATAGCAGTCGAAGATGAAAAAACTGAACTTGTGGCTCTTGTAAAAGCCATCAGAAACATATCTCCTTCTTCAGAAGTAGATGCTTTTGATGATCCTTTGAAAGCCATAGAATTTGTTTCAAAAAAGAAAGCAGATATTGCATTCCTTGATATTAATATGCCAAATGCAGACGGTATTAAACTTGCCGAAGTATTAAAGCAGGGGAACAGAAATGTTAATATTATTTTCATCACGGCACATAAAGAATATATGGAAGATGCTTTCAATCTTCATGCAAGCGGATATCTTATCAAACCTATAAGTGATGACAAGGTAAAAAAGGAACTTGATGATCTGAGACATCCGGTTGAGAACGGCAAAAGGAAACCTATTTTAAGGGCTAACTGCTTTGGAAATTTTGACCTCCAGACGATGGATGGTAAGTCAGTATATTTTGAGAGACAGAAGTCAAAAGAACTCTTTGCATATCTCGTTTTCAGAAGAGGTGCGGCATGTACAATAAAGGAAATTGCAGCTGTATTATTTGAGGACGATCCGTATGATAACAGGGTTCAGTCTTATCTTCAGAAAATAATTTCTGCTATGATGAAAAATTTAAAAGCAATCGGCGCAGAGGATGTTATTGACAAAGGATATAACTCTTTAGGTGTTATTATCGACCTTATAGAATGTGATTATATTGAGGTATTAAATAACACAAGTAAGGCTGCTTCCTTATATAAAGGTGAATTTATGTGCCAGTATGAGTGGGCAGAAGCATTTAATGCATTCTTCATGTAAACAGGCATTCTGAGCGACTAAACAGTCGCTTTTTTATTCCATGCGTGCGCTTTTGCGCGTGTATTTCAAAAAATTAACTTGCGTTTTTCTCTATCGCGGGCGTATAATTATATAAATTATATATTTGCGCGAGGGAAATATGAAAAAAAGGAATCTGCTGATTTTAATATTGGTCTGTGTTCTGAGCCTTTTGGTGCTCAGTGCATGTAATAACGAAGAGAAGGTCAATGAAGACCCGATTACTGGTATTGAAATCATTTCGGATACCGGGTTTGTTGAAATCGGCAATTTCTCCTTTGATAATTTTGCAGTCCTCGTAAAATATGAATCCGGAAGAACAGAAGAAGTTGAGCTTACCGAAGATATGATAAATGAAAGAGACCGTTTCAAATTCTATACTGTCGGCGATAAGGAAATAACAGTTTCTGCTTTCGGTTTTGATGTTGATTACAAGTTTACAGTTAAACAGAAACAGATGAAGGATCTCTATCTTGTCGGATTCGAATACAATGAAGAAGAAAAAATGTACAAGAAGGAAATTCCTTATACCGGAATAGATTTCAATATCGAAGTCGGCGGTGAAATTCCGTCCGGTGCTATTATTACCTATCCTAACGGTGAATCATTCACAAAGGTAGGAATTTTTGATTTTGCTGTTTATGTTTCATGCGATACTTATGATACTTACAAACTCGTCGGTTCTCTTACTATCGAAAGAGGTGAGTACGATTTAAGTGATATTACTTTTGATGCGGCACACTATGCTTATGACGGGCAGGAAAAGTCTCTCTCAATAAGAGGGGATCTTCCGGAAGGAGTTACGGTCTCTTACGGTATTATGCCGGTTAAGGGGACTGAGTTATTACCTGGCAACTCAGCTGTGGATGCCGGTTCATATTTTGTGTATGCAAAATTCATCGGAGACTTCACAACTCATGTCGAAATTCCTGATATGCTTAGTTCTCTCACAATTGACAAATTTGAGTATGATATCACAAATGTCGTTTTCTCCGATTCAACGTTCAAATTTGACGGAAAGCCACATACTCTCACGATAGAGGATGAGTCAACTCTCCCGAGAGGAGTTTATGTTGAGTACGAAAACAATACACAGGTTAATGCGGGTGAGTATCAGGCAATTGCTCATTTGTACTGTACAAATTCAACAAACTATACAGTTGCACCAGTTATTACTGCAAAACTTAAAATAAGCAAAGCTGACTATGACCTGTCCGGAGTAATTTTTGACAGTCAGACATTTATCTATGACGGTGATGAACACAAAGTCGAACTTGCAGGACAGACACTTCCTCTCGGCGTTGTTGTTACATATCAGAACAATTACCAGAAGGATGCTGGTGACTATAATGTAATTGCTCATTTCGAGCATCAGAATTCAAACTATAACACAATTCCTGAAATGGTGGCAAAACTCAGAATACTGAAAGCTGTCATTGACCTTTCAAGATGTACACTTGATACATCAGCTGTAATTTATGACGGACACAGCCACAGACCTGTTCTTGAGGGCCCTATTCCTAATGATGTAACAGTGAGATATGAATACAAAGACAGTGAAGGAGAGGCCTCAAGATGTATTGATTCCGGTAAATATTCTGTAGCCGTAATTTTTGAGTATGATAAGAATAACTTCGAACCGGTCGAGAATATGCATGCCACTCTCGAAATTATTGACAGAGAAATTACATACAACATGATCGGTTTTGAAACCGAAAAGACTCTCATCTATAATGGCGAAATTCAGCATAATGAACCTACTATGTACCCTGATTTTGCTGATATAACTTATGAGACAGTGCTCTCTGATGCTGTAAATCCTGAACCGGTTGATTCAATCAATGTCGGAACATACAGGCAGACAGTGAAATTCTCTTACTACAATGGTTCCAATGATATTGTCTACAACTATCCGCAGTCTGTATATCTTACAATTGATAAATTCCAGTTTGACTCAGATCAGTTCAGATTCAATGATATGAAATTTGATTATGAGGGCAGACAGGTTCAAGTAGTTCCTCTTGAATGGATTGATACGGCAAGTGTATTTGATACCATTCCTGTAACTTATACATTTAAATCTGAAGGTGGTTCGGATTTCACAAATATTGTACCAAGAAGTATCGGTTATTATACCTGCAGGGCAGTATTTGACACTGACAATGCATTATTCAATAACGGAGCAGAACTCGTTAGTTACTATGATGTTGAACTTGAAATTATCCCGGCTCACGTAACTGCTGAGGACATCCTTTCATGCTGTTTTGATAATGTATCAAATCCTGGAATGATATATGAATATACAGGTGAGGAACTTGAAGCTCAGTCAACTAAGCCGTTTGCTTCAGAAGCTGTAAGCGGTTTGTATTATGACAAGTTTACTGCCAACCTGGGAATTAATATGAATTTCAGCGGTTTTGCAAAAATTTTCGGAACCGCTACATTCAATCAGGATATTCATATAATCACATTTGATTATGAAAAATTCGGTCATCTCGGCAAAGTTACTGTCAGGAAGTCTTTCTACAATGGCACTGAGGCAAATGTGGACACTGTTTCATTCTATTACTACGGAGATGAAGAAGAACCACGTTTGACAGAAGAAGTGAGCGGACAGTTTAACAATCTTTTCTTTGTCAGAGATCCTGGTGAATATTTCTACGAAATAACTCTTGAAGCAAATGATTATTCAGGTTTTGATGAGGATTTTGTTTCAGAACCGGTTTATATAAGGTTTGATATCGGTAAATATGCATACAGCGATGATTTATTCAAAGCCCAGACTTATACGTACACCGGTGAAGAGATTCCGTTCAGGTTCAGTTATCTTATTTCTAATCAGGAAAAACTTATTTACGCTGTCAGATACAACTATACAGTAAGTGATGAGGGATATCATGTTCCGACTCCTGATATGAGTTATGATACTCCTGTTGAAGTAGGAGAATATACAGTTGCAATCTTTATCCTTATCGATAAAGGAGGCAATGTCAATGTTGATAAAGATTCGTTTGATGCTGCAGTTGCTGCAGGTCCGAAACCGGAAATCGGACTTGAGAAAATAGTAAAATACAATGACAAAGACGGAGACTTTATCTACTCATTCCAGACAAAGTTGACAATAATCTAACAGAATAAATCTGCGTGTGCGGCGCAGTTGAATATACGGAGAGAATATGAAAAAAGAAGGATTAAGGAAAATAGGAGCAGTCGGGATTATTACACTAGTCTGTTTTGCACTGGCTAATGTGATATCCGTTCCTGTATTGTTTTTTGTTTTAGGATACAAGGGAGTATCAATAGCAGGGGCCATTACTTATGCAAAATGGACCGTGTTTTTCTTCATTACGATGATGCTTATCGCAAATGTTTTTCTCTCTCAGAAATTCCTTGAAGGCAAAGGTCAGGAAATCCTTTTCTTCACTTCTTCCGCACTGTTAATGTCTGAGGCACTTGGTTACATCATTTACTGCCTTGTAAGATGTAAATTTGTATTCGGTCATCTTGACTGGTACGGATTTTTCCTTGAAATCATTAATCTCGAATGGCAGATTTGCTGGATATTCTATGCAATAGTATTTCTGGCGTTCGTTTTGATATTCATTATTTATGTAACGTTCATCGACAGGAGGCTCATTTTGTTTGCAAGAGGCGGATTAGCCGGAAAAGGTAAACTGAAACAAATTAACTCAAACCTTGAGAATTCACGCTGGATGACCCCACAGGAAAGAGATAAAGTATTCAAACCTGCCAAATGGTCCAAACTTTCGGTTACAAAGAAAGACGGTATTCCTATTATGGCGGAACTTACGAACAGAAACAAAGATTTAAATATTGTTTTCAATTCTCCGTGCCATGCAATCGTTATCGGTTCTACCGGTTCCGGTAAAACAACGACATTCGTTTCACCTATGATTCAGATTCTGGCAGCTTCTGCGGCTGGCTCATCAATGATTGTTACTGACCCTAAGGGCGAACTTTTCTCAATGCACTCACAGTTCCTCAAGGACAGGGGATATGATGTTAAAGTCGTAGACCTCCGTGATACATACTCATCATACAGATGGAATCCTCTCGATATGATCTGGGATGGATATCAGAAATATCTGTTTGCTCATAATGATGCTTTCGTCAGAGATGATGATGTAAAAGAATCAGGACTTACGCTCGGTGAGGATGAATCACAGTTTGTAGGACTTGATACATGGTATGAGTTTAACGGAAAAGCATTTGCTAATTACGAATCACTCGTTCAGGCCATCAAAGTTTTCAAAAAGAAGACATATGATGAGGTCTATGAGGATTTAAACGACTTAGTATCAGTTCTTATTCCTGTTGAAAACGATAAGGACCCTATGTGGGAAAAAGGTGCAAGATCAATTGTTCTCTCTGTTCTTCTCGGAATGCTTGAGGACAGTGCAGATGAAAGACTCGGCATGACAAAAGAAAAGTTCAATTTCTTCAACATGACCAAGATTCTTCAGAACTCAACAGATGACTACCTTGAACTCAGGAACTATTTTGCCGGAAGATCAATTCTTTCCAAAGCATTATCACTTTCAAAGCAGGTCTGTGATGCTGCTGAAACAACAAGAGCATCATATATGTCTATCGTTTACGAAAAACTTACGATGTTCAACGATGCAGGTATCTGTGCTCTTACTTCAGCATCAGACTTTACATCGGAACAGCTTGCATATAAACCGACAGCATTATTCCTGAAGATACCTGATGAAAAAGATACACGTCATAACCTTGCGGCAATCTTTATCCTCAATATCTACAAGACACTTATTAAGGTTGCATCTGCAAAAGCAGACCTCACTCTTGACAGAAACGTATTCTTCATCATGGATGAGTTCGGTAACATGCCGAAAATTGAAAAGTTCGATAAGTTCATCACCGTCGGACGTTCCAGAAAGATTTGGTTCGTTATGATTATTCAGTCATACGCTCAGCTCAATAACGTATACGGAGACACCGTTGCTGATATCGTAAAAGGTAACTGCGGTATCAAGATGTTCATCGGTTCCAACGATATGGGAACATGTAAAGAGTACAGTGAACTCTGCGGAAACATTACAGTTGTCACGACATCCACAAGTGGTTCATCACAAAGTGATGATGTTAATATTTCTGCTCAGACTCAGGTAAGACCGCTTATCTATCCGTCTGAACTCCAGAGACTTAATCACCCGGGTGATATAGGTCATTCAATTATTGTTACCTTCGGTAACTTCCCACTTAAGACATATTTCTCACCGAGCTTCAAAGTTCCGTTTTACAAGTTTGCTAAGATGGATACTTCTGATACGGACAGATACTTTGATGAGAACGCAATATTATATGATGTAAAAAAACGTAATGAGATAGTACTTGCCCCTGAAGAAGGCGAGGAAGAACAGCAAGGATTTGCAGGTATTCAGGTTGCATCAGATTCAGAAATGAAAATTGTGGATGAATCTGTTGTGGAAGAGCAGCAGGTTACAGCAGCAGCTGATAATACCGAAGCAAAATCCGAAAATGAAATTATTCATGAAGAGGATAAAGGTATGGATAACGAAACAAATTCTCAGATGCAGGAACTCATGGCAAAATTCGCTGAATTCAAATCTGCAAATGGAACACAGTCTCTTGAAGATTTCTTCAGGCAGATGGCAGGTGCTGATAATGCACCGAAGGAGAACTGATATGGTAAGAAATAATAAATTACTGAGTTTTCTTCTTTTAGTCTCGCTTTTTGCACTTGTCTGTATCGGTGTATTCGTATCTTTATGTGATAACACAGGAGAAAATGCTTATGCTGCAATTACTCTTCCGACACTCTCCATTGAATCCACAGGCGTACCTAATTCAAATAATCAGATATCGATAAAAATCAAGTTAAGCCGTGCTTATAACGAAGATATAACTGCAAATATCAAGGCTTATAACTGGTCTGCTGTTGTTGACCATGACTATACAGCTATTGGCGGTAACGGCAAAAATACAAAAGATATTGTGTTTAAACCGGGTACAACTGAGGCTTCGTTTAGCGTAACTGTTAAAAACTCAAAATACGGCGTTGTAAAAAATGGTGAAACATATGTAAACACAAGACAGTTTATAGTTAAGATTTATAACTGTTCTGAAAACGCACAGATATCAACAACAAACTACCAGGTATACTGTAACACAGGTTATGATCATCAGTATAAACTTGCAAACAAGACCGGTAATGCATATGCATTTGCAATCTATCAGACATATGCAACAGATGTCCCTGAGAAAAACATGGGTAGCTGGGGGTCCAGTGCCAAATCGCATTCATGGGACTGGGAATGGAAATTCTATGATACAGCTGAAGGTAAGGAAGCCTGGGACTATTATGAAAAGAACGGATTAGCTCACCTTTATTTTGCAGCCAAAGGTTGTTTTGATAGTAGCGATGCTTTCCAGTATGATGGCGGATGTGATTATAAAATGGACGGAAAGTACATAATGGAAATGGAGCAGGATGGCTACTGGTCTGATGAAGATTACTATACATATAAGTTACACGATCATAGTTACAGTGACCATGATAACATTGAGTATGGTGGTGACACAGGTTATCCTAATGTTGATGAAACAAGAAGAGACCTGACAACTACTCAGAACAAAGATTATACCAAGAATGGTTATTATGATTTTGATGGAGAGCATTGGTTCAGACTTTATAACAAACCTTATCCGTCATGTCACTATTACATAAACGGTGGAGCTAACAGAAAACTTTCGGAGCACAAAATGTGGATAAAGGTTTCAGATGTACGAGCTCCTAGCATTACAGACTGGATTTTTGATGAATGCTGTGAAGACGGTAACAATTTGATTTATGCAAGAATCAGATTCAATGAACCTGTCCAGGTTTCCGGTTCAGCTCCGACTCTTGTATGCAATATAAACAGCTTCGGCGGTTCTAAACAGGCATATTTTAATTATGTCGGTGGAGAATTGACAGATACTCTCGTATTTGCTCTTGACCCTATGTCAACAGATATCAGCAATCATAAGGGCCTTAACTATGACGGAGTTATTACACATATGTATCCGTCATATATCCTTAATCAGTCAAGCATCTGCGATTTTTCCGAGAGAGCTAATAAACTCTGTAACTGTACTGTAACTGATTTGTTCCTTGATAATTCAGCCAATATGTACACAAATCATATTGAGATAGCTAAGATGACCGAGGATAACACTAACTGTATCGGTGTTTGTGAAGGAAGTAACGGTTTTAAGTGTCAGTTAGACCCACGTATTCCTGAAGTTCAGCCTTTAACAGTACAGTCAGCAGTTAAAAGGTCTTTTGATATTAATGTAACAGTCGCAAATATGGATAAGGGCGGTACTCTTTACTATGAATGGAGTACATCAAAAGCAACAGCTCCTACATCTCTTACAAAACTTGCAACAAAGAAAACAACTGGCTCATCCCTTGTTGATGGTGTTCAGTTCTCAATTCCTAACGGAGAACTGACGGGTATTTATTATCTCTGGTTAAAACCTGTGTCAGCATTCGGAAAGACACCTGATAATGCAGTATTAGGCGGTAAATATATATTCGATAGCGCACCGTATGATATAATTTACAGGGACGGATACGATGCAGACGGAACAGCGATTCCATCAGATCTTAGTTTCTGCGGAAACCCGTTCAGTGCGTCCGGAACAAGAAGCATAAACTTCTATATTAAGGAAAATTATCCAGACTGTGATAGCGGCATAGGTAATATTTATCTCTACTGGTCTTACTCATCTGTATGGAACACAGAGACTGAGTTTATCGGCAGTTATATGTACTATGATGCCAACAGAAACGCAAATCCAAGAGTCACGATAAAAGACCGTGATCTGAAAGACGGGGAATATGTATATCAGGTAACTGTACAGACTACTGCGGAAGATTTCGGTATCTATTTTGATGAAATTGCTTCAGAACAAGGAAAGGAACTCTATCAGTACGATAAATTCTATTTAGGCGTGGTTGTCGAGGATAAACTCGGAAATACAATTACGGTTAATAATTCATCACCGATTTCATATAAGTATTATTACGACACAAGACCGATTTATGAGTCAGAGACAACAGTTAACTGTAATCCTCTTTTCTATGCTGATGATGTTCCGGTATATGATTTTTCTAAGAGCACAAAACCTATTTTCGAAACAGTATTCGACACCTCTCCGGAAGAAGTATTAGACATACTTATTAAAAAACCGGGAGAAAAAGACCCGGATAAGACATATCTTTCCTGGTTCAATCCGTACGAAGTAGCTGATGATAAATCCAGATGCAGACTTGAGGTCAGGGAAGGTCAGGACGATGTAGCCGGATATTATGAGCTTTCATATCTTGTTAAAGCAGGAACTGAAAAATATACTATTGATTTTCCGTTCTATCTTACGAATGATGAATCTGAGGCTACAACAAACTACTCAACAATAATGGGCGGACGCGTTTTAACGAACCAGGTCTATATTGTCGGAAATACTCAGTACTACTATAAAGACGCAGCCGGTAACACAATTACTGAAAAGTACGCTGGAGAAAAGTCGGATGCAATTTTCTCATCATATGAGGAAGCATTCAACTATATCAAATATAAGGAAATGCAGGACATGTATGCTCTTGTAATTCCTTCCGAATCAATTGCCAGCCAGATAAACAGCGGTTCTGCAGACTTCGTTAAAGCTGCAGATGAAAAAACAACTGCTGTTCAGGGACAGGTATGGATAAGATACAAGCGTGTAACCTGGGAAGAAACAAAAGCAAATTCAGGCTGGGGTTATTATTTCTATGCTAACAGCCCTAATGCTTCGAATTCCATTGACCTCTTAAGAGTTTCGGATAACCTCAATAAAGCTATTAATGAAGTTGTTGAAGGTATTTTGACAAGATTCGGTAACGCAACATATCTTACTAATGCCAACGGATATCTTAATCAGTACGGAACACCGTCATGTGATCCTGCACAGATACATCCTGACAAGGAATCAGTATCCAAGACATTATCAGGTACTCCGTTTACCTTATCTCTTGAATATGGCGGAGATCCGAGCATATATTCTCCGAATATATACTATCTTGATTCAACGTATATTCTTGCATCTTCCACACCACTTCAGTTCAGCAAGTACTCCAAACTTTATGTTTCTCAGTACGGAACAACACAGAAGAGTTTTAACAGAGTACATGAGGAAAACGGAATTTTCCTTAAGTATCATGTGCCGACAACCGGTGTATACACAATCAGGGAAATCGATGAGTTCGGTGCTAAGGAGTACGAAGTATTCATCGATGTGGACGCCCCGACAATTATGGCATCCTACATGGAATTCAATTTGGATGATCCTTCAAAAGTCGATGAAGTAGCAGTAGTATTCGATGATCACAGCTCCGAATATTCATTCTCTGCTAAATCATTCACAATTAAACAGATGACCTCGGAAAGTGATGATCTTGCCTATGTTGCTGTTTATAACACAGCAGGTGAAATCCTGAAGGAAGTTGTTACATATAAACAATTAAGATCAAAATCATACACGCTCGATAACGGAAGATATTTCCTTGATGTCTACGACAGGTCAGGTAACCATTACAGAATCAATCTTGTTCTTAATGACTCTTCATTAACCTGTGATATTCTTGAATCAGTAAATATAGCACTTACTTTCAAAGTCTATAACAGAAACAGTGACGATATCAATACTTACGAAGTAAAGAGAGACGGCGTAAGAATTGAAAGTGTATTTGAAGAAACCAAGAGATGGACAGAAAGCGGAATTTATTCGTTCTATGTAGAAGACTGGTACGGTAATGTATTCTCAGCAGAATATGAATTCATAAGACATATTCCAAATGTCACATGGAAATATTCATATAACGGACAAAATTATACATATGTTGATCCAAAAGACAGAGATCCTCTTGATAAATCTCCGGAACTTATGATTATGAGGCAGACAGGCTCTCAGGAATATACTGTCACAACGAGTTGTCAGACTGTAATGTTCCTTTATGATACAACAGAAGACTATTCATTTGAGTTCCTTGATGAAGATCCGCCTGAATATGCCCAGTCATCGCCGAATTTAAGTACACAGGTTCAGGTTACATCTGTAAAGAGCTGGAAAGTTAAGATATTCTATACCCAGTATCCGGAAATATATGCAATCTATACGTTTGTACTGGATGTTCTTTCTCCGACAGTCACCGTAACTTATACTATGAAAACGTATTCTGACAGGGAAGAAGTGGCAGTAAATACTCAGTATAAACAGATGATGCAGGAGGCAACACTTAAATATAGGGCTGATCTCCAGAAAAAATCCGAAAGCGAGCTTAAGGATTTCGCTAAAAGAGAAGGAATAGTAATTCCGGAAGCCGCTTCCAAAGAAATGATGATTGACAAAATCATGGCTGAAATAACGGTAACACTTCCTGAGGGTACTGTTATTACGGCGGATACAATTTTGTACGACATTAAAAATACAACAGAGAGAACAATAATTGATGGTTCAAGTTTCACTGCAGAATTTTTCAATGCCAAGTTTGATGATGTAAGCGGTATAAAATCTGTTCAGGTTTATGTAAACGGTGAACTTTACACTGAAGTGTTTAATCCTTCAGCTGCATTAACGCTTGCAAGACCGGGTGAGTATCTTATTGTCTGTCAGGATAACCTTTCAAATGAAACAAGATTTAAGTTTACGAACACAAATTCTCGTGATGTTGAATATTATGTAGATGATAAACCTATTGAACTTGAGAAGAATCAGAAAGACTTTATCAAGATTGTCGATGGCGAAGAAACATACATCAAAGAAGATTACGGCAGCGTTGATCAGATAATCAGAATTCCGACAAATCAGGAAACTTTTGTAAAGTATCTTATCAAAAAGTTAGACAGAACAACCGGAGAAACAGAAACAAGTCTTTTACAGATTCTTGTTATGGACGGAATGATTATTCCGCTTCAGTATCAGGTTCTCTCAATAGGTGATGTCGGTGAAGAAGAACAGTGTGTATCTCTTAATCAGCTTGCTCCTATCTATAATGTTTTTGAGGCAGCTATCAAGAAATATGAACTTATTTCACTCTCAGCTCTTGGGGTAACATTCCAGGTCATGGCTGATGAGGCTGAATATATATACATTAAACTCATCCCGGGCGCAAATGGCGGGGTATATACTGTTGAGACAAAGATCTCCGAAGACATGAATCTTGAACCGGTTTACTTAAAGAGTATTCTTTCAAGTGATAAGACAGATATTATCCTTCACTATGAAAAAAGCGGTGAGGTAATTACTACTTCCCAGGAATCTACAATTAACATAAATGATTCGTTCATCATCTTGGAGAATGAAATTCCTAAAGAAGTCGCAACAATAGAATATTCATATTCATCAACTTCAGAGTTCAATGAGTACAGAGTTATTTTTGATGGTGAATTATATACTTATGACACTATCAAAGACGGTTTCTATTCTCTGAAAATAACGAACGTATTCGGAAATGTAACCACATACACTATACTCATTTCAAGCAAGTGTATAGTAATAACATATGTGAGACATGCAGACGGCAGTGAAGTGTATTATTCTAATGATTACACTCAGTCTGTTTATTCAAACAACACCATCGGTTTTGAGGTCTATTCTGATACAATGGACTACACCATTATTAAGGATGGCGTAGATGTCAAACCGAACAGAATCATCGTTGATGAAGGTTATTATATGTTCACAATCGTTGATGAAGGTAACTATCTTGTTACAATCAAGGACGAATTCAACAATATTGTAGTGAGAACATGTTCAATTAAGGTACGTCAGATTGAAATGCCTGAAGGCCTTATCTACGGATATAACGAAAAAGCATTAAGAAAGAGTGAAAATTACACAAATAACAGACTTTCCGTAGACCCGACTAAACTCGGACTTATCAGTTATGTAGCTGTAAGAAACACAAAGACAGGTGCTGAAAAGGTTCTCATCGATAAGATTTCAGAGAAAACTGTTCAGAATAATGATGAACTTGTTGAATGCATAGGTGTGGACGGAACAGGTATATATACTCTTGTTCTTATGGATGCTTACGGTAACTCAGTAAAGGTTTCTGTAAACTACAGGGAAGAATCCCCATTAAGACTTTCAAGAATCACAAGAAGTACAGGAACAGATACGGAGTACTCACTTGACCTCGCACTTGAAATCGGTCTGTGGTCAAACAGCTCTGCTTCATTTGATACAGAAGCTGTAAAATACCGCCTTACAATTGACGGAACAGAATCACAGTGTCCGAAGTCCATTGCATTTATGTCAGAGGTTCAGGAAGCAACGCTTACATATGAAGTTTATTACATAGATGAATACGGATTTGAGTATTCATTCAGTGTATATCTCGTAAGACAGGAACTCAAACTTTCGACAATACCGTCAGTCAAGACAGTAATCATCGATGAAATGCCTATCACAAAGAATAACATTATCCTTGAACTTCAGGATAATACAACGACTACATATACAGTCAGTGGCGGAGAGACAAAGACATATAAAGCCGGCATGGTTCTTAAAGAAGATGGCGTATACCGCTTTATCGAACAGGACTTCGCTGGAAATATCTCAACTCTCACAATAAAGAAAGACACTATTGCTGAGTATGTATTCTACCGCAGCACCGGAACAATTGAGAATCCTCTTGCAAAAGGTACTGTAGTTAACAATGATGCAGTTCTTCTCGCCGGAAGAAACGGAGACGAACTTACTGTCAAGAGAATATACAGAGATGATGAACCATTCACTGAAACTGACCTTACAAGAATCTCTCTTGCAGGTAAATGGGAATTCCTTATTGCTGACCAGGTAGGAAATGAAAGTTACTTTACATTCTATATAATCAACCATTATCTTAACTCGTTCGATTATACGACCCCGTATAACTACAAGGTAACTGCAGCATACTACGATGATCATCTCAGCACAAAAATCTCATATCTGCATATGATTGAACAGGATGCAAATACATCACACTTCAAGTTCACTCAGGACGGAGATTATTTCATCACAATGCAGTCACAGATAAGCGGTGAGATTATTTCATTTGAGTTTACGATTGATACATCCCATCCGAAAGTACAGCTTGTCGGATGCACAGAAGGGGAAACAACTCTTGATGATATTACAATCGGAGGGCTCCAGGCGGGAGATACAGTATATATCTACAGAGACGGTGCTCTTGTCGAAACATTCGAAGTAACAGCAACAAATTCAAGTCCTGTTCTTTCTGAACCTGGCACATACAAACTTGTTGTGGCAAATCCGGCAGGTAACGAAACAGAACTTAATTTCATAAGAAAACGTGTTCCTAACGGAGCAAGCAGTGCTCTTATTATCATAGCAGCACTTGCAATAGTAGTCGGTTTGTTCATAGGCCTCTGCCTCAGAAACAAATCAAGAGTAGACAAATAAAAAAACTAAAATCGGAAAAAATAATGAGAAGCGATGTCATTATCTTGTCCCGGTTGATGTAATAAAATAACAACGAAACATAAAAAAGGAGATTAATTATGTTTAATTTTACAATCGCAGCATTATCACAAGCTGAATTAGCAAAAGTTGCACAGCCAGTTATTGACGTGTGCAAAGTCTTAGTGCCAGTACTTCTTTCTGTAGTCGGTGCACTTGGTCTTATCTGGTGTATTCTTCTCGGCGTTAAATATGCAAAAGCAGAAGATCCACAGGAACATGAAAAAGCAAAGAAAGCTTTAAAGAACGCAATCATCGGATTCGTACTTATCTTTGTTCTTTTAATTATGTGCCAGGTAGGCGTAACAGTATTCACAAACTGGTGGAGTAACTACAACTATTAATAACAAAATTAGAAAACAGTCCGATTAATGGAAAAAATAAAAAAGTTACTGCTTATAACATTCATCAGTCTGCTGCTTGTCGTGTTTTCAGGATGTACGGATCTTGGAAATTACACAGATGAGGAGGAATATTACAGGATATTCTCATCTGTCAAAACGATAGATAAGAATTTCGGAACGGATTCGTATTCAATGCAGGATTTTTATAATCCTCAGACTATAGAAGATTTCGAATGTCCGGTAGACTATGACAAATATAAGTACCTGTGTATTAAAGTCGAAGAAGACATTGTCGCGCACGAAATATCACTATGGGTATTAAAAGAGGGTGAACCTGTATCGCTTCAGGTCTCACTGTGTGTTACAAAAGATGTTCCGGAGTCAAGTTCTGAAGATGATGATGGCCCGTTATTCAGTGGCACATACAATTGTTATGCCACGGATGGTACGATTACTGGATTCCTCAATTTCTATCAGGATGATGACGATGATGATAAGACGGATGTCACCTATGAAAATAACGGCGTTCAGTACAAAGCACAGCTTTCAGTAGATGAAGATACAAGGTCAGCAACTTTTTATGTGGACACACTCGCACGTAGTTTCAAAATATCTCTGACTCTTGATGGCAGAGTAGCACTTACCACAGATAAGTCAACCGGAGTAGTTTATTACGAGGCAGAAAGTTCAGGACTCGCATCGGCAACGGTGCAGGTTTCGGAAGAATGGAGTTCATTCACATTCAGTGAATATAACTCAAACGGCAAGAAGTCTAATGCACTTCCTATTAGAGCTGGTTCCTATATAATTATGATTTTTGAAAATAATTTGAAGGCAGCTGCAGCAGTATCCGGACTTCAGAGTGTTGAATTCAAAATGACAGATATTATGATCTACAGAGAGGGAGAAGAGGAGTAACAAAAAATGTTTGATTGGTTTTGGAAATTTCTGTACAGTATATCCAAATTCTTTATGTGGATATGTGATCAGCTTTTGTATGTATCAAAAGTTTTGATTGGTATCGACCCTATTAAATATAACGGTGAGGATATCGATCTTATCACGTATCTTATTACAAGCGACAGAGTAAGATTTGCATTTGCAGGATGTGTACTCATCGCAATGACACTTCTTACAGGATTTACGATAATACAGATTCTGAGAACAATAGCCAAAATGGGCGACGGTATGACACCTGGACAGATTGCCATGAAGTCTTTCAAGACGTTCATGATTTTCCTGTTTGTTCCGTTTGTCATGGTAACACTCATTGCATTTATGAACGTATTCATGGAATCCATTTTTAATGCAGTCATGGGCGGACAGAGTTCCATTGGAACATTTATGTTTATCTGTTTTGCTGATGCCGGTGATGCATGGCATTCAGGATGTGACGGCGATGGCTTCTTGGCTGCAGGTGCTGATTATAACAGTACAGGTCAGGTAAAGAACTGGATTGATATTTCGGATTTCGCATTCATTTATTCGTGGATTGTAGGATTCGTTGCAATGTATAATATCGCAGCCGCAATGATTATGTTCGTAGACAGAGCAATTTCTATTGTAATTCTGTTTGTTCTGTCACCATTCCCGATTGCAGCAGCGGTTATTGATGACGGTGCAAGATTCAAGAGCTGGAGGGAACAGGTACTAAACAAATTCCTTGTAGGATTCGGAGTACTTCTGGCAATAGCGTTCTATATACTAGTCTCATCGCTGGTATGTAATACGCATGTTCAGTTGATTCCGGGCAATACGGCTCTGAGTAATATTGCAAAGATACTCTTTATTCTCGGCGGTGCCACAACATGTAAGAAAGCAGGAGCTCTTGTTGGCTCTATGGTATCAGCTTCCGGCGGAAACGAAGCTATGGACCCTGCATTCCAGGGCAACAAACTCTTCAGTGCTCTCGGCAGTGCAATTTCAGCGCCATTTAAAGCAGCAAGAGGAATCACGAACTTTGCTACTGAAGCAAAAGTTAAGGGCCTCGGCACAGCAACAGCACATGCATTCGGATTCAAAGTCAAGGATGACTTTAAAAACGGCGGCGGCGGTGGCAGCGGCAGCGGTAGTGAAGGCAGCGGCGAAGGCTCCGGATCCACAAACAACAATAACCCTAAATATAACGATAAGCAGGGTCTTAATGAAGCTCTTAACGGTGGAAATCAAAAAGAAGATGATAAGAAAGACGATAATAACCAGAATAACAATACTCCAAATCAGGGTAAGGGCCAGGGTATGCTTAATAGCGCTCTGAACAATGATGATGGCAACAAGAAAAATAATGAAGGAGATGAAGAATAATGAGACTTATACCAAAAACCTCCAAAGTTAAAGTTGAATTCTTCCGTAATGTATCCATTCCTGACGTAATTATCGGCCTTATAGGAATAGGACTTGAGATTCTTCTTTTCCTTACGAACCTTAACTTTGTCAAATATATCATTATGGTTCTTCTTCTTTGTGTCATAGTAGGACTTTATCTTCCTTTCGAAGGTCAGAGATTCTATATGGCAGGTGTGAATATAGTAAAATTCATGCTTTCCAAGAAACATTACTCAAAGAAGTTTGAAAAAGCTTCATCCAATATCAGTGCATTCGTTCCTTTTAAAAATGTATACGACGGGTTCATTGAATATGACGGATATTATGCAGGAGTTTTACAGATTGACCCGAGAGAATTCAGACTTTTATCAGGGTTCAGACAGGATCAGATTATTGATAACTGTTTCGGAAGACTTGTAAGAGCCGTTTCCGGCAAAACAAAAGCTTCAGTTGTAAAAATAGACAGAAAGCTTGTTCTTGATAAATATATTGCTCTTGAAGAAAAGAAAAAAGATGAACTTTATAAACTTTTTGAGACAGGTGAAATTTCTCAGGAAGAACTTGATGTCAGAATCAAAGTTATTGATGACAGAAAGTCAATCTACAATAACTTAAATACTGAAACCATTGTTCAGAAACCATTCTATTACTTCATTGTATACGATGAAGATAAGGGTGTAATTAACGAAATTCTTAAAAATGGTATAAGCGACCTTCAGGAAGCCGGAATGTCCTCTGAGATACTTGATGATAAAGGACTTGCTATTTTCCTTAAGTATCAGTACACAACAAAGTTTGAGGAAAGAGACGTCGAAAACATAGCTCCTGAGGAAATTATGTCATGGGTACTTCCTGATGATATTAAATTTACACCGGGATCTGCAATTGTTGACGGAGAAGAATGTTATAACTATACAGTCAGAAACTATCCACTCTATGTTCTCAATGCATGGGGCTACCAGCTTTTCAATATAGAAAACACAAAAGTAGTGTTTAATATTGAGCCATATCAGAAAGAAAAAGCTGTAAAGATGATTGACCGTTCTCTCCAGGAACTTTTAAGCCAGTCTGAGACGGCATTTAACGCCAGTTCAATGATTGACAAACAAACACATATCAATACTCTTGTTAACGTTCTGAGACTCTTACAGAACGATAACGAGACACTTTATAAGTGTACTCTCCACATTACAATCTATAACAGGGGAGACAAAGATAAAGAAGCAAAGAAAAATATCAAAAAAGCAGTTAAAAGAATTGTAACAGAACAGGGATTCGATCTCGCAGACAACTATTTCAAACAGAACAGAGCTGTTATATCAAATAACATTTCAAGATACGACTGTATGGATGAGTATCAGAGAGCAATTCATTCATCTTCTGTTGCAGCTGTATTCCCGTTTGTTCTTTCATCTGTTATGGACAAACAGGGCGTTTTATTAGGACAGAGTGCAAACTTCCCGGTCATTGTTGACTTCTTCAAACGTGATAATGAAAGAGTTAACTCAAATATGGTTATTTTGGGTAAGACCGGTTCAGGAAAATCCTATGCAACAAAGACCATCCTTACAGGACTTGCTGCTGAAAACTGCAAGATATTCATTCTCGACCCTGAAAATGAATATCAGTTCCTTGCAACCAAACTCGGTGGCAGACTTATTGATGTAGGTACAGCTACGCAGGGACGTATTAATCCGTTCCATGTTATTACAACCCTTGATGCCGACGAAGAAGGTGACGGGGCAACAGTTAATAACTTTGCAGTTCATCTTCAGTTCCTTGAAGAGTTCTTCAGAGTCGCGCTTCCAGGTATTGAAGCAGCAGCTCTTGAATATCTGAATAACCTTATAGTTGCACTGTATAAGAGGAAAAATATTGATGAATTCACGGACTTTTCAAAACTCGGTCCTAAAGATTATCCGATTTTCGATGATCTGAATGCACTCATCAATGAAAAACTTGCCGCAGCGACAATAGATTATGATATTGCCAACCTCAGAATCCTGTCGAACTATATCTCCAAGTTCGCAACAGGCGGCAGAAATGCAAACCTCTGGAACGGCGAATCAACACTTACTGTCAGAGAAAACTTTACAGTGTTCAATTTCCAGTCACTTCTCGCAAACAAGAACGGAGTTATTGCAAATGCTCAGATGCTTTTGGTACTTAAGTGGCTTGATAATGAAATTATCAAAAACAGGGAATTCAATATCAAACACGGAACAACGAGAAAGATTATTGTATGTATCGACGAGGCTCACGTATTCATTGATCCGAAATACCCGGTTGCTCTTGACTTTATGTATCAGCTGGCAAAACGTATCAGAAAATACGCAGGAATGCAGATTGTTATCACTCAGAATATCAAAGACTTCGTAGGTACAGATGAAATCGTAAGGAAATCCACTGCTATCATTAATGCCTGTCAGTACTCATTTATTTTTGCACTTGCTCCTAACGATATGGATGACTTATGCAAACTTTATGATAAAGCAGGAAAGATAAATAAAACCGAACAGGATCAGATTGTAAATAATAACCGTGGTCATGCATTTATTATTACAAGTCCGAGTTCAAGAACAAGTATTGAAATAGTAGCATCAAAGAAGGTAAGAGCGCTGTTTAAAGAATAAATGGCAAGGTGAAATATGGGCAAAGGTAATGAAAACAAAACTAATAGTGAAGAGAAAAACAAGAAGAAAGTAGACGTTAATAAAATTTTCTCTGATCTTAATAAGTCTTCTAACAACGAATATCAGATGGATGATTATGTAGACGAGGAAGAAATTGTTCAGGAGAATAATCCTGTTCCATCTAATCCTGTTTCCGAACCTGATAAAAAGAAAAAGAAAAAGTCTCTGTTTTTCGATGATGATGAGGAAGAAGAGGAAATCGTAAAAAAAGATCCGGAAGAGCCTAAACAGAAAAAAAATGAAGAGGTCGAGAAAAAGATTCATGCATTCTTTTCTGATGACGATGAAGAAG
>JAKSOR010000011.1 GCA_024405515.1 Clostridia bacterium
AGAGGGTTATACCCGATGTATGAAAAACCACCAGGTTCGCTGGTGGATTTTTATTTTCCCGGTTTTATGGAAATTGATTGGAATATTGTATATCATATAAATGGATCAACAATTAATAGGAAATAAATGTTTAGGCCGAAGAAAATATTGCAAATAAAACGCAAACAAACTGCAAATAGCATTTAAATTGCATTAAATATGTTGACAAGTACACGTGTTGTTGGCATAATGTAATAAAAATGGAGGCAAGTAATATGAGTAATATATCTAATGTCAGTTTTAGAATAGATTCGGATTTAAAGAATCAGGCTGATTTACTGTTTTCTTCTCTTGGCTTAAATATGACTACTGCATTTAATATGTTTTTGCGTCAGTCGGTTAGAGAAGGGAGGATTCCTTTTGAATCGACAATTAATGTCCCAAATGCCGATACAATAGCTGCTATGATTGAATCTATGAAGCTTCTGCAGGATAAAGATGTAAAAACATATGATGCGGATGATGCTATACAAGAACTAAAAAAATGACAAAACAAGTTGTATGGACCAATAAGTTTAAAAAGGATTACAAACTTTCAATCAAAAGGGGATTACCTATAGAAGAACTTGACACCGTAATTAGATCGCTCGCCCTGAATGACTCTTTACCAGAAAAGTATCAAGATCATGAATTATCAGGAAATTGGAAAGGATTCAGGGAGTGCCACATTCAGCCAAATTGGCTACTGATTTATGTTGTATCTAATGACAGATTAGTTTTATCTTTAACTCGTACAGGTTCACACAGTGATTTGTTTTAACATGTTTTTCCATTATTGATTTATGACAAACGAAGAACTCTTTGAAAATCAGAAAACTCTTTTGGATACTCTTCTGGGTACGGGAGCGATAACTCAGGCTCAGCATGACTATTCGCTTTCATGTTTGGAGAAGAAGATGAAAATAAAGAAAGAAGAACCTGAGAAAAAAGAATCAGACAATCAGAAAAAAGACAAATAAAAAGCCCGGATGCCCGGGCTTTTATAAAGCTTATTAAACTATGCATTTTCCTGTGCTTCCTCAGAAGGTGCTGTCTCTTCTGCAGGAGCAGCTTCTTCTTTTACTTCATCAGTAGTTTCTTTGAACTTTGTTCTGGATAAGATAAAGCATGCAACAAACCCTGCAAGAAAAACGCATGCAAGTGCGATACAGACAATCTTCCAAGGGAATCCCCATGGTGTCAGAACTCCGTTAAGGGTAAAGAACAACCCAAGTATACATGTAAGTGTTTCAGCTAAAAGAACGATAGCGTACTTCATACTTTATCTCCTAGATATGATATATCTATTATACAACAAAATTTAAATTAGAAAAGTATTATTTATCTGCTGGCAAGTCCTTCAGATATCCCGAGAAGGATTATACCCACTATAACGGCCGCTACGCATATATACTGCGCTAGTTTGAGTTTCTCCTTAAGAAATATCCTGGTGAGTATTACGGATACTATACAGTACGCAGAAATAAGAGGAGCCGCAAGTACCGGATTTGCAGCCATTGCAAAAACATAAAATATCTGTCCGAACTGTTCACAGCAGGCAGCCGCAAGCTTCGGCCACTCATGTTTTCTGAACGGATTATATGGCTTTTTGTTCTTTATCCACATGTATATATAACACGCTATTCCGGCAACGAAAAATGTAATGCCGTATAGGATGAGAACATCTATTTCGCCAAGCCCGAGTCCTGATTCCTCGTCCAGTATTATTCCGTCAGCGGCAGTGCCTATTGTATCAAAAAGGCAGTATAAAAGCGGGAATATGAGCGCTAAAGCCCCGTATTTGTATTTTCTGTCTTCTTTTTCAAGCTTCTGTTCTTTTCTGGAAAGTGCCTGTTCTGTTACGGCAAGAGCTATGACTCCGGCAATAATAACACATGTTCCGGCGACGTCAAGAGTGGATATTTCCTCAGACAGGTTTTCGAGTTTTCCGGCTATTAAAAAGTATATTACAATAGCAACTGCCGAAAGGGCACCGGATGCATTCTGGACAGGGGATATGATAGACATTTCAAGGTATCTTATTCCGGCGTATCCGATAATCATTGAGATGATGTATCCAAGAGATGCAGGAAGATATTTACCGGCACTTACGAAGAAAGATTTTGCCGAGAATCCGGTTTCCGAAAAAGGAATAAGGCAGAAAGAAACCAAACCCATAATAAGACCTACCCATACGGCAATCTTTAAGTGGGACTGTTTATCTTCTTCATCTGTTCCTTTTTTATAGAACAGATCTGCTGACCCCCAGCCGAGAAGGCAGATAAGGGCAAACGGAAACCAGGTCATTTATACCTCTTCAAGATAGAATTTCTTCCATCTTTCTCTTCGTTCTTTCGTTATTCCGAAATGTTTTTCAAAATAATTATCTATGCTGCCGTATTTTTCGATTACAGCATCATAGGATTCTTTTATTATTTCCTCGTGAGCACTTTCACAGTATCTGATTGCATCTATCAGTTTCTGGTCGATATGATATTTCCTTAAGTTCTGTCTGTCTTTTGGTGGGCGGTGCTCATTTGATAAGAGGTAGTCGTTTAATGCAGTTTCAAGATCGGCACCCAAAGCCAGAAGAATCATACATGAAAATACTCCGGTCCTGTCTTTGCCTTCAGTACAGTGGAAAATGAAAGTTTTTCCTTCATCCATTACCTTAAAAACTTCATTGTATGCAGGTGAAAAAGGCATTTCACGGTAGCATTCAATCTTTTCGTCTTTAATGATTTTTACTCTTTCACCACGGATGAATATATCCCTGAACTGGGCCTTCTTTGTTACAACAAGGTGACAGTATTTTTTTGCATTGTATACAGGGGCATGAATGTACCTGGCTCTGGAGAGAGTGATTTCAGGTCTTTCTTTCAGTTCCTCAGGGCATCTGAAATCAAAAATGAAGTCAACATCCAGATTTTTTCTGAAGTTATCCTTTTCCTCGCCATCTCCCGTGAGCTCAGGGGAGCGGAAAATCATCCCTTCTTTTATTGCCGGGAATGAGTCGTGAAGATCTCTGAAATTAGGATAAATTTTGTTAATCATGCCTCAATGATAACATATAAGGAGCAGTAGAACAAACAACAAAATATTGAAATATATTTTGAAAATGGTAAAATGATTAGGTAAATCAAATTCGGAGGGCCATTATGGACAACAAATATGATGTAATAGTTGTGGGTGCCGGAAACGGCGGTCTTGTCGCAGCTGCAACATGTGCCAAGGAAGGATTCAAGACACTCCTTCTTGAAAAACACAACATTCCGGGAGGATGTGCAACATCTTTCAGACGCGGAAGATTTGAGTTCGAGCCATCTCTTCATGAACTCTGCGGAGTAGGCACGGATGAGAACCCGGATAACGTTATCACAATCTTTAACAATCTGGGTGCAAAGGTAGACTGGAGATATGAGCAGGATTGTTTAAGGGTCATACTGAAAGGCAAAAAAGAGGGCGAGATAGAGTACGATGTGACACTTAAGGCAACAAGGGAAGGGTTCCTTGATTCAATGGAAAAAGCAGTTCCAGGATGCCGCGAGTCCGTTGCAAAACTTTTTGCTCTTGCAGATACAACAAATGACGCACTTGCCTCAATGGAAGGTAAGGATGTCCCGAACATCCTCCAGCTCCTGACAAAATATTCGGATTTCATTAAGTGCGGTTCACATTCGACAGAGGAAGTAATGAAAGCATGCGGAATCCCACAAAAAGCCCAGGATATCCTGAATACATACTGGGGATATCTCGGTGTTCCTACTGATGATCTTAACGGAATGCACTATATCTCAATGGTGGATTCATATGTATCATCACTTCCGGCAATGCCATATAAAAGATCCCATGAACTTTCCCTTGCTTTTTGTAAGGTAATTTATGAGAACGGCGGGGATATCTGGTATAACAGTGAAGTCACTGATTTAATCACTGAAAAACTTGAAGACGGTTCAATTAAGGTTATCGGCGTAAAAGTAGGGGATAAGGAACTTTATGCAAAGGAAGTCATTTCAAATGTAATTCCTAATAACATTTTCAATATGCTCGGGGACAGAGCTCCTGAAAAAGACAGAAAACTCGCAAATGCCCGTGAACTCGGTATGTCTATATTTGCAGTTTATCTCGGAATGGACTGTCCTATGGAAGATCTTAAAGTCACGGATTATACGGTATTTGTCACGACAACCCCGAATGCAAGAGAACAGTATAACCGCGGTGCTGACGGATTCTACATTGTTAACTGTTTAAACAAGGTTATTCCGGACTGCACAGAAAAGGGCACATGCTCGCTCTTCTTTACAATGCCTATGTTCGATAAGGATTTCCCGAAGGATTTAAAGGTCGAGGATTACAAAAAGTGGAAGAATGATTTTGCGCTTAAATACATAAAAGATTACGAAAAACTTATGGGAATAGACATTCTCTCACACATCGAGGAAATATCCATTGCCACACCTGTTACATTCGCAAGATACCTCAATACGCCAAAGGGCGAAATTTACGGATATCAGAACCTCGGATGGGACAACGTTCTTTTAAGATCCGTATTTAACAATATCGGTCTTGATAACTCAATTAAGGGCCTCACATATGTAGGCGGACATGCCCAGATGGGAGACGGATACTCAAGTGCATACACAACAGGAAGAGACAACGGAAACAAGGTAGTAAAAAGATTGAAGGAGGAGAACAAATAATGGGAAAGAAAATTTTAAAGAAATTATCCGGAACAGGCGCTCTTGTAAAAAGCGTTTTCAGAAGAATAAATATCTCCAAAGACCAGCCGGCTGAAGTTCCTGATCTTAACAGTTATCCTCAGAACAAACTCAAAAATGCAATGCATCCTGCATATCAGGAACTCGTTGTAAAAGAGGTAATAGAATATTCCGCTGATGTAAAAACTTTTGTCCTTTCAAAGAAAGACGGTTCAGCTCTTGCCTATCCTCAGGCCGGAAACTATCTGTCTATTAAACTTGAAATCGGTGATGCAAAACTCTGCCGTCCGTATTCTCTCTCTTCTTCTCCTAAAGAAGCACTTGAAGGGAAGTACACTCTGACAATTAAGAGAGTCAAAGATGGTCTCGCTTCAAATTATATTCTTGATAATTTTAAAGTTGGAACAGAGGTAATGGCATCCGCTCCTCTCGGTCAGTTCACATATGAACCGTTAAGAGATGCAAAGACAGTTATCGGTATTGCAGGCGGCTCAGGAATCACACCGTTCTTCTCACTTGCAAAAGCAATTAAGGACGGAACAGAAGATTTCAGTCTTATACTTTTATACGGTTCAAGAACAAAGAGTGATATCCTTTTCCTTGATGAGTTCGAAGCCATTGAAAAGGCAACTGATAAATTCAAACTGGTGAATGTTTTATCTGAAGAGGAAGCAGAAGGCTGTGAGAAAGGTTTCATTACTGCAGACCTTATCAGAAAGTATGCTCCATCAACGGATTACTCAATATTTATCTGTGGCCCTCAGGCTATGTATAATTTTGTAGACAAGGAGATTGCTGAACTCGGTTTAAGGAAGAAATTCATCCGTCATGAACTGTTCGGTGAATACCGTAATCCTGGTAATGATGCGGATTATCCAAAGGATGCAGATGTCAATGATACGTTCAAAGTCAAGGTTTATATGGCCGGAATAACAAAAGAAATCACTGTTTCTGCAAATGACACACTTCTTAACTCAATGGAAAAGAATGGCATTCAGGCACCGAATGACTGCAGAAGCGGAGTATGCGGATATTGTCATTCTAGGCTTGTTAAGGGTAATGTTTATGTCCCGAAAGCAGTGGACGGAAGAAGGCTTGCGGATCTCCAGTTCGGATACATTCATCCGTGCTGTACATTCCCTCTCTCAGACCTTGAGATAGATGTTCCGCCTCTTCATTGAAGATAATTAATGTAAACAAAAACCGGGTATCACGCTGATGCCCGGTTTTATTGTATGAGGGGGCCCGAAAGGGACCCCGAGTGAAAACTCCTAGATAGTCTGGGAGTTCAGTGAAGCTTATAGCTATGGTGAGAATAAAAACTCCTTGTTATAATAATTTTGCGGCCTGACAACTGCAAAATGATAACAAGGAGGATATCAAATGAATGATAACAATTTAAGTTTAGCACATACACAATGGAATTGTAAGTATCATGTAGTGTTTGCCCCAAAGTACAGGAGGATGGTATTCTTTGGGCAGAAACGATTAGAAATAGGACAAATATTAAGAAAGCTATGTGAGTTCAAGGGCGTAACAATAATAGAAGCAGAAGTATGCCCGGATCATGTACATATGCTGCTAGCAATACCACCAAAGATGAGCGTTTCGGGATTCATGGGGTACCTGAAGGGTAAGTCGTCGCTGATGATATATCAAAAATGGGGGAATATGAAATTCAAATACCGAAACCGCGAATTTTGGTGCAGAGGCTTCTATGTCGATACGGTGGGTAAGAACGCCAAAAAGATAGAGGAGTACATAAAGAATCAGTTGAAAGAAGATGAGCAAGCGACACAATTAAGTATCGACTTTGAAGCTGACCCATTCAATGGGTAGCAAATAAAAGATGCAGGCGTCAGGCCGTACATTCACGCTCGGTGAGCGTGGCTGGTAGTCAGAGGGTTATACCCGATGTATGAAAAACCACCAGGTACACTGGTGGATTGTTATTATGATAACCTAAATTTTATGGTCGTTTATCCATCGAAGTAAGGAATTGCAGCCCATTGAGCCTTCTGCAAGAGAAAGACCTATGTCAATTAGTTCCTTGTCTGTATATTTCAGGTGAATGCCATTAATCTCAAGGAAAGAAAGCATTACTAGAATTCCTATTCTTTTGTTTCCATCTACAAATGCATGATTAGAAACGAGACTGAACCCAAGTCGCGCTGCTTTTTCTTCTTTTGTTGGATATAACTCCTTTCCATCAAAAGTTTGGAAACAACTATTCAGGGCAGAATCAAGTAAATCGAAATCCCTTATGCCTGCAGTGCCTCCTGAGGATTCAATAATCAATTGTTGCAGGAGTAAAACTTTGTCATTACTGAACTTAATCATTGTCCAAGCACCTCAAAAGCATATTTGTGTTCGCTGAGTATTCTTCTGGCAATAAGTTCAAGCATATCATTCTCATCAAAATGGATATCGCTAAATTTTGAAACGATATATTCCGGTTTGTTGTTCTTAAGGATAACAACATCACGGTTGTTTTCTACCATTTTTACAACTTTTGAGAAATTCTGATTTGCTTCGGTTATTGAAATAATATTGTTTGTGTCTATGAGCATACTTTCACCTCTTTGAGAATATTATAATACAAAATAGGATAAATTCAACCTATTTATTAAAATGTGTAAAAAAAGAGCAACAGCACCTGCTATTGCTCCGATATTTATTGTTTGAACTTATTTTATAAAAGCGGAGAAGGCTTTATGAGCTGAATAGACATCGGCTTTGGAAATAAGTTCATATGGTGCATGCATTGAAAGAACTGGCACTCCGAGGTCTACTGTATCAATGTTATATCTTGCAAGATATTTTGCTACAGTGCCGCCACCACCAAGGTCTACTTTGCCAAGTTCACCTGTCTGCCATATTACATTTTCTTCTGCAAAGATTTTTCTTAAATATCCGACGAATTCGGCTGATGCATCATTGGAACCTGATTTTCCGCGTGAACCTGTGAACTTATTCATGGCAACGCCCTGACCGGCTCTTGACATATTTCCGTCATAAGAGCCATCCTGAGGCTCAAATGCTGCAGGATAGTTGGGATCAAACGCTGCTGTGACATCTGCTGATAAGCATTTTGATGAGGCTCTGACGAGTGCAGGGGATACTCCGTATGATGAAGCTATCATATCAATTATGTCCTGGATAAGAATGCACTGCATTCCGCTGTTGCCTTCGCTTCCTATTTCCTCTTTATCGGCAAGGACTGTTAGTACAGTCTGGTCGGTTTCTGTTTCAAGAGTTGCTGTTATTTCAGGATATGCACATACTCTGTCATCATGTCCGTAACTTGCAATAAATGATCTGTCAAAACCAACATCTTTTGCCTTGTATGCAGGAACAGCTTCTATTTCCGCACTGAGGAAATCCTCTTCACTGATGCCGTATTTTTTGTTGAGTATTTCAAGAACACCTTTTTTGACAGCATTTTTCTCATCGTTTCCTGAAGGAATTCCGCCTATTACGATATTAAGGTTTTCTGCCTCAAAAGCCTGTGAGACTTTCTTTTCCGAAATGTCCTGGGAAAGGTGAGGGAGAAGATCCGAAATGTAGAATACAGGGTCTTTTTCATCTTCGCCTACTTTGATTGTTACTTTGGAACCATCCTTAAGAATAACAACTCCGTGAAGTGCTACAGGAATAGTGAGCCACTGATATTTTTTGATTCCGCCGTAGTAGTGCGTTTTAAGATATGCAATACCTGCTTTTTCGAACATCGGAACCTGCTTTAAATCAAGTCTCGGGCTGTCTACGTGAGCTACCATTATACGGATTCCGTTTTCTGCGATATCGGCTGAACCTGCCTTTATAAGGAAGAGACTCTTTCCTCTGTTGTTATAAAAGAGTTTGTCTCCTTTTTTGATTTTACTGCCGAGAGTGTATTCTTTGTATCCGTTCTTTTTTGCAAGTTCAATTGTCTCATAAACGGCTTCTCTTTCTGTTTTTCCGTTGTCAAGGAACTTTTTATAGCCTTCTGCGTAATCCATAATGGCTTTCATTTCTTTTTTGTCTGCTTCTTGAAAAACATTTTTTCTTTTGTACGTAAGATCCATTCTGTGCCTCTTATTTACTTATTTCCGGATTGTTGTTTTTTATTTTTGCACTCATTACAGGGGATATATCCTCCTGAGTGGTTTTGCTTTCTTTTATAAGGCCTTCTTCTATGAGCTGTTCAAGTTCTCTGTTCTTAAGGTCTATTGTGTAATCGAAATGGAATGGCGAAGGTTCTTTCTTAAGGCCGTGTTTTTCCATGACTGCTTCTATAAGTTTCAGCGCATTCTCGAGACGTCTCTGTGCAACAATTTTGCACATTGCAGGAGTGGATGCGTAAGTCTTTATCTCTGAGACATCTTCTACAAGATATTCGGATTCAGAGTATGCTTTAGGGTCCAGATCAAAATATGCAGTGAGTTCTCCGCCGGTCATCCTGAACATGATGATGGTGTTTCTTCCGGATCTGAATTTTTCAGCCGGCCAGGACATACGTGCTTTTACGTTCTTATATGACAGTATCTCGTTTTTGAGTATATTGTAGAAATGCTTTGTTCTGTCCTTTGAAAGTATAAGTTTGGCTTTATAGCTCTTGAGATATTTTATTATGATTTTGTTGCCTTCCTCATCGATTATCTCGCTTTCAAGGAATTCCTCATCATCCATTATTTCAGGTTCTTCCGTATCAGGAACGACAGGAAGTATGGCTACCTCATCATTATTGCTTTCAGTGGTGGTTTCGGTTACCTGAGGTGCTGTCTCCTCGGCTCTGATGATGACCTCAGTGTCTTCTTTAAGGTCATCTTCTTTGAGTTCTTCCTCGCTTAAAATGTCATCATTTTCCAATTCGCTTAGGACAGAGTCTAAGATTTCATCATCGAGGTCGTCAGGATAAATAGACTCAGTCAGTGATTTTTCAGCTGGTTCTTTATTTGTTATTTCATCCTCAGCGAATAAATCCATATCAAGATCATCCTCTGTTTCCATGCCATGGAAGGTAACTTTTCCATCGGTTGTCTCTTCAGCAATGAGTTTATAGAAATCAATGTCATCATCTGTTGAGAATGTCTTTTTGGTCCGGGCGAGTTTTTTGTCTTTTCTCTGGGCTAAAGCTATTGTAATTGCGGTTCCTGCAAGCAGTAAAACAAGAAGAAGTGCAATGGCCAGACAGTAGTAGCAGAAATGTCCTGCGAGAACATAAGATGCAACTGCTACAGCAAAGAAGAGAATGTCTGCGATAATGTACATTGCATGGAATTTTCTTCTTCTGAATTTTATAAACATAAGGATGAAGAAAAGAACATATAAGATAATGCATGCTGCAAGAATGTAATGCCAGTAGCAGAACGCACTGCCGTTAGCCACTAAAACAAATTCGTTGAGTCTGTCTGCCTCTATAACGTAGTATCTGCCGTCAAGTGAATCCGCATTGAAAATTATTTCCTCAACATCTTTTTTTGAATATGCGTTAAGGACAGAAATTATATTATCAGGTTCAAGACCGTTAGGGAGAAGGATTTTGACTGTCAGTATACCGTCTGCCGTAATATCTTCCGGCTGGAGAACGGTATCTCCTTTCATTATCTTTATGCTGTAAATTGCAGCGAACATCTGGTTGTATTTTTCATACCTGAAAAGGCTGAACACGGATTTATCAAGCATTTCCGCATGAATCGTTATCTCAGGGTCAATTCCTTCCGGTGATTCAATCATGATAAAAGGTGCTTTCCCAGGTTCTATTTCAGATGTTATTTCTGTTGCGAGTATGATAAGCTCGGCAGTCATAGGTTCAATATCCTCGTAAGAAGTGCTGCCCTTGAATGTTGCAGTTACAGTATATCTTCCCGGGTGGGACTGGGAATTATTACCATATGTGACTTCGACACCTTCCGGAAGATCTCCCTCAATATATAATGAGTGTGCTATGCCGTCAAAAGCGACTGTTAATCCTTCAAATCTGACACCGCTCATGTCATATGTAATCTTGTGTATTTCGGCATCCACATGTCCCTGAGGAAAATCACAGTAAATTCCAGGCACATTGACTTTGTACCAGACTGTATATTTTCCGCCTTCGGTGGCTGTAGGGATTTTAGAGGAATATATACCTTTTTCATTTAAAGAATAGGTGAATGACGCTCCTTCTGTCTGAATCTGTCCGGGAGTAAGAAGTGTCTGGGCAGTTCCGGTATATACGAGTCCTTCAGCAGGAACCGGTGCTGTGAATTCAGGATTAAATTCAATTGCATTAAGCATCCCCGGATTATATGAAATCTCATAGTTTGATGAGATTAATCCGCTGAGAGCCACGGCATAATCCCCTGCAGGGAGTCCCGGGCGGTAATCTGTTTCGACGTGTATTTCACCGGTAAGAACATCTCCGGTTTCCCCGTTTTTAAGACCTATATAGTTCAATGAAACGGCCATGATATCAGAACCGACAGCTATGGTCTGTTCATCGGATTTTATTGTAAGAGGAGCTTTGGAAATTGTTGTTGTAAGGCTCTGTATGTCGCCGTGGGAGCCGTTTCCGAGGAAAGGTGCATAGAAAACTGTGTATGTGCCTGCATCTTTTGCAACAGGGACCGCTGTATCATAACTTAATCCGTCAAGTGAGTATTTGAAAGCGCAGCCTTTTGAAGTGCCGGCTGTTATTAGTTCCTGCTTCGTTCCGTCATATGTAAGAGTTTTTCCCTGCGGAAGTGACTGAATAACGTAATATTCAAAACTGACATCAAATGCGCCTGCATAGTTTCCGAGACCTGTGACAGTATAACTGAATGAGCCACTCGTTGTGATTTCTTTTTCGATGTAATTCTGAGCCCAGCCGTTAACCTGATAATCTGTTCCGTACTCTAGTGTATAAGCGCCGCTTCTGAGAATTATTTTGAATTTGTGTGTACCCTGAGCACCTGCTAAATATTTGCCAGGATAATCATCCACATAAAAACTTTTTGTTATGTTCTGACCGGCAATGTCTATCCCGCCGGCGTAAGCAGTATTTCCCTGTTCAGGAATAATAAGGGCCAATGCAAGAATGGCAATGCCTAAAATCATAATAAGAGGGATGATTATTTTTGCTGCTCTGCTCATTTTGGTACTTCCGTAATGATTATTACCAGTCATTATACCACATCATTTACTCATAGTAAATTACGCGCACGCATAAACCTTCTGCCTTGCAATTCTTTCTGTAAAATGAGATACTTAAATGCGGAGGCAGATTATGGATTACAAACTTTTTAATGATTATCTCACTGTTGTTATTTCGGACGCAGGTGCCGAGCTTATGAGTATAAAAACCAGAGACGGTGCTGAATATCTCTGGCAGGGCAATGCCGAATTCTGGGGAGGAAGGGCATATAATCTTTTCCCTATCTGCGGAAGGATATGGGAAGGAAAGTATACATACAACGGAAAAACATATGAAGGTCTCAAGAGTCCTCACGGTTTTATAAGAAAATCCGTTGCAAATGAGGTTAACGTGCTCGGAGACAGATGTGTTGAGTTTATTTTTAAATCAGATGAAGAGACAAAGAAATTTTATCCGTTTGATTTCATCTACACACTAAGATATACGCTCAAAGCAAACAGGGTTGTTATGAGCATAAACGTAAAAAATACCGGGGATAATGAAATGATTTTTGCTCTCGGCGGACATCCTGGATTTAATGTTCCTATCGAAAGAGGAAATTTTGAGGATTATTATCTTGATTTTGAGGACGGAGCCGAAGCAAAACAGGTATATATGTCCGATGCATGCTTTGCAACAGAACGCCTTGATAAATTCAGACTTGAAAAGGGCAGAATATTAAGACTTTATCATGAACTTTTTGACAGAGATGCCATTGTTCTTACTGACATAAGGGATTCAATCACTCTTAAAAATGAGGAAGACACAAGACAGGTAAGGGTATCTTTCCCGGCTGAAATGAAATATGTAGGTATCTGGCATTCCCCGAAGAAAGAAGCCCCGTTTGTGGCTATTGAACCATGGACATCACTTCCGGCTTATGATGGCGTTACTGATGATCTTGAAACAAAGAAAGATATGTTTAAACTTGAAAAAGGCGGAGAAAAGAACCTCGAGTGGGAGATTACAATCTACTGATTTGACTGTTAGTTCTACTTATAGTAGAATAAGTATGCAAAACTTTTAATTAATACAGCGATATTGATAAGGTTTAGGAATAATAAAGATTATTAAGCCTCATCTTCAGATGGGGCTTTTGAATTGAGGATATATGGAAAACCAGATAATGGATGAAATGGCAGTGGAGAGATCCCTCGCCAGAATAACGCACGAAATAATTGAGAAGAACAAAGGCGTTGACAACGTTATTCTTCTCGGTGTGAAAACAAGAGGAGTACCTCTTGCATACCGCCTTGCGAAAAATATAAAGAAGTTCGAAGATGCAGATGTGCCGGTAGGTGAACTTGACATTACATGTCACAGAGATGATATCCCTCTGGAAAAAAGAATAAAGAAAGATGCAGACAGCGTCATTCCGTGTGCACTTGAAGGCAAAACAGCAGTAATAGTCGATGATGTTCTTTATACAGGCAGAACAGCAAGGGCAGCAATTGAAGCGGTTTTCTCATTCGGAAGACCATCCTCAGTTCAGTTCGCTGTTCTTGTGGACAGGGGACACAGGGAGCTCCCGATAAGACCTGATTATGTATGCAAAAACATCCCTACTTCCCAGAAAGAAAAGGTTGATGTCAGACTTTCCGAAACAGACGGAGAGACAGGCGTCTACATTATAGGTGAAAAATGACAATACTTGACGGAAAACTTGTAGCTTCAGAAACAAGGAAAGAGATAAAGGCAGAAGCAGAACGCCTTAAAGCAAAGACAGGCAGACAGCCCGGGCTTTGTGTTATTCTTGTCGGCGATGATCCTGCATCAGCGATTTATGTAAGGAATAAAACAAAAGCATGTGAGGAAAACGGAATAAGGTCTTTCTTCTTCGGTCTTGATAAAAACGCAACATACGATGAGGTTGCTGCAAAAATAACCGAGGCAAATCTTAATGACGAGATAGACGGAATAATAGTCCAGCTTCCTCTTCCTTCTCATCTTGACACAGCATCGCTCCTTGATCTTATTGACCCTCTTAAAGATGTGGACGGGTGCCACTTTGTCACGAAAGGAAAACTCTGGACGGGAAGAGATGCAATAAAGGCGTGCACTCCGTACGGGATAACCAAAATTCTTGATTACTATAATATTCCTCTTGAAGGAAAGACAGCAGTTGTTGTGGGAAGATCGAATCTTGTGGGCAAACCGCTTGCACAGCTTCTTATGGACAGAAACTGCACAGTTACCATCTGCCACAGCAAAACGACAGATCTTAAGTCCGTTACAAAAACAGCCGATATAGTATGTATGGCAACAGGTAAGAGAGGTCTTTTAACAGCTGATATGGTTAAGGAAGGAGCAGTCGTTATTGATGTCGGAATCTCAAGGGCAGAGAACGGAAAAATCTGCGGTGATGTAGATTTTGATAACGTTAAAGACAAATGTTCGTACATTACACCGGTTCCTGGCGGAGTCGGTCCAATGACAGTAACAATGCTTTTATATAATACAATTGAGGCGTTTAAGTGCCGTTTAGGTGAAATAAAGTAAGGAGCAGTATTATGAGATTTTCTTATGTTCAGATAGGTGCAAAAGATATAGATAAGCTTACTGCCTTCTATGAAAAGGTATGTGACTTCAAAAAGACAGATGATAAAAAGTGGCTCAATGGTCAGGACGGGGTTGTAATGGAAGCTCCGGGGTTTTCTTCAGACAGCAAAGTTCTTTTCGGGTTCGTGAAGTCTGATAAAGGTGAGGCAAGAAAGATTAATGACAGAGGATATGCCCATATCTGTTTTGAGACTGTCGACATGAAAGGTGCAATCTCAAGACTTAAAAAGTATGGCGGCTCATTCCAGTCTACAATGGATAATCCGTTAAAGGCACCATGTGTATACTGTAAGGACATAGAAGGAAATATCGTGGAATTCCATATCCCGTTCCCTTCAAAAGATGCCTCCATAGGTAAAACTCTCACTTCACTTTTAGGACTGAAGAAAGATAAAGGAATAAGAAACGAAACAGGTAACACAGACCTTAAATTCATCCACGTCAACATTATTACAGAAGACTGGAGAGGCCTTTGCGATCATTTCAATACAATGTTCGGCTCTGAGGATACAGGAAAAATCAAAGATCACTCTGGTTCGTTTAAAGAGGGAGTCATCGGTGTTCCTGGAGTACATGTAATCGGAAAGCATATCCTTCTTCCGGGATTCTATCTCAGTTATCCGACAGTGGAAATTTTTGAGTATTCAATTAAGGGTAAGGATACAGTTCCTCAGCTTGATGAAATCGGTCTTTCAGCAATCGGATTCAAGTCTGATGATCTTGATAAAGATAAGGATATTATCATTAAAAACGGCGGAGCCTTTGTCAAAGATTTAGGTGAGGGTTCTTTGCTTATGAAGGATAAACAGGGAGACCTTGTAATCCTGATGAAATAATTATCCGATTTTATTAATATTCTTTCGGGAGATTAAGAAGTTTATAGCTGTAGAGAGCGTCTTCTGTTTCATCTTTTACGATGTCAAAACCGAAGACCTCTTTTATTTTTCCGCCGTTAATCAGTTCTTCAGGCGTTCCTGAATCAACTATCTCACCGTCTTTCATTAAGATTATGCTGTCTGCTGTTGAAAAAGCCTGTGCAAGGTCATGAAGGACGACTATGACTGTTTTACCTGCATCCCTTAATTTCTGCATCAGCTGCATAATGCTTATCTGACTCTGAAGGTCAAGGTGGGTTGTAGGCTCATCAAGAAGAAGGATATCTGTCTCCTGTGCAAGTGCACATGCAATGTATATTCTCTGCTGTTCACCGCCGGACATACGGCTCAATGATTTGTTTACAAGATCTTCAGTTCCTGTAAGTTCAATTGCTCTGTCTATGGCCTTTATGTCTTCCTCGTCGGCCTTTTTCATAAAGTTCATATACGGGAATCTTCCGTGTTCTATCAAAAGCCCTCCTTCTATATGGAGCGTAGGGCGTTTCTGAGGAAGGAAAGCGATGATTCTTGCTCTTTCCTTAATTGTCATCTTAAGAACATCTTTTCCGTCGCAGATGACTTCGCCTTCGGATTTGATAAGTCCGTCTATGGCCCGAAGTATTGTTGTTTTACCACAGCCGTTGGCACCGAGTATACAGGTAATCTTACCGCTCTCAAAGGTGGCATCCGCATTTTTTACTATATGTTTACCGTTAACCGATACATTAAGGTTTTTAATTTCTAGCAAGACGGCGTCCTCCTTTGTCGAAGATAAGGAATAAGAAGAATGGTACACCGAGTATTGCCATGATTACACCGACAGGGAGTTCGAACGGGGCAACAACCACTCGTGCAATGAGATCACATAAAAGTGTAAGTGCCGCACCGAATAGTGCTGTCAGGACCATTAAACGTGGATAGCTCTTGGTACCGATTAATTTTCTTACGATGTGAGGTGCAATAAGTCCGAGGAAACTCAGAAGTCCGGAAAGTGCAACTGCTCCGCCGGATAAGAGGGCGACAAAGAAGAGTGCAAAGAATCTGTAAAGCTTTACATTCATTCCTAGTGAAGTAGCCACATCATCACCGAGAGTAAGCATTCCGAGGTATCTTGACATAATCAGAACACCAATGAGTCCTACTGCAATAACAGGGCCTCCGAAAGACAGGGAAGTAAGGCTTACCTTTGACAATGTTCCGAGCTGAAAAGCTACCCTGTCTGTCATAACATCAGGGTTTACGAGTACAATTGCATCTATTAAAGCTGCGAATAGGCGGGAAATGGCAATTCCGGCAAGTATCAGTTTATTACGTGATGCGCCGGAAAATCTGCCTATTGCATAGATAAGCATTGCGGATAAAAATGCTCCGAGGAAGGTCCCTATGGTCTGTCCGATAAGGGAACCACCGAACCATACTGAGAAGACAACTATGGCAAGTCCGGCACCTGAATTGATACCGATGATTCCAGGAGAGGCAAGGGAGTTATTCAGCATTGTCTGAAGAACAAGACCTGAGCATGCGAGCGCTGAACCGACAAGAATACAGGCAGCAGCTCTCGGAAGTCTTAAATTGACTACGATTATGTAATCTGATGAAGAAGGGTCTCCGAGTGCCCTGAATACATCACCGAGAGGAATTTTAACCGCACCGACTGCCATTGACACGAAAAAGAGCAGTACTGTTACAACAAGCAGTACCGGGCCAAGCCATGGGAATTTATACTTTTTATTCTTCGTATAAGATGCCATATAACCTTAAATAAGCCTCCGCCCATTTTTCGTTTGGTTTATACTGGAAGAGATGTGCATCTTCCAGATGATTTTCATCATACAGATAAATTACTCTTCCTTCTTTTACTGCATCAAGTGATTTCCATGCAGGCTGGTTTAAAACATTGTTTTCAAGCCATTGCTTTGATTTTAAAACATTGTTTATTCCCATGAAGGTTATGAATATATAGTCCGGGTTCTTTTTTACGACTTCTTCCATTGAGAATGTGAGATTGCCCATAGAGCCGTCTCCTGTGGCAACGTTTGAAGCACCGAGTTCTTTAAGCATTGTATCCACAAAGTGGTCTCCTGCAATTATGGTAGGAGTGGTGGTGGACCTTGTCCTTAAAAGAAGATAAGACGATTCTTTCCCGGACGGAACAAAGGATAAAAGTGAATCTATTGATGCTTTCACATCCTCTCCGTTTGTTTTATACAGATCAGGTCTTTCTGTAAGGGCAGTGAACTGCTTAAGCACATACAGATAATCTGAGAAATTTTCTATTTCGGCTCCGAAAGTTTTAATGCCGAATGATTTAAGGTCATCTATAACTGTTTTGTCGTGTTTAGTCGAATAGATTACCAGATCCGGATTAAGACTTACGATATATTCTTTGTTAGTGTAGTGGGTTTCTCCGATAACGGTTACGTTTTCAAGATTAAGTCCGTAGTCAAGATAATCTTCTGAAATTCCCACAATATCTCCGCCGGCAAGAAGCCATATATCGGCTACGGTTGCCTGGAGTGCGACAACACGCTTCGGGGTCTCATCAAATGACACTGAGTACCCGGTGCTGTCCGTAATTCTGATTCTTCCTTCTGTTTCCTGCTTTGGTGAGCACGAAGAAAGAATGACAAGACAAAGGAAAACAACCATTAATAACGTGGCAGTAAGTACAAAGGTGAAGATGGATGATTTCCTTGTCATATTCATAGAAAAAAGGCGGACGGCTTTCACCGACCGCCTGTATTTTATAGAGGATTATTTCTTTTCTTCAGTAGGACCAGCGTGATGATGTGTGCTGAGTTCCTTTACGTTATAGTTGCTTCTGTATTCTGTCTCATGCCAGTATACATCTTCTGCAACTAAGCACTCTGGGTTGAGTGTAACGCCATCGAGCATAAGTTCTTTGAATTTCTTATATCCTGCTCTGTCAATGAGGTGTCCGCCATGGAGATATTCCGGTTTGTAATCCATAACCCATGCAGAGAACTTCTGCCAGTTGGAAAGAACTGCGATAATTGTTTCTTCTGTTGCCCAGTTGAGGAACATCTTACCGGCTCTTGGTGTCTGACGGCCTGTTCTGCCACCGATGATGACTTTGTAGAATTTTGTTGATTTTCTTGTCCATGCGGATGTCGGGCAGTGACGTGTACATTCACCACAACCTACGCAGCAGCATGGGTCTTTCTCGATTTTGCCTGTTGCTTCATTAAGCTGTAATACTCTTGTTGCATGGCTCTTACAGATTTTTGCACAGAGTCCGCATCCGATACAGCGTTCCGGATGGTATTCCATCTTTGCGCAACCGATGATACCGAAGTCACAGAAGTGTGCCTTGTTACAGTCATTCGGGCATCCTGAGATGTTTATCTTGATGTGATAATGGCTCGGGAAGATTAATGGCTCAATCTTTCTTGCAAGTTCGAATGTGTTTACGTCTGCGCATACGCAGTGGTAGTCACCGATACATGCTGAAATGTTTCTTGCGCCGATTGTCGGATAACCGCTTTCTGGATCCCATTCTGCAGGTTCACCTGCGATAGAAGCCATATTAACTCCGCATTCTTCGATTTCAACTTCTTCAATATACTGTTTTAAATATTTGTTAACTGCTGGGATATCTTCGTATTTGATACGGCAGATATCGAATGTCTGACGTGTTCCGAAATGGAAGTTTCCGTCACCCCATGTTTTGGAAATGTGCTTTACGATATCGAGCATATCTGCATCTACCATACCGCCTGGGCATCTCATCTGGAGTAAGAATTCTCCTGGGACTTTAGACTCTCTGAAACAGTTTAATCTAACTTTCTTAATAAAAATATCGTGATTCATTGTTTACCTCCTTAGTCCACTAAGTTCTTAGCTGTTGTGTATGGGAATACAGGTCCGTCTAAGCATACATAGACTTCGTCGATACGGCAGTGACCGCATTTACCGACTGCACATGACATCTTTCTTTCGAATGACATCCAGATCTTCTTTTCATCAAATCCGCACTTTAAGAGTTCGAGACCGACAAACTTCATCATTACAGGAGGACCTACAACGATTACTGCATAATCTTCTCCCCAGTCTTTGAGTGGTAATTCTTTGATAACTGTTGTTACCATTCCTTTTCTGAAACCTTCTTTCTCTTCATTGTCGAGACAGAATGTTGCATTGAATGATTTCTTCCAGTTTTCGAGGTCATTCTTGAAAAGAATGCTCTGTTCATTCTTGAATCCTGCAATTACGTTTACGCTCTTTGCGTAACCCGGTGTTTTGTATAAGTAGTTAAGTAAACTTCTTACAGGGGATACACCTGTGCCGCCTGCGATAACGACAACGTTTTTGCCCTTAAGTTCTTCTGTTGGCCAGCCGTTTCCGTATGGTCCTCTTAAGAAGAGAACGTCTCCTGCCTTCTTTTCGAAGATGCAGCTTGTAACCTTACCGACGTTTCTGATTGTGAATTCGAGCCATCCGTCTCCCTGTTCGGAAACTGAGATAGGTGCTTCACCGATCATCGGGATTGAGAGCTGTAAGAACTGTCCGTGATCCGGCTTGATATCATATTCAACTCTGAATGTGTATTCAAGTTCTGTTTCGTGCTTAACACTGAGTATTTTGCATGGTTTTGGTTGAATTGGGTTAAACATAATTTCCGCCTCCTTACTTTTCTTTCTTGATCTCTTCAAGAGCTGCATTCATCTTCTTGAGAGTTTCTGTGATTGAAATGAGTTCCGGACAACGGTTGATACATCTTCCGCAGCCTACGCACATATCAGAATCTTTGAAACGTGCCTTGTAGTCATGGAATTTATGTAACATCTTGAAACGCATCTTGTCACCGGCTGTCTTTCTGTATGATCCGCCGCCTGCAACTGTTGTGAATCCGTCTACTTGGCAGGATGCTGAAACACGTCTTCTTTCACCGACTTCCTGGTTGTCTCCGTAGATGATGTCACGTGTTGTGAAGCAAGTACATGTTGAACATGCAATAGTACATGCTCCGCATGAGATACATCTTCCGTTGAACTGTTCCCACATCGGGTGTGCTTTTAATTTGTTAAGAGTTTCTTTGTCCTCGATTACAGGGAGTGTGACCTTTGTGATGTTTTCTTTTACGAATTCAGGTTTGAAGTCACATGCTTTTCCGTCTTTTACGAGAGCTTCGAAAGCAGAATCCTTAGCATCAATTAAGATTGCATCATCTGTGAAACGGAATGCTGCATCATAATCATCTGTTGTGTTTGTTCCCATGCTTACGCAGAAACATGTGTCATCGTCTGCATTACATTCAAGAAGTGCATAATGAACACGTTCGCGCATTCTTTCGTAGTACATATCAATGAATCCGCCGTTTCCAGCATAGATTTTTGCCTGTACCTTCATGGCATTGATATCACAAGGACGTGCAAAAACGAGCATCGGCTTTGTTGAGCATTTGCTTTCTCTGTATTCATCCTCTGTGAAATAGAATAATGCCTGCTGAATAGGGGATAAGACTTCCTTCATAGGGTATGTTGATTTCTCATTGTAAACACCCTCATCGAAAGAAGAGATCTTACCGTATTTGATAATGTCTGTTTCGGCATAACGGCCTGCATCCTTAAAACGGATCGGAGCATAGATGTCAAATTTCTCCGAAAGTTTTGCAAATAAGCCGGCAGCTTCTTCTTTTGTAAACTTATAACTCATTTTGTTTCTCCTTATCGGGTTATTATTCAACTACTTTGTAGCCTTCGTATGTTCCTGTCATCTTCATTGCTTTTGCTTCACCTGTACATGTACCGTCATCTTTGAAGTCTCCTTCGAGGTGGAAGCTGAATGGAATGATACCGAACTTGATGTTCATATCATAGGAAATGTGATGATCGTTAACAACACCGTTTGATACCTGGTATGTCTTGTTGTTGCCCTGATCAAAAACAGAACCTGTGAATGTTGAGTCTTCCTCATTTACTGTGAAGTCTGCTAATAACTTCATGTCACCGAGTGGTGAGTGTGCTGTAATTTGCCATTTTCCTGTTAAAAAGTTCATAATTACCTCCAATAATTTTCCTTTTTATTTTTCTTTGATTTTGTTTCCGTAAATCCAACGGACGTACACAATATGCGTGTATGTATGCACATATCTATTGAAAATTATACTACGCGCCCACAGCAAAGTAAAATATCAATTTTTTTAACGGGTTTATTAGTAAATCCTTATAGTTATTGCTCAAATCTATTGACATTTGCTTTAGTGTGTTTTAAAGTGAATTGTATAAAAAAGGGGAAATATCATGACACCTAGAAGTTTGGAAATTTTAGTTGCAATCGTTGAGTGCGGTAATATGAGTAAGGCGGCAGCAAAACTCAATATCACACAGTCTTCGGTAAGCCAGGCCATCTCCGAAATCGAGAAGGAATACGGAGTTCTTCTGTTTGACAGATTAAAGAGCGGACTCTATCTAACAGCCATAGGAAAAGAGGTCGTTGCCTATGCAAAAAATATCCTGAATCTTGAGACAGAAATGAAGAACACACTGATGCATGATTCAAGGAACACGAAGATAAGAATAGGCGGTTCGGTTACTATCGGATCAACACTTTTGAAAAAGATGGTAAAAGAGCTTACTGCTAACAATCAGTACTTTAACTACTCAGTTTTGATAGCTAATACCAAGTCTATTGAAGATAAGATCATTTCCAACGACCTTGATATAGGCTTTGTGGAAGGTGATATAACAAGCGATGATTTAAGGAGCGAAGTCATACTTGATGACAGACTCGTAATGGCATGTTCGCCTAACCACACATTTGCTTCAAGAACCTCAATCACACTTAAGGAACTTGATGATATTCCGCTCGTTTTAAGGGAAGAGGGCAGTGGTACAAGAAGGCAGTTTTTAGAGCAGCTTGAGGCAGCCGGAATCCAGCCGAAAATCAGGTGGAGCTGCTGCAGTACAGACATAGTTCTGAAGGCGGTCAAGGAAAACCTCGGGGTCACAGTCATCTCCGGAAAACTGGTTGAGGAAGACGTCAAAAAGGGCGAACTCGCAATCTGTGACATTGCTGATGCCAATCTTACAAGATCTTTCAAACTTATTTATCATAAAGATAAATACTTTACAAATTCAATGCGCAGGTTCGTTAAGGCCTGTTATGACTGCGAGAGGGATATAGACGAATAATCCCTACTGATCAGTGGACGTTTAGGCGGTGCTTATGCATCGCCTTTATTTGTATAGGCAAATACTAATGAACCATATAAGTAAATTCATAATTTACTAAGCGCATACACGGGTGTATAATTTCCGTATTAGATTAGGAGGAAAAACCAATGCTTACTACTTTACTAGCAGAAGAATCAGGCGCTTCTTTAATCGAACATTTTTACGGCGGCGGGGAAACAGGTTATCTTTCACTGAACTTTGATGACCTCGGATACTGGTCATTCATTCTCTGTCTTACGGCTGTATTTGCTGTTCTTATTCTGGCAAACGCACTGATCAAACTTATCAAACCTTTGCAGAAAGCATTAGTTCCGAGCCCGGTTCTCGGAGGATTTATTTTACTTGCAATTCTTTCTATAGCGAAGGCATGCAACGGCGGTAAACCTATTTTTAACACATTCGTATTTGAAGAAATCACATATCACTGTCTCGGATTAGGATTCATTGCAGTTGCTCTCAAGACAAAGGAAAAAATCAACAGCAAAAAAGCAAATAAGGCAATTTTCGACTCATCCCTCATCACGGTATCAACATACCTTATCCAGGGCGTAGTCGGACTTCTTATTTCCTTAATTTTCTTCTTCATTATGTCAAGCTGGCCTGCATCAGGTATGCTTGTTCCGATGGGCTTCGGTCAGGGACCTGGCCAGGCATATAACTGGGGAACAAACTACTCAATTATGACAGACAGTGCATTCGGCGTATTTGAGAATGGTAAGGACTTCGGTCTTACAGTCGCAGCTCTCGGTTTCGTTGCAGCATCTGTCGGCGGTGTAATCTTCCTTAACCATGAAAGAAGAAAAGGCAACATTAAGTTCAACCTTTCACACGGTGATACAGATTCTGACCAGAACTTAAAAGTCAGCGATTTCACAGATCCTAACGAAATCCCGGCAAGCAAGACAATTGATAAATTATCTGTTCAGTTCGGTTTCATTCTTATCGCATATGCTATCTCATTCGGTATCATTTACGGAATCAGTAAGGCATGTGATGCAAGCGGTGTGAAATTCTTAATTAACACAGTAAAACCTTTATTCTGGGGATTCAACTTCATTATCGGTACAGCAGTTGCATCATTAATGAAGGTTATTCTCAAGAAACTCTCCAAAGCAGGAATCTGCAGAAAACAGTACACAAACAATTATCTTTTAGACAGAATTTCAGGTCTTGTATTCGACGTAATGGTTGTTGCAGCTATCGGTTCTATCAACCTCGATGCATTTGCAATTCCTAGATTCATTGCTCCGCTTCTTGTTATGTGTGTTCTCGCAGCAGCTGTTTCTTACTTCTATGTCAAACACGTTTGTAAGAAACTCTATGCTAAAGACGGTTACTGGGAAGAATCATTCCTCTGTATGTTCGGTATGCTCACAGGTACAGCAAGTACTGGTGTAATTCTCTTGAGAGAAATTGACCCTGACTTCAAGACACCTGCATGTAACAACATGGTATTCCAGACACTTTATTCACTCGTTCTCGGTGCACCTATCATGCTCTTAATGACATTCGTTGCAACAAACTGGCTGCAGCTTGGTCTCGGTATCGGAATCTTTGCTGTACTCTTTGTTGTCATGTATCTCCTTATCAGACGTGAGGATATTGCAATGGCAGTCAAGAAGAAAAAAGGTCTTGTTGTAGCAGCAGAGGGTGCTGACGGCGGCGAAGCAGAAATCACAGACGGCGGTGAAGTCACAGAAGATGCAGGCGAGGCTGCAGATTCGGCAGACGACAGCGCAGAAGCATAATCAAGTTAAGTACCTGCTTACAGCATGTTCATAATAAAAACAAAAACAAAATTAATAAATTTATTATTTTAGGAGGCATTAAAAATGCAAAAACAGAAAATGGTAGTTAGTGAAGCAATTTGCGAAACACTAGTTAAAGAAGGCATTGATCATGTATCCGGTATTGTAGGTTCAGCTTACATGGATTTACTTGATTTATTCCCAGCAGCAGGCATCAGATTCATCCCAGTTCGTCATGAACAGGGTGCAGCACATATGGAAGATGCATATGCAAGAATCACAGGTAAAGCCGGTGTTGTTATCGGACAGAATGGTCCTGGTATCACAAACATGGTTACATCAGTTGCAGCAGCAAACATGGGACACACACCAATGATCGTTATTTCTCCATCAGCCGGAACAAAATCAGTTGGCTGGGACGGATTCCAGGAATGTGACCAGGTTGCAGTATTCAAAGCAATCACAAAAGCAACAATCAGAATACCTCATCCATCAAGAGCAGCAGACTGCACAAGAACAGCATTCCGTATGGCATATGCTTTAAGAGGACCAGTTCTTCTCGATGTACCAAGAGATTATTTCTATGGCGAATGTGAAGATTATATCCTTGAGCCTCATCAGTACAGAGTTGATGACCGTGGCTGCGGTTCACCAGCATCACTTGAAAAAGCAGCAACACTTCTTGCAGCAGCAAAGAAACCTGTTATCGTAGCAGGACGTGGTGTCGTTGACACAGAATGTCAGGATATCGTTGCAGAAATCGCAAAACTCTTAACAGCTCCAGTTGCATGTACATACTTACACAACGATGCATTCCCAGCAAACAACCAGTTCTGGGCAGGCCCAATCGGTTACATGGGATCAAAAGCAGCTATGAAACTCATGGCAGAAGCAGACGTTGTATTAGCAGTAGGAACAAGATTATCAGTATTCGGAACACTTCCGCAGTATGATATTGATTACTTCCCAGAAACAGCTAAGATCATCCAGATTGATATCAATCCTCTTAACATTGCACGTACTCATCCGATTGAATGTGGTATTATCGGCGATGCAAAAGCAGCTTCAATTGAAATCCTTAAATTATTAAAGGCAAAATGCGGAGACAGAAAGATTGACGAAGCAAGACTTGCTCATATCCAGGAAGAAAAAGCAGCATTCGCAAAAGAAATTGTTGACCTTGCTATGGAACCAACAAATATCAAAGACAGAGAGTGCATGAACCCAAGAAGAGCTCTTCTCGAGATCTCCAAGGCTATCCCAGAAGGCACAATCGTATGTACAGATATCGGTAACGTTGCATCAACAGCAAACAGCTACTTCAATTTCAATGCAGGTAAGAAACACATCGCAGCTCTTACATTCGGTAACACAGGATTCTCATATCCAGCAGGTCTCGGTGCAAAACTCGCATCTCCAGAGTCTGTAGTTATCAACATCGTCGGCGACGGCGCATGGGGCATGAGCTTACACGAAGTTTCAACAGCAGTTCAGGAAAATATCCCGACAATCTGCTGCGTATTCCACAACACAGCATGGTGCGCAGAGAAGAAGAACCAGATCGACTTCTACAACAACCGTTTCATCGGTGTAGACATCGAAGCTCCGAACTTTGCAGCAGTAGCAGAATCAATGGGTGCTCTTGGTATCAACGTTTCCAAACCGGAAGATGTTGCACCAGCAATCAAGAAAGCAATTGCAGCTAATAAACCAGCAGTTATTGAATTCGAAGTTGACGGAACACAGCTTGCACCTCCGTTCAGACGTGATGCATTAAGCTTACCAGTAAGACACTTAGACAAATATAAACACCTTGACTATCGTAACTGGTAATTTTACAGATAAAAACTAAGTATGCCCGCTGCCTTTTAGGCAGCAGGGTATTAACCGTAATTAAAAAATAAAAACAAATCAAAAAGTTATAAAGGAGAAAATTATGGCTAAATTAAACGGTGGACAACTCATTCAGAGAGTTTTCGAGAAAGAAGGAGTTAAATATATTTTCGGTCTTCCAGGCGGACACATCTACCCAATGATCGAAGCATGTAACGATGTCGGCATCAAATTCATCAGCTGCCGTCACGAAATGGATGCAGCTTTCATGGCAGAAGGCTGGGCATTAACAACAGGTGAGGTTGGTGTATGTACAGGTACAGCAGGTCCTGGAACAACAAACCTCGTAACAGGTGTTGCAAATGCAGCATGTAACCAGGTTCCACTCCTCTGTGTCGGTGGTAAGGCAAGAGTTTCCGAATATGAAAGAAACGAACTTCAGGATTTCGACACAATGGCACTCTTCAGAGATATGTGTAAACACACAAAACAGATCCCAGACGGCATGAGAATCGCAGAATACTTCGGAAGAGGTATTGCAGAAGCTATGAACGATCAGCCGGGTCCAGTATATCTTGAAGTTCCAAGAGACAAGATGGAAGCTCAGGATTACGATGAAGACAAAGTTGATTTCCAGAACACATGGAGACATACAGGCAAATCTGCAGGTAATGCAGCAGATATTGCAAAAGCAGTTGAACTCATCAATGCAGCTGAAAGACCTATCCTTATCGCAGGTTCAGGCGCATTCTGGTCAGGTGCAGCAGCAGAATTAACACAGTTCATCGAAAAGATTGACTGCCCGATCTTCACAAGAAACGCAGGCCGTGGTATCGTTCCGGATACACATCCACTTGCAATGTGCATCGGTTCAAGCAAACACCCACTCTGCGCAGCAGCTATCCAGGGTTCAGACCTTATCATCATCCTCGGAACAAGAACAGGTTACACTCTTCCAAAGAATTCATTCCCGAAGGGCGCTCCAATTCTCCGTATTGATATTGATGCAGCAGGTATTTCTGACCAGCTTGATATCAAGGCAGGTATCGTCGGTGATGCAAAAGAAGTATTAAAACAGTTAATTCCAGCAGTTAAAGAAGCAAAACACACAGAATGGGTTGCAGAATTAAAGGGCAGCTTACAGATGATGATGGGATTCATGGGCCAGTCATTCACATCAGACCAGGTTCCAATTCACCCACTCCGTCTCTGTGCAGATTTAAGAAAGTTCATCGACAAAGATACAGTTCTTGTTATTGACGGCGGTGATACAGCTTCATGGGGTAACATGACTCTTCCAGCAATGGGACCAGGACAGTTACTCACAATCGCAAACGGAAGTTTCGGACCTCTCGGTGTCGGTGTTCCATATGCTATCGCAGCAAAACTTGCTCACCCAGAAAAGAAGGTTATCCTCTTAGTTGGTGACGGTGCATTCGGATACGGCGCACTTGAATATGATACATGTCTTAAATACGGTATCAATATCACAACAGTTATCTTAAACGACAGCTGCTGGGGTATGATTAAGAACTCCGAAGCAAAGAAAGCAGCTCCAGGAAAAGAATTCGTAGGACTCAATTTACGTCAGTCAGTACGTTATGACAAGGTTATCGAGGCTCTTGGCGGATACGGTGAATACGTAACAGAACCAAAGGATATCGTTCCTGCAATCCAGAGAGCTCTTGCTCAGGACAAACCATCAGTAGTTAACGTAATTACAGACACAAAGATTGCTTTCGCATTCTAATTAATTATAGGCGGCTTACTTTTGTAGGCCGCCTTGATAAACTAAAATAGAAAGATCCTTATGTCTCCGGCACGTACGCGCACGGAGATTTTGACTAGAAAAGGAGTATATATGAGAGAATTCAAAAAAATAGTTGTCGTCGGTGCAGGTACAATGGGCCACGGCATTGCTCAGACTTTTGCATCATACGGATATGACACTGTCTGTATCGATACATTTGAAAAATCAATCGCAACAGCAAAAGTTTTAGTTCCGGCAAATGTCAACATTATGCTTGAGAATGGTTTCATTACTCAGGAACAGGCAGATAACACAACAAAATATTTAAGATATTCTTCTGATTATGCAGATGCCAAAGATGCAGATCTCTGTATCGAAGCAGTACCTGAAGTAAAAGAAATCAAGGCAGGAGTATATGAGAACTTAGATAAAGTTGTCCGTCCTGACACAATCATTTCAAGTACAACTTCAGCAGCAAATATCTTTGCATGGGCAAAAAAGGTATCTCATCCGGAAAGACTTATCATTACACACTTCAACAACCCGTCACATATCGTACCGTTAGTTGAAATTGTTGTAGGACCAAAGACTTCTGAAGAAAATGTAAAAGATATCAGAGCATTAATCGAAAAAATCGGCAGAAAACCGGCAGTATTAAACAAGTACGTTCCTGGATTTATCGTAAACCGTTTAACAGCAGCTCTCTTAAGAGAAGCAAGTTATATGGTAGACAAAGGCTGGGTATCAATGGAAGACGTTGATACAGCTTTCAGCTGCAACCAGGCACTTAAAGCACCATTCGAAGGACCAATCGAACTTATGGACTATATCGGATGGGATGTTGCAAAACATGTAGGAACATTATTATATCCGTTCTTAAGCAGAAGCATGAGACCAAGCAAGCTTGCAAAACAGATGGTTAAAGAAAACAGACTTGGTGTCAAGACAGGAGTCGGCGTAAAGAATTACGCAGGAAAGACCAGAGCTGATTTACAGGCAAAACGTAACGACGGTGTTATGAGAGTCTTAAAAGCTACTGAGGATATAGTAGAAAGCAAAGCTGGAGACAAATATTACAAAATTGGCGAAATCGAAGGACCGAAGCAGGATAAGTAATAAACTTAGTTTTGTATAAATCAACGGGTATCCGCTCCTTAAGCGGAGCGGATATCTTAAGATATAAAATCGAAAATATAGTCATTCTGACTTAAATATAAAGGGAAAAATTATGGTTACAAGAAAGAAATTATTAAAGCTCGCACTCATTTTCGCAATTCTCTGTGCAGTATTCTTTGTTCTCAACTACTTCTGCTATCACTATACAGATGACGCCAACTCAGACGTTCCGGGAGAAGGAAGATTCTTCTTCACATCCTATCATGAAGACTGCAGAAAACCATTCGTCACAGATCTTCTCGGACAGATGGGTTGTTTCTGGCTCTTCTCAGCAATTACATCACTTATCTGTGCCTTTGTTATAACAGACGGCAAGAAAAAAGAAGATGAAAAAGAGAAGTTTATAGCTGAAGAACCTGCAGATGCTATTGCAGCTCCTGCAGAAGAAAGCGCTGAAGAATAAGGGAGGAAGATTATGGGAAGCATTTTAGCAGTCAATGTTGGTGCAATTGTCGGCGGAATCGTCGGCGGAATTGTCGGAATTTTCCTTCTTTTAGTACTTCTCAGCTTTGTTTTATTTAACGTCTTATTCTCAAGACCGAGAAAATACAAAGTAAACGGAATTACAAGAAAAATGATGGGTCCTCAGCTCGACAGACTCAATGCCTTCATTGCTGAGAACAGGGCTGAACTTGAAAAGAGAGAATGTGAACAGATCCAGGTCACATCTGATGACGGATTAAAGTTCAACGGATATTTCTATTCTTGCGGACAGCCTACAGATAAATGTGTTATTTTATCCCACGGATTCAAATCAAACTGTTACAACACATATTCACCTCAGGCACTTTTCTATCTTGATAACGGATTTGATGTCATGATGATGAACCACAGAGGTCATGAACTCAGTGAAGGTGCATATTCATCATTCAGTATCAAAGAAGGTCACGACTTACTTAAGTGGGTCGAAGCCATGGAAAAGAAGAACCCGAATTATAAGATTATGCTTCACGGAAACTCAATGGGAGCAACAAGCGTTTTAATCGCTTCTAAGTATGTTCCTGAGTCAGTTAAATGTATAATCGGAGACTGCGGTTTCACATCAGCAAAGGATGAACTTTATGTTCAGATGACAACAATGTTCAAACTTCCTAAATTCTTAGCAAAGATTTTATTAGGAATTATCTCATTCTTCTGTAAGACAGTCGGTAAATTCGATCTCAATGCAGAGGGTGGTAAGGATGCAGTTAAGGAATCCAAAGTTCCTATCATGTTTGTACATGGTACAAATGATGCAACTGTACCTGTTGCACAGGGTAAGGCAAACTATGAAGCATGCTGCAATCCTAATAAGAAATGGCTTGCATACGAAGGTGCAGGACATGGTCAGAGTTATCTTGAGTATAAAGAAGAGTATGGTAAAGAAATGCTCGACTTTGCTAACACATATTTAAAATAATAACAAAATAGAACAAATCCTCATTAAAGGAGAAAAAACATGGGTTTATTCGGAAAGAAAAATGTAAACGCAGGACCTAAGGAATTAACAACAAAGGGATTACTTTCATACTGTTTCGCTTTGTTCGGATTCCAGATGATAGTAGGTCTTCTTCAGACATACCAGGCTCAGTTCTTTAACAAGTTTATGGGTCTTGACTTCCTGTTCATAGGAATTATCTTGGGTGTTTGTAAAATAGCATCAGCTTTCATCGATCCGCTTATTGGTCAGATGATTGATAAAACAAACACAAAGATTGGTAAGTTAAAACCATATATCTGGGCTTCAATCCCTCCGCTTATCATCTTAACAGTTGTTATATTCACTCCATGGCCGGGCTTAAATGAAGCAAGTTTGGCAGCCAAATATGCATACGTTGTAATCACATTCTTCTTATGGTGTGTAGCTATGTCCCTCGGTGATATTCCTTCACAGGCTATGGGTTCAGTTCTCACAACAGTAGAAAGTGAAAGAACAAATGCAATCTCACTCGGAAACACATTTAAGACAGTAGGTCTTGTATTCCCGGCAGCAATTATGCCTCTTTGTTCACTTATGGTACCTGAAGGAGCTAACGGCTTTGGCGGTAACTTCAGTGAAATGGAATACTTAGTCGGCGGTATTGTTACTGTTCTTCTTGGCTGTGTATTATTTGCACTTACAGCAATCAACAACCAGGAAAAAGTTCCGTATCATGCAGAAAAGATAACAATAAAGCAGATGTTCAAGGGAATGAAGGAGAACAAATACCTCCTTATCGCATTCTTAACATACATCATCGGTTTCGGAAGAATGGGCGCTGTTGCTATTGCAACACAGACAGCAGGTGCTCTCCTCGGACAGGAAACACAGTCAATGTTCGTCGGACTCTCAACAGCTATCGGTGGTATGGTATCAATGCTTATCACTCCTATGATTGTAAAGAAGTTCAATATCAAACGCGGCTTCATCGGAATGAGCATCTTCCACTTTGTTGTTTCAGGTCTTACAATGCTCGTTGCATGGAAGATTGGCTTCAGCGGACATGACGGATGGCAGATCTGGGTTATCTACCTCTTACTCTTCTTCAGAGGATTAGGATGCGGCGCATACTACGTAATGCCGGCTCTTATGATCGCAGATGCTGTTGACTTCTCAGAATGGAAACTCGGAAGAAGATCAGACGGTATTGCATGGTCTGTTAACTCACTCGCAATCAAGATCACTATGGCTCTCTGTACAATTGTCGGATACGCATTAATTTCTGTATCCGGATACACAACAGATTTCACAGTAACACAGGAAGGAGCATTCACAACTCAGATGTGGGTATTCTTCGCATTCTGCGGATTCCCGGGAATCTTCTATCTCTTATCTGCAATCCCGATGTTCTTCTGGGATTTAACAGGAAAGAAGAAAGAAACTATGCAGGCAGAACTCAAATTAAAGTGGGCTGCTGAAAAGGGAGAACTTCCGGAAGAAACAGCTGAAACAGCTGAAGAAATTTCAGAAGATGCAGCAGCAGATGATACAGCAGCAGTTTTTGAAGAAGTAGCAGAAGCACCTGCAGAAGATGCAGCTGAAGAACCGGCAGCAGATGCAGCAACCGAAGAAAAAACGGAAGAATAATAGTTCCTAAATTAAAACTCACCGCACACCTTCGGGTGTGCGTTTGTTTTATATTACAGTTTGTATTATAATTATCCATATCACTTTTTAGGAGACGGACATGAAAGCTTTTTTTAATAAGGTGAGGGTACTTAATCTTGTATCTCTTGCATTAAACATTGTAAATGTAATTTTGGTTACATATGCAATTGTCGGGTTCTTTGTTTATGATTTTTCAGGCACAAATATGCCGGTTGCAGGAGTAACATGTTTCAGATATTTTACCAACTTATCTAATATCCTCTGTGCTGTTATGAGTGCTATTGTATGTGTTTTTAATGTGAAGGCACTTGTTTCCGGAAAAAATGAGGAACCTAAATGGGCATCCATCTGCAAATTCTTATCCACAGTAGGGGTTTCGGTTACATTCTTGGTAGTTGTTTTCTTCCTCGGACCGACCCAGGGATATGACTTAATGTTCGCAGGCCCGTGCATCTATCTGCACTGCATCTGTCCGCTTCTTGCAATTATTTCCTATGCAGTATGTGAATTTAACAATAAGTTAAAGTTCGTTGAGACGCTGTACGGCATTATTCCGACAGTTCTTTACGGAATTGTATATTTTATTATGGTAATGATCCTCGGCCAGGAAAAGGGCGGCTGGGAGGATTTCTACGGCTTTGCCACAGTAATCCCGTGGTATGCAAGTATATTTATTATGCCGATTGCCACATATGTAATAGCCATAGGGCTTCATTTTCTGCAGGCAGGATTCAGAAAACTTATCAGCGGAAAAGAAAAACCGGCAGAAGAATAAAACAGGTTTTATCTGAAAATAAATTGAACGATGCACACTTTGGGGTGTGCATTTTCAGTGTGTGAATAAAATAAGTACTCCAAAAGGAGTATAAAATTGGCACAAATATACTAAATTCCATATGACTAATTAAGCAAATAAGGAATGCAATACGTGAATAAGGTTAAAAAATAAAACTTGTGTTTAGACATAAATATGCCTTGATTATGCCGTTTAGTGCATATATTGACTTTGCGTATATATATATAATTGTTTTGTTGGCACAAGGAGGGTTAATGTATGGTAAAAATTATTGATAGAACAACTGAATATGATAATTACGTGAAAGCAGCGGCAAATTTATTAAAATATAGAAAATTAATTGCAATTTTACCAACTATATGTTTGATTGTATTAAGCATAGTTATATGTGTATTAGCAAAATCAGCTTATCCACTTATTATCGCTGCTGTAGCTTTGATATATTGCGGAATAATAAACTATATTTTGGCATCAAGATTTATTGCTTTAAATCAAAAGATTCTTCAGGAATATGTTAATTATTATGGATATATCGGCAAGAATTCATGTCATGCATGTATTAAAGATGATAACAAAATGCTTTATACAAAGATTAATATAAATGGATTGAATGGCTTGGTTTGTTGGGTGGAAAATAATGAACTGCATTATATTTCAAATGAATTATTAAAATTGTCGGAAATAGGTTTCAAGGGAATATCCTATAATGAATATTTAAAGAAAATAGATAATGATTTTGGAGCTTTGATAATTTCAATTGATTCTGTAGATCATTATAGAGATTCCGTATTAGTATGTAAATTTTCTGATTCCGTATTAAAAATGACTTTTACCGATGAAAAGGCGTTGGACTTATTTATTCCGAAAAAGGAATTTTATTTTAATAGCGAAAAAAAAGATTAATACAATTGTTATTGAATAATACGATTTTAGCTGTTGAACTAAGTTCGACAGCTATTTTTCTAAAACGCATTCATTATAAACTGATATCCGGCTTCTACCCATACAAGCCCCATAAGGATAATTGCAACGATAGGAATAATGACGTCGAGCTTTGAAGGCTTGTGTATTCTGTTGTAAGAGAAGAGCAGAATAAACGGAGCAAGGAGCATCAGCGGCACGCTCTGACCGATATCAAGGCCTTCAAGGAAAGCCACAATCATCGGGTTAGGGGATAAAGTGTTTGCAATGCTTAAAGCAACAGCCAGGATTAGATCTGTCACTCCTGCAAAGAAGAAACATTTTGCTGCTGTTTTTGCAAAGAGCAGGGAGTTCTTTCTTGTCATAAAATATTCTTCATAACTTTCATCTGTTCCGCCCTGTTTATAATATTTCCTCTTTCTTTTCTTTTCAAAAAGTACTATGGAAATAAAGGCGAGGAAGATCATTGGGTATTTTGTAGGCAGCCATGGGAACATGAAAATAGAAAGCTCCACCTTTCCGTTAAGAGCTAATATTTTAAGAATTATGGCAGTGATTTCCCATAAAATAGGTATTAGTGCCATCAGCCTGAACCATACGATTTTCTTTCCGGTGAGCACCTTTTTAGGAGTGCCGAGAACGAAATATACAAGCAGTGAACATAAGAACAAATCAACAAAAATATTGAACTTAAGATCGTATCCGAATACCCCGACCATAAGGGAACTGAACATCTTTGTTGAGGTTCCGAAATCCATTCCCATGAACTTAAGAACAAGGTTTGAACCATAGTGAAGTGAGAATGTATAGAAGAGTGCAACAACTCCTATCATAAGAAGTGCATATGTCACAATCAGGTCTTTACTTGCACCTTTTCGCTGTATAATGTATGTGAATGAGCCAAGAAGGAAGCACGGCAGAGATAAGTCGGATAAGATGGAAAGAACCTCGGAAAGCACCGGAAATGCATCATTCGGCATAGCCATCTGAGCCAGATCCAAAACTATTACAAGCTGGGTGAAAATAAGGCACACCCATGCCATTATTCTTATGGAAAGAACCCCGAGAGGACCACGGTAGCGGATATCGTTTTTCAGGTTGTAATTAGTTAGGAGCTTTTTCTGGTATCTCCTTTCTGCTCTTCTTTCCCTGAATGATAATTTTACATCGGTGAATTCATCCTCATCCTCGTAATCCGGCTCATCCAGAAAAGGATTACTGCTGACAGATTCATCTTCAGTTGTAGGTGTTATCTCTTCTATATCCATATTAAATTAAATGATACCATAACCCAGATTTAATAACAATAAAAACAAAATGTACAAAACTATTTACAAAATGTACAAAGATGTTATAATAATGTACAGAATACACCAAAAGGAGAATTGGGATGTCAATTACATCAACTGAATTAAAAATGAATTTGAGCAAATATTTAGTGCTGTCCGAACAGGAAGATATTTTTATTACAAAGAACGGCAGGGTAATAGCTAAAATATCTAATCCATACAGAGACCGAGTTGAGGATATTAAGACTTTATTCGGAATTATTCCTAGCGATGCTGACTGCGAGAAAGAACTAGAGGAGAGAAGGAATAATATATGAGAGTTTTGATTGATACGTGTGTTATATTAGATACATTGCAGGCGAGAGAACCGTTTAATAAAGAGTCGGATCAGATATTTATTCACATTGCGAATATGCATATCTCAGCATTTGTGACTCCACCATCGACAACAGACATTTATTATTTAATGCACAGATTTAACCACGATAAGGTAAAAACAGCAAACACAATGTTGAAACTGTTTGATTATTTTAATGTGCTTGATACTTTCGGAAGAAATTGTAAAGAAGCAATTCTCAAAGTAGGGGACTATGAGGATAATTTAATAATTGAAACAGCACAAAGTGCAGATATAGATTGTATTGTAACAAGAAACATCAAAGACTTTGAGAATTCAGTGCTGCCAGTTTTTACCCCTTCAGAATTTCTTGCTCAAAGTATTTTTAACTAGTGGTGCAGATTATGAAGTATTACGTTATAGCAGACCCTCATTCGTTTTATGATGAGATGATTGAAGCTCTTGATGAAAAGGGTTATTTTGATGATTCTAATCCTCATAAATTAATAATCTGTGGTGACATTTTTGACAGGGGCCGCCAGGCGGATAAAATGCAGGAATTCGTGTCAGGTTTAATAGATAAAGATGAAGTGATTTTAATAAAAGGGAATCATGAAGATCTTGCTCTGACTCTTGCCGGAAATTTTCATCATTATGCCGAAAACGGGCTTAACTGGTCTCATCATTACACAAACGGAACAGTAGACACATTTTCACAGCTTACTAATCTTCACATTAATGAAATGGAGAGAAAACCAGGGTACTGCGTAACGAAAATGAAAAATACCGATTATTTTAAAAAAATAATCCCGGCAATGAAAAACTTCTTTGAGACAGAACATTATATTTTTGTTCATGGATGGATTCCGTGTACGGCACTTGGTACCCACGGATACATCAGGGATTATATATACAAGGAAGACTGGAGAGAACTTGATGAAGAGGAATGGAAACTCGCAAGGTGGTATAACGGAATGCTTGCTGCTTCCCGTGGGGTTCTGGAGGAAGGGAAAACAATAGTCTGCGGGCACTATCACACATCGTGGGGACACGCATATCTGGAAGGGGTGGGCAGTGAGTTCGGTGAAGATTCAGACTTTAAACCTTACTACGGGACCGGAATAATAGCATTAGACGGGTGCACGGCATATTCACATATTGTTAACTGCATAGTGATAGAAGACACTCCGGTTTCCCACAATATTTAATTAATATATTTATATATTTCATTTGGTTGACAAAAAAAATTTATTTTGCTAGATTATTACCTGAGCCGCTCGGAAGAGGTTCGTTTTAAGCAACTTTATGTTGC
>JAKSOR010000012.1 GCA_024405515.1 Clostridia bacterium
GATTGAGTTGGCAAAAAAAGAAGGGCGCTAAGAATTTTATTTCTTAACACCCCCTTGTTTTTAGCTAAAACTTAGTATTATTAATAACTTTTAATATCCGGAAGAAGTTTCTCAAAGTTAAGTCCGAACCTTAAATCTGCCTTGGCCTTAACCGATACATCTATCGAATCTTTAATAAATGCCATAGCTGCTTTTGCAGAATTTTCAAGAGAGTATCTGTTAATCAGTTTACCAACAAGCATGCTGGCAAATACATCGCCGGCGCCATGAATAAATGCATTGACTTTCTTGTCATACATGAATGAAATTTTCTTTTTTGAAAGGTATCCTATTCCTATTCCGCCATCTTTTTCAACACCAGTTATGACAACACTCTGAGTACTCTTGTTCCTGAACATATTTAGCATCATAGAGGCATTAGACTCGTTAGGCTCAAGTTCAAGACTCAGACCTGCAAGCATTTTTGCCTCTGTGAAATTCGGTGTAATAAGGTCGGCATATTTGCAGAGAGACATTATTTTTTTTGCATACGAATCGTTAAAAATTGAATAAAGTTTGCCATTGTCCGCCATTGCAGGATCTACGATAATTGCAGCACCTGCCTTCTTTTCTTCCTTAAGGATTTTTTCGACATTATCACAGCATTCTTCTGTTCCGAGAAAACCCACATAAACACAGTCAAATGTGATACCGACCTTTTTCCAATGTTTGTACATAGGCATCATATTTGATGCAAGATCCAGATATGTATATCCTGAAATACCACCGGTCTGCGTGGAAAGAAGTGCCGAAGGCATGGCACAAACGTTATGCCCCTGGGCTGAAAGAATAGGAATCGCCGATGTCAGCGAACAATTCCCTATACAACTGAAGTCTTCAATAACTAGTATTCTTTTCATATAATAAATTATATCACCTTACATTTAAAATACAATAATTTAGCGTCTTATTTCTTCTATAGTTGCAAAGATTCATTATTAATGATATACTACTTTCACTGCGCTAAACGGGGAGCTAGCGGTGCCTTGTAAACCACAATCCGCTATAGTGGTGTTGACCACTGAATTGAGGCCAATAGTATGGTTGGCTGCACATAGCAAGGGGTGTTGATATTAAGGTCCTGTGCAATGTCATCCTGTGAACCGTGTCAGAGCTTGACCGCAGCAGCACTAAGCAGATTTTGGCGTGTGCCACGGGGAAACTTTAAAGTAGCCACCTACTGTGTTTCCGCTTCGGTATTACTGGTCGAAGTCAGCGCGCAGTATTTGAATTCAAAAAGACCTGCCAGACGGCAGGCCTTTTACTTTATTAGGATTAATTATCAGTCATTAATTCCCCTGATATCTCCGAATGCTTTCTGGATTGCATAATATAACGGTTTAGGATTTCCCTTGCCGTCAACAAGTCCCCAGCCTGTTTCAACCGGACACTTCTCCTGACCACAGACATAACATTTTGCGCTGTCAGAATAGCAATAAACAATAGTCCCGCATATAAAGTCCTCTGAAGCAAGCACGTCAATCTGATCTGTCATATACTCAGCCTGGCCTTCAGGAGAATGAGGATACCCTTTTACAACGTAATCTTCGGCAAGCTGGCAATACAGATGACTGGTGTATTCATCATTAAACAGTTTGCTTGCAATAAGTCTATAAGCAGCCTCAACCTCTTCCTCATTTTTTGCCTTTGGCAATCCACATACAAGTTCAAGATCTTCTCTGAAACTTTCAGGGAAATTCTCGTTCTCAATAAAATCTTTGATATTATTTTGAGTATATGTAATAGCTTCAGGAAGAGTATCACCCTGTGCACCATAATATTGAAGTATCTCAAGTTTTTCCGCATCTGTCTTTGGTTCACCGTATCCAATATAACCAAACTCATTAACCATAATAGGTTTTCCTGTCAGGTCATACGCAAGACCGGTAAACACCGCACCTCCGCTGACTCCGAGCATTCCTGTTGCGCCATCGAAGCAACCGAGATAGAAGTCAACACCTACGAAATCAATATATTTTTCCCATGGTTCCATAGCCGTTGTAAGCTGAACATAACCCTCAACGCCGCCAAGGTTATAGCATAATGCTATACCCTTTTTATATCTGTAAATAGCCTTAGCCTGAATTCCGATAAATTCTGCAGCCTCATCAATATTTAAAGGTTCTGTAAATCTAGGAAGGCCCATTTCATTTGTAATCTGAAGTGCGGAAACAATTCCCTGCAGGTCTTCAGCATAGAATCTTGCTATTTTCATTATTTCAGCTTTGCTGCTTTCATCTCTAGGATCAAGGCCGAATTCAATATAGTCTTCAGGATATGGAGTAACAGCCATAACCTTAAAACCTCTGTCAGCATAAGATTTTGCCCTTTCCTTAAATGCAAGATATCCCGGATTCATCTGACCGTCTTTTGTAAAAGGCAGATTATTTATATCAAATCTGACCCACTGAATATTTGCATCTGCTATCTGCTCATAATTCTCATTAGGATGGCAGACTCCGCATGCAAATCCTCCGATATAATCTGTAAGAGTTTCCGGAGTATACTCTATTGTATTGAATTCATCATTAATCCAGCTGTCATTATCCCACCACTCTGGTTTTAATCCGTCTTTTTTATTACAGGAAGTCAATGCAATAAAGCAGGATAAAACAAGAGAAAGAACAATAACCAAAGAAATTATTTTCTTCATAACCATAATCCCCTGAAAATATTTTTTATATATAATAACACAAATCTAAGGAAAATAAAAGATAAGGGACCACCACAGGCAGTCCCTTAATATATAATTTACCGATTTTATTATGCTTTCTTTGCAGCTGCTTCTTCTTCACGTTTCTTTGCATCTGCAATAATTGCTGCATTTGCACTTGCAGGAACTTCTTCATAACGTACGAAATTCATTTCGAACTTACCTCTGCCCTGTGTCATTGAACGTAAATCTGTTGCATACTTATACATTTCAGCCTGAGGAACTTCTGCAGTAATAATCTGCTTACCGTTGTTCATATCTGTTCCGAGGATTCTGCCACGACGTTTGTTCATGTCGCCGAGGATGTCTCCGAGATATTCATCAGGAACTGTGATCTTTGCTTCCATAATAGGCTCTAAGAAACATGGGGATGCTGCTGCAACACCATCTGCGTATGCAAGTTTAGCTGCCGTTACGAATGCGATTTCCTTACTGTCTACCGGGTGATATTTACCATCATCAAGAGTACACTTTAAGTTAATCATCGGATAACCTGCGAGAACACCGTGAAGGATTGCTTCTCTTAAGCCTTTTTCAACTGCCGGGATGAACTGACGTGGAACTGCTCCGCCGACAACCTCATCTACGAACTGGAAGACTCCGTCTTCCGCGCCTGGCTCGAATCTGATCCAAACATCACCGAACTGTCCAGCACCACCGGACTGTTTCTTGTGTTTACCTTCACATCTAGAGTTCTTTCTGATTGTTTCTCTGTATGCTACTCTCGGTGTCTGCCAGTCTACCTGAATACCGAGTTTTGCTTTTACTCTCTTGCACATGATGTCAAGCTGAGCTTCGCCAAGACCTGAAATAAGAACGTCACCTGTTTCAATGTTCTTTTCTACTTTGAATGTAGCATCTTCTTCCTGCATCTTGATTAATCCCTGGATAGCTTTTTCTTCGTCTTTTGCAGCTGTTACTGCGTAAGAGATAACCGGTTTCGGGAATTCAATCTTTTCGTAAACAACCGGGTTGCCTACTGCTGCCATTGTATCATTTGTGCTTGTGTAAACGAGTTTTGCAAGAGCACCGATATCACCTGCTTCGAGGCAGTCAACCGGCTCCTGTTTTTTGCCCTTAAGTACGTAGATTGTTCCGACTTTTTCCTGTTTGTCAACAGATGTGTTTACGATTGTGTCGCCGGAAGTTAATTTACCTGTGTTAACCTTGAAGATTAAGAGTTTTCCTACGTATGGGTCTACGATAGATTTGAATACGTGTGCAGAGAATGGTTTTGAACCGTCTACTGCTACGAAATCCTTACCTTCTGCCTTAATACCTTTTGTACGGAGAGGACTTGGCATAAAATCAACAATCTTGTCGAGTAAATTCTTTACACCTTTTGATGTAAGAGCGTTACCTGCCATAAGAGGAATGAAGATTTCATCTGCAATTGCTGCATGTAAACCTTTCTGAACTTCTTCAGCTGTGAATTCCTCACCACCGAAGAATTTTTCAAGTAATTCATCGTCTGTTTCTGCGATCATTTCATTGATCTTGCCGTTGTATTCGCCGACTTTTGCTTCAATTGCTGCAGGAACTGCGATTTCTTTTCCGTTTAAGTCATATGCCTTATTTGCAATGATATCAGCAAAACCTACAACCTTTCCGCCATCAATAATAGGAAGTTCGATAGGAACTACTTTCTGATATTTTGCCATAATGGCATCAATTGTTCCGTTAAGATCTGAGTTTTCTTTTTCAACTGCGTTGACAAAGATAAGAGCAGGAGTCTTCTTTTCAGAACATAAATCAAGAGCTTTTTCTGTTCCTACTGTTAAGGAACCGGAAGCTGATGTAACTACGATAGCAGAATCTGCTGCTGAAATAGCTGAAACCTGTTCACCTTCGAAATCGAAGAATCCAGGTGTATCAAGAATGTTGATTTTTGTGTCTTTGTAGATTGCATAACCAAGTGCTAAGGAAATGGATATTTTACGTTTGATTTCCTCATCATCAAAGTCCATTGTAGCGTTACCGTCATCAACTTTGCCGAAACGGTCTACAGTCTTTGTCTCGAACATCATAGCTTCAGCGAGAGTTGTTTTACCTTCGCCTGAGTGACCAACGAGAGCAACATTTCGAATAAAATCGGATTTAAAAGTTTTCATGTGTTACCTCTTATAAAATAAATTGCTATTAGATTATATATTATTCCGCGCTTATACGCAAGCAAAAAATGGGTTCCGGAAATTTTGTATTTACCGTAATTCTAACCGAAACAATTCCGAATTTAAGCGTTTAGATATACGTATTTAAGTAAAATCCAAACATTCCCGAAAACACTGGGAATCAAAAATTTTCTCATGGCCCAGATTGCCAAAAAGGGCGTGCCGGTTTTATGCAAGAAATATTCAAATTGTATGCTATTTTTGTTGCAAGAATACTCAAATTATGCTAGTATATCAAAGATATTTAATCACGAGGAGAAAAATATGCCAAATATTAAGTCAGCAAAAAAGAGAGTATTAATCTCAGAGAAGAAGAACGAAATCAACACAGCTAAAAAGACACACGTTAAAAACACAATTAAGAAATTCAACGCAGCAATCGAAGCAAACGATGTAAAAGCAGCTGAAGAATTACTTAAAGAGTGTATGTCAGTTATTGACTGTGCTCAGAAAGACGGCATCTATAAAAAGAACACTGCAGCAAGAAAGAAAGCAACTCTCTGCAAATCTTTAGACGCAATCAAAGCATAATTATCTTATCTGAAATTTTTTAACTTAAGACCTTCAAGCAAATCTTGAAGGTTTTATTATACCAATTTTCGGTGAATTTAAAAGAAAAAAAGGAAAGGTTTACTCCCCTTCCTTGTTAGTTTCATCACTTACCTGTTGTTCCTCTTCAGGAATTTCCGGTTCTTCGTCAGGACCAATTTCCCTTAAAACCTGGTCCTCATCAAAATCTATTCCGAGCGCATCAGTATCAGGCTCATCATCGTCCTTATTTACTGTTGATTTTGATGCTTTCTTTTTCTTTATTGCAAAAGCAATAAACGCAGCAACAAGCGCCGCTCCAAGTACCGCTGCAGCCGTGATAAGAACTATCTCAACCACTTTATCATCTTTTTTGTCTTCTTTAGGAATGACATCTTCTGATACATAGTTTTCGGTAAACTCTGCAAGAAGATTGCCGTTATACTTTGCGGATATTCTGACTGTTCCTGAGGTCTCATTTAAATATGTAAATGTTTTCCCGTTCACGCCTGAATATATTCCGTCAACATACCACATAATTGTTCCAATAGTCTCAGGAGAAACATAATCAAGTCCTGAAAGTGTATGCTGTACCTGATAGCCTGCAATGAAATTGCCCTCATACATATCAACTATTGACTCCGCCTTCATTGATATCCTGCTGCTGTCAGGGTCTGCATAATCAACGGTAACAATATACTGATCCGAATATGATCTTGCCAAATATGTCCATTTCACATCAACTGTAACAGTCCCGACCTTTGAAAGAGGAAGGAATGAGATTTCCCTTTCGGAACTTTCCTTAATTACCGTATCGCCATGCTTAACTGTCCACTGAACGCTGCCCTTTTCCGCAGCTGACTGAGGATATGTAACAATATGAGCCGAGACCTTTGAAACATTGTTTATTGTCTGTTTGGATGAACCCGAATCAATATCAATTTTGCAATAAGCAAAATTGTCTGCATTCATAAGCACATTGAAATCAAGCGGGAAATAATTCTTTCCGCCTTTCCTTACAACATCACTGTGTGCACCTTTTATAAGTGCCGAGATTTCATTAGGTGTTGTTTCAAGACCGATGCCTTTTTCAATTGCACCATATTTTAACGTTGCACATGCAGCTGCAAAAGAAACAACCGGACATGCCATACTTGTTCCGGATAAAGTTTTATACCTATCATCCGCACTGCCGTCTGCAGAAATAAGTTTTACTGCAGGTGCCATAATATCATATGCAGAGCCAAAGTTTGAATTTTCGTAGAAAATCTTTTCTCCCTTTGTATCATAGGTGTATCCCATGACGCCGATACAGTTTGAAGATGCAGCCGGATAATGGGTGGCCGATGTCTTCTCATTTCCTGCTGCAGCACAGAAAACAGCTTCTTTTGCATAGTTTGCCGTAACGAGAGTCTGATATGTATTTCCGCCGCTGAAAGACATATTGACTACATCCGCATTATTCTGAAGTGCAAAAACAATGGCTTTCTGAACAGCATTAAACGGGAATGAACTTGAATCAGTCTTCGGGTATGCTGCTTTTATAGGGAGAATCTTAATATATTTTTCGAGGTTCATCTCATGAATGAGAATGGATATTATTCCGCACACATGTGTTCCGTGACAATCAGGAGCATCATCCATGACATCGTAGATGTCCTCTTTTTTGTTTCTGTAATCCGCATATGCATTATAGCGTACTATGTCCCCGTCATCATCACGCAGGAAAACATCATATTCGCCTATTTCTGTTGAAGTCGTAGGATTTCCGTTTTTATCGTACTGACCGAGGAAAATCTCATGATTAAAATTAACTCCGGTATCAATTACCGCAATAACAATTGGGTTTTCTTCAAAATATGAAAAATCGTAAATGTCTTTTTCCTCAAACCAGGAGGCAAACTCTGCTTTTACAGGTCCTAAATTAAGTTCATCAACATACCAGTCATAATTAAATCCGGAATAACCAGGGTTTTCCTTACCTTTATATGATTCCTCATAACCTGACGGGAGATATGCGTCACATACAGAAACCGTAAAAGAGAAAACAGCCAGCAGCACCAGCACAAACAATAACAGATATTTTACAAAGCCGACTGTTTTAATATTCATTTTATATCCAGGTTAACTGCCCTTCTTTCGTTAATGTAGCCCACTTTCCGTCTTTCTTAACTTTGGCTTCGCCTTCTTCAAAAGGTGTGCCTGCATCATATTCAAACGGAATAACAACTTCGTTGTTTTTATTTATGTAACCGCACTTTTCTCCTTTACAGACAAGTGCGAGTCCTTCGGAAAAACTCATGGCAAGGTCATAATCGGCAGGAATAACCATATTATTTTCCTTATCAATAAATCCGCATTTTTCATTGATCTCAACAACGGCAAAATCTTCCTTAAATGCAAATATTTCATCATACATTGTAGGAATTACTATCTTTGAACCATCAGAGTAACCCCATTTCCCGCCCTTCATTACCTTGCGGAGTCCGTCTTGAGGCTGAATGATTTCCTCAGTCTTCTTTGAATCCTTTTTAGGCTGTTCCTTTTGAGAGGATTTCTCTGAAAGTCCGAACTTTGACTTTGATTCTTTTTCCTTAGGCTGATTTTTCTGAGCACCACTTTCAGCCTTATTGTCTTTTTTGTTCTTCTGAGAATTGTTTTCAGGTTTTTTCTCCTGTTCGGCATCCTTTTTCAGTTCAAGACCTGCATCTTTAAGTCTGTCTTTTATCTCGAGAAGAATCTTTTTATTCAGTCCCTGAACCTTATACATGTCCTTTTCGGTTCTTTTTACAAGGTCGTATGCTTTTTCTATGTGATTTGATGAAAGGAGCTGCTTTGTTGAGTCTGAGATTTTCAAATCGTCAAGTGTCAGATCAAGCTGTTCCTGAGAATAATTAACCAGCACTTCATTAGCATCATTCTGCTGAGGTTTATTCTTTTTTCTGTAGTAAAATTTGTTATTTTTTCCCATAATAATTGATTATACAACATACAGCTTTTTTAGGCAATTAGAACGAGCACATCAAATTAATACTTAATTTGTTCGTTCCATGATGCAGGTCTTTTAAGTGATTATAAATAATTACTTAATTGCAATCTCATTTTCGGGGTGATATAATTTCATTATTATGAAGAATTCCGCTTGTAAAAAACAGTTAAACTCGCATTGGTTATCAACCCTTTTGGCCATTGTTGTTGCGTTATGTATTCTGGCAGCAGTTTTCATGGTTCCGGAAGGATTGAGTTATGCTGATTCCACTGCCGAAATCCTGTTTCCGTCAAACGGATACATGCAGACATCCTCACCTAATCTGATTTCAGCAAACGAAAACTATCTTCTCATTTTTGACGATTCTCTGAACAGACTTTTCGTAAGAAGTTCATTATCTGCAGAGGATTATACATACGAAATCGCTGATAAAAACGTTACACAGATTCTTGCAGTCGGAAGCACCGCATTCATTTCCGCCGATGATCTTTATTACACCATTGATCTTACCGATACATCATCAGTGCTTACTCAGGTAACAATCCCGACCCCTACACCTTCAAAGAAATCTCCGCTTACAGTTGCATCTGACGGAACATATATTTATGCAAAATCAGTTGCAGGATGTATTTCTGTATATGATGAAAATTTAGAAACCGCTTTTGAGGCAGACAATATTTATCAGGACATACTCACAGGTAAATGCGTTTTTGCCGGTAACGCTGATACAGTATTCACCTTCACTTCAAGCAGCGGAACCCCATACTTCAACACATATAAATTCGGTGATGCGGAGTACAGCGAATACGAAGCGGAATATTATGTTCAGGAAGCCTATGCAGGAGATGTGATTTTCGCATCCGATAACGGTGAGATAATCATAGTAAACAAGGATGATGGAACTCTGATAAAAGAAACTGAAATAATGCCGGATTCGTTCTGTGCATTCGGCAGCACACTCTATACAGTTGTAGGCGATGTTATATCAGTATACACTTATGAAGCAGCTGATAATTCCTTAACACTTATATCATCTATAAGCATGTCCGGTTCTGACAACAGACACTTAAACCTGCCGTTAGATGTAGTTAAAACCTTTGATATGTTAATTGTGGCTGACAGCAACAACAACCGTGCAGGCTTTATTAACTCTTCAGGAGAAATGGAAACAGTATCTCTTCCTGCCTCCCCGTTTAAACTTACCGTCTCACAGGATGCAGTTTATGCGCTCTGCTCTGACGGCAATGTGTATAAGATTTCAGGAGGTGCTGTAGCACAGACGTATGCAGTTGAAGGTGCGCTTGACATTACATTCCTTGATAAACTTTATGCACTTAAAAATGACGGGATATATACACTGATCGGTGGCAGATTCGTTAAGTTCCTGAGCCTTTCAGAAGGAAGACTTATCACCTCAGCAAAAGATGGTTCTTCACTTTATGTTCTTACTGATTCGGAAGTAAAAGTCGTGTCCCGTGATGCGTATCTTTTCTCAACTTCTCTCACCGGTTCATTTGAAAACGTATCAGAATTTGAAGCGGACTATGCAGGAAACCTTTACATGCTCGAGGAATCCACAGTCACAAAATACACAAATTCGCTTTATTCATTAGAAGCATCAGGAACCTATGAAGCAAATTCTTATCTGACCATCTCCCCTAATTCATTCTGCATAGACGGAGAAAATATATATATTTCATGTGATGAATGCTTAATAATTAAAGATTTATTCAAGACAGTAACAAAAGATTCATATACTGAAGATGAATTATTACCTGGAGACGAAACTCTTACTTACTTTGAAAAATCCAATGCAAACGCATTTATGACTGATGCATTCGGAAATCCGGATTCGGTTACAAAAGTTCCGGGATATGCAATCGGTATATATGAAAATGTTAAGAAGAATACAGATCTGGTTCTCGCAAAGACAAAAGACGGATACTTTATTGTCAATATTAATGATTTCACCCAAACGGAATCCCAGCAGAATATAAATATCTACAAAACAAATAAAGATGCAGATGCTTACACGGATTTATTGTCTTCCCCTACCCAAATACCTGCAGGAACAGAACTTACAGCTCTTTATCAGCAGACTATAGACGGGAAAACATACATAAGAACAACATACAGTGATTCAGAATATTTTGTTGAAGCATCCTCACTTGAACTGATTCAGGAAATCATAATTGATGACCCTGAGCCACAGGAACCGGCAAAAACATATGCAAGAATAAAATCCTCAAGAATCGGAAGCAAAGTCAGTATATACCAAAATGCTGCGGAAAACTCTCCGGTAATTCTTCAATTAGTGGATGGCAAAAAAGTTCAGGTTCTTTCTGAGGAAGATGAATTCTGCAGAATTTCATACAACGGAACAGAAGGATATATCCTTAAATCATCCCTTCAGTTCAAAGGTCTGACAACGATTCAGACAATAGCAATTGTTCTTTCGGTAATAGTACTTGCTGCAGGAAGTGTAATTGCAGTTTCATTCTACTGGCAGAAAAAGAAAAACATATAATATCATATATCTAATCGGGCAAAACAAAAGGAACTCATCGCTGAGTTCCTTTATTATTTATGCACTTTGATTATTTCTGTTTAACAAACTTTCTTGGCTCAAAACCAATTTTAGTTGTTGCAACATCGTATGCCTGTCTTGTTGCATCTGCAATTCTTCCGATCTTGCCTGCATCACCGATTACATAGAGATTGTCAATATTTGCTTCCTCACATTCCTTAACGAGTTCGTTAACCGGTCTTGAACCGAGTGAGAGAACAACTACATCAGCATCAATGTGTTTCGGAGCACCTGCCGATACAGGTTTCTTATCCTTTCCGATTGTAACTGGTTCAACAACAACGCCTGTATCATCAATTTCATTGAGTTTATGTGATACAACATATTCTGTTCCCTTATCATCAAGTTTCGGAATGATGTCATCAAGATGCTGGAACCATGTTCCAGGAGCAATTGAACTCTGCATTTCAACTATAGTGACTTTATTATCTTTTTCGACTAAGAGTTCTGCAGTTTCAAGACCTGTCATACCTGAACCGATTAATGCAACTTTCTTTCCTTCGATACTTACCTGACCTGAAAGGATTTCTGTTGTTGTGTATACATTTGCATGGTCAACACCCTTAATTGCTCTTGGTTTGACTGCTGAAGCTCCTGTAGCAATTACTACAGCGTATGGATTATATGATTTGATAAGATCAACTGTTGCTTCTGTATTGAGTTTGATTTCAGCACCGAATTTCTCAGCATTTGTCTTCATATCCTCGAAGCACCATCCGAGTTTTTCTTTCTTAGGTGGCTTATTTGCAAGCTGAATCTGTCCGCCGACTTCTGCTGCTTTTTCAAGAACTACAGGTTTGAATCCTCTTCTTGCAAGGAATTCCGCACATGTAAGTCCCGCAACACCGGCTCCGACAACAACAACTGTTCTGTCTTTACCATCTCTTCTGATTTCTCTTGCTTCTTTTTCACGTCCTACTGTCGGGTTTACTGAGCAATAGCCATGATCTCCGTGGTAAGCATTATCCTGCATGCTCTGAATACAATAGAGACAGCAGATACAACGCTTGATTTCGTTTTCTCTTCCGTTCTGTGCTTTTTCTGCAAAATAAGGATCTGCAATATGAGGACGTCCGAGGGAAACCATATCCTGAACTCCTTCCTGAAGCTGTTTTTCAGCCTGTTCCGGTGTTCTTATAAGGTTAGCTGCGATTACAGGAATCTTAACTGCTTTCTTAACTTCTGCTGCAAGATATTTTCTCCATCCAAGTTCAAATGAAGTAGGTTCAAGCCAGTAATTGAATCTGTCATATCCTGCTGATGATACGTCGATTGCATTTACGCCCATTGCCTCGATGGCTTTTGCGTATCTGACACCCTGTGCCATATCATAACCTTTGTTCGGCTGTTCTTCATAATGATCACCGACTCTTCCTTTCTTGCTGTAGAATTCATCAATTGAAAGTCTGACGATAATAGGATAATCCTCTCCGCATTCTTTTCTGATTCCTTCAACGATTTCTTTTAAGAAACGGAGTCTGTTTTCTTCTGATCCGCCGTATTCATCTGTTCTCTGGTTTGTATTCGGTGATAAGAACTGCTGAATGAGATATCCGTGTGTTCCGTGAAGTTCGACACCGTCTACTCCGGCCTTTTTACAACGGACAGCACCATCTACATACTGCTGAATAACCTGTTTTACTTCTCTGTGTGATAATGCTCTTACCTTAGTATTTGCATAATATGCAGGTTCACATGCTGAAGCAGATACTGCTCTCTTTGAAATGTGATATTTTTCAAGTGTAGGTGCAATCTTCGGAGCAATGTTGAATAACATTTTCGGGAATTTTTTGAAAGCTCTTGTACATGCAATACAAAGAGGAACTGTTCCGATTGCAAGACCTACATTCTGTCTTCCTGGATGATGGAGCTGAACAACAAGTTTTGCTCCGTGAGAATGGATTCTGTCTGCAAATTCCTTCATTTTCGGAATCTGATAATCCTGTGACATACCGAGCTGTGCAAATGCTGCTGCTCCGTGTTTATCATTAATACGGCAGATTTCAGTCATGATAAGACCTGTGCCGCCTTTTGCTCTTTCTTCATAATAATCCATAAGCATATCCGTTGCCTGGCCGTCAAACTGACCGAATCCCATGAGCATCGGAGACATTGCTATACGGTTTTTAACTTCCATTGTACCGATTTTAATCGGTGTAAACAGCATTTTGTATTCCATAGTTTACCCCTTCATAGTTATACTAGATTAATGATATTATAACACTTGTATTATTATTTTCAACTGCAATATTATGCAGTTTGTATGATTTTTCTGTCTTTGGAAAGCACATTTTCAACGGATACCGACAAATCAGGTGCCACGGTTATGCTGATTGCATAATCAGCAGTGTGCTCTTCTTTCTCCCAGTTTCTGTAATATAGAAGGCTTATTTCGCATCTTCCTTCCTTGATTCCTTCGAAAATGTATGTCTGAGTTCCCCCGACTCCGGTCATTCCGCTTTCATGTTCATCTTCTTTATATGAGGAATCCTTAAGTGAGATAACACTCTCATCGGATACTTCAGAGTGCCATGTGTATCCTGTCGTCGGATTTGCACTGAGGGCAATCTCTAAAGTGTTTCCATAGATTTTATATGTATCTTTTCCCATCATTTCTTCCTTATCTTTATCACATGCCGTCACCATAATGGCAAAAAATAAAAAAAGGCAGATAATCGGGATAAATTTCCTAATCATTGCCTTTCTTAAGTTTACTCATAGCTCTTGCTATGCCGGCCTGAGCCATTTTATATTCATTTGCAGACTGTCTCTGAAGATACAGTTCCTGCTGTCTTATTTCTTCTTCTTTTTCAAGCCTGAAAACATATTCTTCCCTGGTCTCACATCTTTCTGTAAGAATAAAGACATTTCCATCCTGAATCTTTACCATCCCTGGCCCTGAAATTGCTTCCTGAGTATTTCCCTTTTCATCCGTGATTTTAATCAGTCCTTCCGAAAGTGCCAGTATTGTGTTTCTGTGCCCTGCAAGAACTCCGTACTGACCGTCAAGAGTTGTGAATGTCACGGACTCAGAGTCTCCCTCAAAAAACGGCCTGTCAGATGCAAGAACCTCAAGTTTAAATGTTTTCATTGTTTCTTATCTCTTCGGCTTTTGCCTTTATGTCCTCAATGGTTCCGACATTATAGAAAGCCGCCTCCGGGTACTCATCCATTTCGCCTTCGATAATAGCCTTAAAGCCTCTGAGTGTTTCCTTAAGAGGGACATATATTCCCGGGCATCCGTTGAATTTTGCTGCAACATGCATCGGCTGTGATAAATACTTCTGTATCTTTCTGGCCCTGTAAACAGTATTTTTATCCTCATCAGAAAGTTCTTCCATTCCGAGGATTGCTATTATATCCTGAAGTTCTTTGTACTTCTGAAGAATCTCCTGAACCTTTCTTGCTACATAGTAATGTTCCTCGCCTACGATGTCTGCCTCAAGCATACGGCTCGTTGAATTAAGAGGATCAACAGCCGGGTAAATACCCTGTTCTGCTATCTGTCTTGAAAGAACTGTCGTTGCATCAAGATGTGTGAACGTAGTAGCAGGAGCCGGGTCTGTAAGGTCGTCTGCAGGCACATAAACTGCCTGTACTGATGTTACTGAACCGTTTTGGGTTGATGCAATCCTTTCCTGAAGTGCACCCATTTCCTCAGCAAGTGTCGGCTGATATCCGACAGCAGACGGCATACGTCCGAGAAGCGTTGACACCTCACTTCCTGCCTGAACGAACCTGAAAATATTATCTATAAAGAGAAGAACATCTTTCTTCTCGGTATCTCTGAAATACTCTGCCATTGTAAGCCCTGCAAGGCCTACTCTCATTCTGACGCCCGGGGCTTCGTTCATCTGTCCGAATACAAGAGCAGTATTATTTATGACACCGCTTTCAGTCATTTCCTTCCAGAGGTCATTTCCTTCCCTGGATCTTTCACCTACTCCGGTAAATACCGAATAACCGTCATGTTCGGTTGCAATATTGTAAATAAGTTCCTGAATAAGAACTGTTTTACCTACGCCTGCGCCGCCGAAAAGGCCTATTTTACCGCCCTTGGCATACGGCTCGAGTAAATCTATGACTTTTATTCCGGTCTCAAGGATTTCCGCTGAATGGCTTTGTTCAGTAAAGGAAGGGGCTTTTCTGTGAATTGTCCATTTCTCTGTATCTTCAGGGAGTTCCCCTTTTCCGTCTATTGTCTCACCGAGAACATTGAAAAGTCTGCCGAGTGTACGCTCTCCTACAGGAACCTTAATACCGTCGCCTGTTGCTTTTGCTTCCATTCCGCACCACATTCCGTCCGCAGCAGCAAGCATAATGCATCTGACCACACCGTTCCCGATATGGTTAGCAACTTCCATTACCTTCTCTTTTCCATGTACGTTGACAGTAAGTGCTTCCCTGATTTTAGGAACTGCACCTTCAAAACGCACATCGACTACTGCACCTGAAATCTGAACTACCTTTCCGGTCATAATATCCTCACTGATTGTTTCCGAGGTTTTTAGCACCTGCGGAAACTTCTGATATTTCCTGTGTTATTGCTGCCTGTCTTAAGTGATTATACTTAAGTTTGAGGCCTGATATAAGTTCATCCGCATTCTTGTTTGCGGAATCCATTGCTGTCATTCTTGCACTCTGCTCACAGCAGAAACTGTCAACCAGTGCACTGTATATAAATCCTGTAAGATATGACGGGATGATATGATCAAGAACACTGACTACATCAGGTTCAAACTCAAAATGTATCTCATCCCCGTCTATACGGTTCTCGAATTCCTTTCTGTGAAGCGGAAGCAGTGTTGTTGTTCTTACATTTGTATTAAGTCCGCTCACAAGATCCGTGTATATTACCCTGATTTTTGTTATCTTTCCTTCGGAATATGCACTGTTGAGTTCATCAAAAATCTCACGTGCCCTTAGAAAAGACGGGTTCTGGGCTGTATAGGAGAAACTGCCTTCTATTTCTATATCATGTGATACAAAATACCTTCTTCCGTATTCACCGACAACATAAAGTTTTGTATCCGGGTATTCCTCTATCTGCTTGAGTGCTTCCTTTATGACGCTCATATTATAAGCACCGGCCAGTCCCTTATCTGCTGTAATGACCAGGACTGCATGAGTTCCTTTTTCATCGGTTTCTGTCTCCGGACGGAAATATCTGCTTTCTATATTCTCTATAGTCCTGAATATTCTTTTTATTTCATTTCTGAGGGCATCAAAATAAGGCTTTGTGGCATTTAACTGTTCTTTTGCCTTACGCATCTTGATAGAAGCAATCACATACATTGCGTTTGTGATTTTCCTCGTCTCAGTGACGCTGTTTATCCTTGTTCTGATTTCCTTTATGTTTGCCATTTTTATTTAAAATCCGATGCGGCTTTTCTTGATTCATCGATTATGAGCTGCTTATCGGCATCACTCAGCAGTCCCGTTGAAAGAATACGTCTTAAAAGACTCTCGTTATTTTTATGGAAACGTGAAAGGAGTTCTTTTATAAATCTTTCGATATCCTCATAACGGATTCCGTCAAGCACGTGTGCCTGGGCCATTGTGATTATCACAATCTGCTCTGAAAGAGAATAAGGACTTGCCTGTTTCTGACACAAAAGTCTCATAAGTCCCTTGCCATAGGCAAGCTGACGGCGTGTTGCCTCATCAAGGTCTGATGCAAACTGTGTGAACACCTTCATTTCCCTGTACTGTGCAAGATCAAGACGGAGTCCCTTAACAGATTTTTTCATGGCTTTGAGCTGTGCATCCCCGCCTACTCGGGATACGGAAAGTCCGATATTCACAGCAGGTCTCTGTCCTGAATAGAAGAGATCACTTTCAAGGAATATCTGACCGTCAGTGATTGAGATAATATTTGTCGGGATATAAGCAGCGACATCACCTGACTGCGTTTCGACAACAGGAAGTGCCGTGATTGAACCACCGCCGAGTTCATCAGAGAGCCTTGCAGATCTTTCAAGAAGTCTTGAATGGAGATAGAATACATCTCCAGGATATGCCTCTCTTCCCGGGGATCTGCCAAGAAGAAGTGATAATGATCTGTATGCCACAGCATGTTTTGAAAGATCATCGTAAACAATAAGGACATCTTTTCCCTGATACATAAAGTACTCGGCAAGAGCACATCCTGCATAAGGTGCGATATAAAGAAGCGGAGCCGGATCAGATGCTGTTGCTGCAAGAACGCATGTGTAATCCATTGCACCGTGTTTTTTAAGCATATTCACAACCGATGAAACAGAACTTGCCTTTGCACCGATTGCAACATAGATACATATACAGTTTTTGCCCTTCTGATTAATGATTGTATCAAGAGCTATAGCTGTTTTTCCTGTCTGGCGGTCTCCTATAATAAGTTCTCTCTGTCCGCGTCCTATAGGGAACATGGAATCGATGGCAAGTATACCTGTTTCCATAGGAACCCTGACCTGCTGTCTTTCGACAATTGACGGAGCAGCTGATTCAACAGGTCTGTATGAAGAGGATATGATTTCACCTTCACCGTCTATAGGTGAACCGAGTGAATTAACGATTCTTCCGAGGAAATTGTCACCGACCGGGATTCCTGCGACTCTTTCAGTACGTTTAACAACGGAACCTTCGGTTACAAAATTATCATCATCAAATAAAATACATCCGAGTTCATTTTCCTTTAAATTAAGGACCATTCCCCTGACCCCGGATTCAAAAATAAGGATTTCCCCGTATGTAGCTTTTGTAAGACCTGTGACTTTTGCAATACCGTCTCCTACGGAGATAACAGTACCGGTTTCTTCTGCAAGAGCCTTCGGCGTCCAGTTTTTGACTGTCTCACGGATTAAAGGAATTACATTGTCTTTGGAATATAACGAGAGAACTTCCTTTTTTAACTGATTAAGTCTTCCCTCATCTGTCCAGTCATATGTTTCCGAGCCGGCAGTAAGTCTGAAACCTTTTTTAATGGTTTCATCCTTAACAAAAGAAAATTCAGCATCCTCACCGTATTTAGCGGATACAAATGCTCTGAATTTTTCTTCCTGGGCCGGTGACGGAGCCTGGGATGAATAAAGGATGGCTTTTATATTATTTTTCATCTTTTTCTGCGTCTGTCAGGAACTCATCATATGTGTCGGATGTGTTTCCTTTGACAATCTTATCTGCCATTGCTGCTGCAATTTCGGCAATTTCAGTCTGTGCTCCCGAAATAATATCCTCTTTCTCTTTAAGGGATTTCTTTCTTGCACTTTCAATAATTGACTCTGCTTCTTTTTCAGCCTCAGCACGCTGTTCATCAATTTCTTTTGAAAAACTGTCGTATGCTGCTTTCTGTTTTTCTGCTATTTCCTCGTCGGAAGCCTTTAATTTATTTTCATATGAGGACTTAAGCTCTTCGGCATCGGAGAGTTTTTTGTTAGCCTCATCGTCAATATTCTTATAGTAGTCTTCCCTTTTCTTCATGAATTTCTTTATAGGATTATAAAGAAGGAAGAACAGAACACAAAACAGGATGGCAAAGTTTAATAAATGTAATAATATCTGTTGCCAGTCTATGTTTAACGGCATAGTTTACCTCCGGATTAAAGAACGAAGATGATTAAAATCGTTACGATAAGTGCGTAAATGATAGCGGTTTCGATGAATACAAGACCAAGCATTGTGTTTGTTCTGATCTTGCCGTCTGCTTCAGGCTGACGTGAAATACCGTCGTTTGCCTTGGCAACCGCAATACCCATACCGATTGCACCGCCTAATGCAGCAAGACCGATTGCGACACCGGCTGCAATAGCTTTTGAAGACTTCGAGTTGTCTGCAGGCTGAGCCTGGGATGAACCGTCTTCAGCATATGTGACATTAGCTGGCATAAAGATTACTGCTGCCATGATAATAAGCATCAGTACTGCGAATAATACGACTGAAGTTTTTACAATTGAGTTTTTCATTCAGTTTTTCCTCCGGCCTTTTTAGGTCTGATTTTTTTGATATGAGGTTCTGAGACCTCTCCGTAAAAGAGTGATGTGAGCATGGTAAGAACATAGGCCTGAATGAATGCATGAAGCAGTGTGAAGAGTACGCCTACGAATACCGGCAGCACATAACTTAAAGCTGTGTAATAATATACAAGTTCGGTTACAAGAGCACCTGATAAAAGTGCACCGAACATTCGGAAACTCATTGAAATAGGAAGTGAGAAATCTTTTAATGTCTTTCCTACTCCCCTTAATCCGTTTGAAACAATACCGCCGGACATAATGATAAGATACGACAGACATCCTAAAGAGATTGCTGCATTTATATCAGAGAGCGGTGCCGGCAGAGATACAGAAGCACCTGATGTGGTTGTCCACTGAATTCCTATAAGTTCAAAAATAGTACTGAGGAAAATATATGTACCTGCAGTAAAAATGTATCCGCCGAGGAACTTGTTTCTTACAGGGCTGTTGGATGATGCAAGATTTGAGAAAAGATTTACCCAGCCTTCAAGTAGCATCTGGAATTTACCAGGGACCATTTTGAATCTAGGAATGACAAAAATTCTCACAATAAGTGCAAAGACCGTAATGACTGCGGTAATTAAAAATGCTGCTATGACAGAAGGATTGACTTCAAGACCGAAGAAATTAACTTTGTTGTATGTATGAAGAACAGCATCCTTCATGGATTCCTGGATGCTCTCATGCTTTGCCTGTGCACTGACAAGAATAGTAGCAACAAGAAGCACTGCAATAATTACGGCAAAGATAACAAAGATAATTATTTTTTTCTTCTTTTCGGTCATTTAATACTCCTATACTTTATGATTATAACTTATAATACGTATATTTAGCAAGAAAAATTCAAATGCAGGCATCAGCGAAAGTACCAGACAAATATTATAAAAATATTTGAACTCAAAAATAAAAGGGGCCTCCGATAACCGGAAACCCCCGCTTTGACAATTTCTGATTATGCTTTAGGACCTACTTTTGCAAGAGCTTTTCCGAGGTCATTTGTCTCATACTTGACAAAGTTCTTCTCGAATCTTGAAGCAAGGTCTTTTGCCTTTGCATCCCACTCTGCCGGATCTGCATATGTATCTCTTGGGTCTAAGATGTTTGTTGCAACACCGTTAAGTTCTGTCGGAACCTCGAGATCAAATACAGGTATCTTCTTTGTAGGTGCATTGTTAATGTCACCATTAAGAATTGCGTCGATAATGCCTCTTGTGTCTTTAATGGAAATACGTTTTCCTGTTCCGTTCCAGCCTGTGTTTACGAGGTATGCCTTTGCACCGCTCATATTCATCTTCTTTACGAGTTCCTCACCGTATTTTGTCGGATGGAGTTCAAGGAATGCCTGACCGAAACATGCTGAGAATGTAGGTGTCGGTTCTGTGATTCCTCTTTCTGTTCCTGCAAGTTTTGCAGTGAATCCTGATAAGAAGTAATACTGAGTCTGTTCAGGTGTGAGAATTGATACTGGTGGAAGTACTCCGAATGCATCAGCTGAAAGGAAGATAACATTCTTTGCTGCAGGTGCACTTGAGATAGGTCTTACGATATTCTTGATATGTGAAATCGGATATGAAACACGTGTGTTTTCTGTTACTGACTTATCAGCAAAATCAATCTTTCCGTTTTCGTCGAGTGTTACGTTTTCAAGAAGAGCATTTCTCTTGATTGCATTGTAAATATCCGGTTCGGAATCCTTATCAAGGTTGATAACCTTTGCGTAGCAACCACCTTCGAAATTGAATACTCCCTTATCATCCCAGCCGTGTTCGTCATCACCGATGAGTAATCTCTTCGGATCTGTTGAAAGTGTGGTTTTTCCTGTTCCGGAAAGTCCGAAGAAAATAGCTGTGTTTTCGCCATTCATATCTGTGTTTGCCGAGCAGTGCATTGAAGCAATTCCCTGGAGCGGGAGATAATAGTTCATCATTGAGAACATACCTTTCTTCATTTCACCGCCGTACCATGTATTGATGATAACCTGTTCACGTGATGAAATATTGAACGCAACACAGGTCTCGGAATTAAGTCCGAGCTCTTTATATGCATCTACTTTTGCCTTTGAAGCATTGTAAACGATGAAGTTAGGTTCGAATGTCTTTAATTCCTCTTCTGTAGGAACAATGAACATGTTTTTGATAAAGTGTGCCTGCCATGCAACTTCCATAATGAATCTGACTGCCATACGTGTGTCTTTGTTTGCTCCGCAGAATGCATCAACAACATACAGATTCTTGTTTGAGAGTTCATCAATAGCAATATCTTTTACTTTTGCCCAGACATCTTCACTCATCGGATGGTTATCATTCTTATATCCTTCAGAAGTCCACCATACTGTGTTTTTGGAATTTTCATCCATTACGATATATTTGTCTTTAGGAGAACGGCCTGTGTAAATACCTGTCATAACATTTACTGCACCGAGTTCGCTGACTTTTCCTACTTCATAACCGGTGAGATCATCTTTTGTTTCTTCTTCGAAAAGAAACTCATAAGATGGGTTGTAAACAACATTATTTACGCCTTTGATGCCATACTTCTTTAAATCGTCTTTAAGCATATTTTTTTCCTTCCTATAAAAATTGTCTGTTCTTAATAGGTAAACCTATTATAAAAATAATAAAGCATATTCTCTCTGTTGTAAAGGAAAATATGCTTTTATGTATAAACTATCAATTATATTAGTTTTTCCTAATATGTCAGTCTTCGTAGAATATTGCTCTTGCGATGCTCATACAGACCATGAATACGTTTTCGGTTTCTGATTCTTTTGTCGAAACATTGTATATACCATTAACCGGGATGTTTCCGAAAAAGTATGAACTGCCCTTCATTGCATTGACATCTGCAGTTGTAATTGTTGCTATCTGAACAGTGTTTTTATAAACATCAAAGCAAGGACTTACCCCTTTAAGATAGTACTTAAAACCAATGCCCTTTGAAGCAAGGTAATCCCAGTTGTTTACGCCATCAATCTTGAAGCTTTTACTGATAGGTACATATGAAACGATACCGGTTCCGCTGCCGATTGAGGACGTGAACGTATGGCTGATACTCTTTACTGCAGTTGTCCCAGTTTTGTGATTTACGAACTCAAAAGTGAAACTCTTAAACAACGACAGTTTTTTCATTTTCGCCTCAATTACCGGATTTCTTAAGGCATCTTCCATAATATATCCCTGCTTCAGATTAGTATCAAAATGGAAGAGATAATTCACCATAGGTGAACGGTCGTTTTTCACTGCGTTAATATCCTCTTCCGAAACCTTTGAAGGATCAATTTTGTCATATTCATTCATTTCACTGACTTTTTTCTTTGCGGAAATAACAGTCAGGACGACTCCGGCTATTACCAGTGCACAGCCGATTGCAATCAGTATGTACTTTAAGTACTTTACAAAGTTATCACCTAACTGAGACGGATCATTTTCATTATATTTTACGGTTATTGTGTCTCCGAGTGAACAAGGCTCGTTTGTCTGATAATCCTCAACAACATAAATCTCGCCGTTTACTTCGTATCTGATTGTATAGAAATAGGAATTTCCGTTTTCTTCATCGATAACTATATCTCCTATTTCAGTAACCACTGCATCAACAGGAATATAATTACCATTCGGCAAAGCCATAAGGATAACTCCAACAATGATAAAAACTATCCCGACAGCTGCGAGACCTAAAAAAAACTTAATTTTTGATACTTTTCTTGCCACATTAAGAATGTCCATACTGTTTCTCCAAAATTAACTTAATTAGTTAGATTCTAGCATATAGGTACTCATTCAGTCTATCACAGTGAATTCACTACGTGAAAATACCTGCCTGAATCCAAGAGATTTATAAAAGCTGACAACTTTTTTATTATCAGCATCACAGTTAAGCACAGCTGAACCAAATGCCGATATAAGTTCGTTTTTTGCCTGACTGACAAGGGTTTTTGCAAACCCCTCTCCTCTCCTTTCTGAAGCTGTATATACATGAGTGATGTATTTCCCTGAGAGTTCGCACATTGAGACAATATCGCCGTTATCCCTTATAATCCTGTAACTAGAAAGATTGCCCCTGACTGCTTCAATATCATCAGGTTTTGATATAAGCCCGCACTCATCATAGAAAAATTCAAGGAATTCAGTTATCTTACCTGCATCCGCATCGGATGGTATTTCAGCACGCTGAATATTTTCTGTCAGTTCATCAGATTCCATGATAGCCATTGAAAGAGTTTCATCTACGCTAATTCCGTAATCACTGAAAAGTATTTCCTTAATTACTTTTCCTGAATCCGCAGAACAGATAAAAGGATAAAATTCACAATTATTTGAAACTATATACCGAATAAGCTCCGGTACGAGTTCTATATCGCCTGAAATAATAAGGTCATATGAACCGGCTTTTGAAGCAAAAAGTTTTTTATCACCCTCATATGCCATCAGTGCATAAGAAAAATCTGAATTTTCTTTAAAATATTTTAAAGAAGCAAAGAAATATTTACCGAGAAAATCCTTATCAAAAAAGGACCTGTTATCATTAATTAGATCAGAAAGTGATGTATATTTCTTGATCATTTTACCAACAGCCTAAATAATTTGTGATAATTTCCTGGAGATAACCGTAGTTGTCTGCCGAAACAAGAACATATGATCCGACAGAAAGACCGATTGTCTGCCCGTAAAGAGTATATTTCCTTACAGAACCGCTTAAAACTGCGTTTCTGAATGAATCTTCATCAAGACATACTGCAAGAATATCATGAGTCTTTGCCTCATAATTTATAATTGCCCTCAACTGATCAATATCTTCTTCAGTGGCTATCGCAATTCCTACCTGTGCATCGTCATTAAGTTTAACTGATAATTTTACAGAAACATCATCCCTTCCGGATACTATAAAAGATAAATCCTTGAAAAGTTTCTCGGCTGTTTTGTTATCTGCTGATAAACGGACTGCAAGTGAATCGAACTTCTTTGATGACTTTAATTCTTCCATGAGAACCGTAATGGATTCCTTCCCGAAGCCCTGTCCCTGATATGACGCACCAATCATAAAACGTATGATTTCAGCAACCCTTAAGTCTTCATTCCAGTCAAGCATGATAAAGCCGACAGCAGTACTGTCATCGAGCACTGCAAAGCATTTGACTTCATCTTTGTAAAGCCATGCTTCAGCCATTGAAAATGCATTTGAAGGAATGAACATTTTCTGCTCTTCTTTCACGTTTAAGTCTATAATCTGATAAAAACAATCCTCATTAATTTCTTTAACTGTAATCATACAATCACCACTTTATCTGCTCAATCTAACAGTTTATCTGCCTAAATTCTTAAAATAGTCGTTTGAAAGAACTCCGTTGATATCTTCATATTTTATTACATCATCGAACAGAGAAACAAGTCTTTCAGGCACATATTCAAGATGTCTGCATGACATCAGAACACTGATGGAAAACTCATTTTTATTCTCAAGAATCGGGACAAACAGAGCTTTCATATTACCCTGGAACATAAGACCGCCATAAGCATCAGTAACGATATATACCGGTGTTTTATCTCCGAAGTTCTTCCTCTCTAAAAGTTCTGTCAGTTTATCAATATAAGCACTGCAAGTATCAACACAGAAATAACTCACATTTTCTTTTTCCGCATAGGTACTTAGGCCATATGTATAGTCGTATATAATGACTTCTCCGTCATTGACTGCGGAGTCGAGATACTTTTTTACAAATTCAGTTCGTTCAGGTCCACTGCCGCCTGAAATCACAAAGGATTTATTCATATTATGTATTATAGCACAGGTTCGGATTATTTTCACTTTTTCTTTATCATGTATTATATAAACCTGACAATTTACATCATAAAACACTTAACGTGCATTCGCTAATTAGAAAAATAATGAAATATTAAACATTATCACATCCTGCTATTGAATTAGCGTTTTTTTAATGTAATAATAATTTTGTAATTAGCGAATTACGCGGAGGTTATTTATGGCTAAACTAATATCCAGAGCAGCAATGAAAACCAAAACATCTAACGATATTCTTGAAAGCGCAATCAAGGTTTTCAGTGAAAAAGGTTACTCCGGCACTACCCTTTTCGATGTCGGTAAAGAAGCCGGAGTTAGTCAGGGACTCGTTTCTCAGAGATTTGAATCAAAAAAGAACCTGTTTCTTGAAATAATTAGAGTAAAAGTTTCAAAAATTATTGATGCACTTCCTGCCAATATCAGCATCATGTCAGTCATGAACAACACAATTGAAACCACAAAGATTAAGGACAAATCAATCCAGGAAGAGCAGATGTTCTGGCACATGCTCTATACTTCTAAAGATATACCGGAATCCATTTTCAGTGAATTCAGAAAAATTCTTGAAGATTCCCCTGTTATTGCCAAAATCAAAGAAGGAATGGACAGCGGCATTCTCAAAGAAGGAGATCCTTTTGAATCTTTTGTAAAATTTATGAAGACCAGCATGGAACTTTCATTGTGTTATATGGAAAACGGTCTTCCTTTCCCTCCTAACTCTGTATACCTTGCAGTTATTGTTAACAGCAAATTTCTTGATGCAGAGATTAGCCGTGAAAAAGAGAAATACAATATTATTTCCTCAATAAATAAAAACTATGAGTATATCGCCTCCGTTAACATTGAGACACGAGATGTCATTCCGTATCATATAGGAGCACTTGCAAAAGGACTTACAAACACAAATCAGTTTGAAACGGTCCCTATTTCAACCTATATGAAGCTCCTGATGACAGTAATAATTCCGGAAGACAAAGAATATTTTGTTGAAATGAACCATTTCACAAGCATTTTTGCAGGTCTTAGCAAATCATCTGTTTATTCTTTTAATTTCAGGATTAATATCGGCAGCGACCTTCACTACTATCAGATCAAATATATAAAAGATGATTTTAATCCGAAAAATATCATAGTCGGCATTTTAAACATTGATGATCAGAAAAAACTTGAAATCAAAAACAGTGCCCTTGAAAAGAAACTTATGGCAAAGAAAGAAATCGAGTCATTGTACAATAAACTGAAAGAATCCAGTGATTTCAATAACCTCTTTGTTAGAAGATACATTTCAATGTACTACGTAAATCTCGAAGATAATTCATATATAGTCTGGAGCAGAGAAGAAAGAATAACAGGCAAATACGGCTTAATCAATAATTACATAGAAGCTGCTACCGCTTATGTAAATCAGGATGTTCATCCTGACGACAAAGAGCGTATGCTGGAAGCAATTCAGCCTGAGTATATCATTAACAGACTTAAGGAAGAAGAAGATTTCTCACTTACTTACAGAGATATAGGCACCGGAGAAGAAAGATACTATAAATTCAGTGTCATCCGTGGCAATGATGATAAGCACTGTGCACTCGGATTCAAAGATGTTGATGAAATCATAAGAGAAAGACAGAGACTTGATGAAGAAAACAGAATGAAACAGGCTCAGGAATCCGATATGTTCATTCATCTTGCAAGAAAGTACACCAGTCTTTATTATTTAAACCCTGCAACTAAAGATTACCGAGTATTCTTGTTAAGTGACAGGGTAAAAGATGTCACCTCACAGCTTATAAATCAGTACAATAATTCATTCGAAGAACTGAGCGTGGCTTTCGTAAATGCGTATGTACATCCGGATGACAGGATGAATATAATAGATGCACTTGCCAACTATAAAGAAAAGTTCCAGCATCAGAGAAGTTTCAAAACTCTGTTCAGAAGAAACTTCAACGGAGAATACAGATACACAGAAATTGAATGCGTCAAAGTAGACCGAGACGGAGACAATGATTTTGACGGAATCATCATCGGATTCATGGATGTCGATGAAGAACACAAACTTGAACTTGAGAACAAAAAGCAACTTGAAGAAGCAAAAATGGCAGCTGAAGCCGCTTCTCTTGCAAAAACAACATTCCTCTTCAACATGTCTCATGACATACGTACACCTATGAATGCCATCATCGGATTCACTCAGATGGCAGACAGAAATATTGAAAACAAAAAGGTCGTAAAAGACTGTCTTTCTAAGGTCCAGTCATCTAACATGTACCTGTTAAGACTCATTAACGATGTCCTTGATATGGCAAGAATCGAATCCGGAAAGATGACGATTGAGGAAACCGCTGTCAATATCAAAGCACGAGAGGAAGAGTTTATTGAAATATTCAAGAGCAATGCAGAAGAAAAGAATATCGAACTTATATCAAACTTTGATGATATTACTACTCCTCTTATTTATCAGGATGCATTAAGAACAAGACAGATTGTTGCAAACGTCATTTCAAACGCAATTAAATACACAAAGCCTAACGGAAAAATATGGTACACAATACGCCAGATACCTTGCGTGAAGGAAGGCTATGCTTCATTCTTATATACGATTAAAGATACCGGTATCGGTATGAGCGAGGAATTCCTAGAACATGTCTTCGAACAGTTCTCAAGAGCAAAATCCACTACAATTTCAGGCATTCAGGGAACCGGACTTGGTATGGCAATTGTCAAAAAGCTTGTTGAAATGATGGGCGGACACATCAAGGTCGAATCCGAGCTCGGAGTCGGAACAACAGTAAGTTTCTGGATTGATTTCAGAATTGCCGATGAAGATGCATATGATGAAGCAAATCAGGAAATTGATTTTACAGGAGAGCAGTCTCTTAAGAATCTTAAGATACTTCTTGTCGAAGATAATGAACTCAACCGTGAAATTGCAATAGATATACTCAAAGAAGCAGGCGCAGATGTAGACTTTGCCGAAGACGGTTCTGTTGCAGTTGAAAAAGTATCACACGCAAATCCGACTGACTACGACATTATTCTTATGGATATCCAGATGCCGTATATGGATGGTTACGAAGCAACAAAGCACATAAGAAAACTCAAGAGCGACATATCCAAGATACCAATTATTGCTATGACTGCAAATGCATTTGAGGAAGACAGAAGAAGAGCTCTTGACTCAGGAATGGACGGACATATTGCCAAACCGATTGATATTCCGGTACTCATCGCAACCATCAAAAAATTCAGAAAAATTGTATAATAATTTTTATTAAACTTCTCAGGGATCACTAGTTATGCTGGTCCCTTATTTTACATATTGCGAGTTTAATCTTTTAATATTTGATACTTAAAATGTCTTTTGTGCAAATCTCTGCAGGTTTTAATTTTCAATAAATGCTGCTGTTTATGTGTTTGAAACTACTTGGATTAACAACATATATATTTACAAAAGCAGCATTTTTCAGTAAAATTACTGTATGACTAAAGAGAATGTTAAGAAGTTTTTTACTGCTCTTGGGCTTAAGATCAAAAACTATTTTTCCTATAATATTGAGGGCAAAAGAAAAAGAATCTGGGAACTTGATATATTAAGAGGAATAGTACTTTTGATTGTAACATTTGATCACCTCTGTCTTTTTACATGGTCATGGGGAATTTTGCCGTATCAAACCGAATTCGGTCATAAATTAGCAGACTTTGCGACTCTTTACTGTGAAAGTGATTTCCGTGCTGCCGTTCAGCCTCTTGGACTGTTCTTCCTTTGTTTTTTAGCAGGAATAAACAGCAGTTTTACAAGAAGCGATTTCAGACGAGTTGTAAAAGCATGGATTTTCTCCGCAATTTTTATGGGCGGATATTATCTTACATTCCACAAAACGAATCCTGAACTGTTCCCTAGTTCCCTGATTTTCAACATCATCATTGTTATTACAATATGTTACACAGTATGGTGGCTGCTTAATCTGATAAGATGCCCTTACTGGGTACGTTTCGGACTCGGTATGATTCTCGTATGTATAGGCATCTGGGGATTTTATATGTATTTCATTAGCCCTTCGGGGTTCTATATCGATAACGCTTTCCTCTCACTGTTCCTTTATAATGAACATGGCGTAGAGCTTTCAGTTGTAAACTTTGAGCCGGTTCTTCCTCATCTCGGCTGGTTTATTCTGGGCGGAGTCACGGGCAAATACCTTTATAAAGATAAGGCTACGCACTGCAAAAACGAAGATCCTCCGAAAGCACTTCTCCCACTTCTGTGGATTGGAAAACATTCTCTCGCTGTATATCTCTTCCTTCCGCTGGCAATTGCAGGAATATTAAGAGCAATCATAGAAATAGTGGCACTATGCATATAATTTAAAAGGACCGAAGCCGGTCCTTTATTTATAAAATAAATAACTTTCAGAATTTAATAACTTCCGGAGCTTTTGTAAACGATGATATCACAGCCGTGGCATCTTTAAGATAATATACTACCGTGTTCCCGTCATTTTCGTTGTACATAGCACGGAGTTCAGGATATGCATCAAGCATGGACTTTCTAGGTTCTGTCCTGTCGTCCTCAATAAGTGTGGCTTCGATCCTTATCCATTCCCCGTTTTTAAATGCGCATATTTCGGTTTTTGGGTTCTTTTCAATCTGTTTTGCAAATGGTTTAACTTTCCCCGACTGAATGTAAAGTTTTCCTTCAAAAATATTAACTGTTCCGAATGGCCTTACTCTTGGCTGATCCTTATCGCAGGTTGCTATATAATATGTCCCTGCTTCTTTTAAAAACTCAAACACTTTTTCCATATCTGCCTCCTTTAGTAGTATAAACCAGATGGGGGAAAATATAAAGATAGCAAAACTCTATTCATACTCTTTCATAGAGTATGGTTAACTCATGACAGCATACTATATATAGAGAATTTGCAACCAATTTTGTTAAGAGTTGTGTTTTTAAATATTAATAAAATTCTTTGTTGATTTTTGAGTTGTCCGGATTTATATTTGCTTATTATCAGTTTTAGAAAGAGATGATTAAATGAGTGAGTTTTTTAACAAAATCAAAACAGCAGTAGCAGGATTCGTAGTTGACAAAAAATGGATCTTTTTCGGAGTCTTTATTGCAGCGGCAATAGCAAGTCTCTGTCTTATTCCGTTAATCAACGTTGACTATGATTTGTCAAATTTTTTATCCGATGACAGCGATACAGTAACTGCAATGCAGCTCATGAAATCAGAATTTGATGACAAAGGCATGACTTATGCCATAGTTCAGGGAATTGATGAGGAAAAAGTTACATTCATTGCAGATGACCTTTCTAAAATAAAAGGCGTAAGCAATGTCACATACCAGGATATGAGCGGTTCTACATACAGGGACGGAAACGTTATGTACACAGTTACCCTCTCCTCCTATGATGCTTCAAAAGAATGCTTTGCAACCATGAAGGCAATAGAGAGCTACTTTGACAGCAATAATCTTAACGGACATTTAACCGGTCAGTCGGCTTACTCCTATTACAACAACGAAGAAACTAACAGCAGTATGCTGAGTGTCGGCATAATCATAGCCGCGACAGTAATTTTAATGCTGTTCCTGACTTCGAAATCATACTTTGAAATGGTCGTAATGCTCATAGTATTTGCTATGTCCATTGCACTTAATGTGGGAACAAACTGCATTTTCCCTAGAATTTCATATATTTCAAACCTAATATCGCTTATTCTTCAGCTTGCGCTTTCCATTGACTATGCGGTAATTCTCCTGCACAGATTTATGGAAGAGATTGAAAAATACGAAAATCCTTCGGATGCTGCAAAGCAGGCACTTATCAAGGCATTCCCTGAAATCGTATCGTCTTCCCTGACTACAATCATCGGTCTCTGTTCACTCCTCTTTATGTCACTGAAGATAGGAAGCGAAATGGGGCTGTCACTTGCAAAGAGTATTATATGTTCGCTCCTTCCGGTTCTCTTCTTTATGCCGGGAATTCTTGTAATGTGCAGCAAACCTTTAAAAAAGTCCATCCATAAATCATTTATCCCAAATGTCACAAAGCCGACAAAAGCAATAGCAAAGGCCAGATGGATAATTGTCCCTGCATTTATTGTTATCGTCGTTTTATCAGGCGTAGGACAGGCGTTTAACAATTATTCATTCAATATGAACGGCGGAATCAATATCACTGAATCAAGGCAGGCCGCTGCTGATGCCGGTTACGGCACATTAAATCAACTTGTTGTTATTGTTCCTAAAGGCGATTACGATAAAGAAAGAGCACTTGTTAAGCATATAAACGGATATGAACTGATTGACTCATCGACGGCCCTTGCGGACATTGAGATTTCAGACGGCGTTTATCTTACCGACAGTTATACAAAAGATGAATTCATTTCAGTATTTACTGCTATGGCAGAAGGAACCGGTTATGATTCGTTAATTTCCGGATTCGGCGGAGCAATATTTGATTTATATACAGAAAGCAAAGGCCTCCCTTCAGATTCATCTGTGAGACTTGTTGATTTAATGGCATTTATAAGCGAGGATCAGGAAACATACGAATCAGTTGAACCTTTCCTCGGAGAATATGCCTCCATGCTTAAATCCTTATCTTTTGCAAAGAGTAATCTTGAAAGTAAAAATTACTCAAGAATCATGTTCAACATCAATACCCAGGTTGAGGATAAGGCAGCATTTGAACTTATTGAAAATATAAAAGAAAGCATTAAAGACTTCTATTCTGAATACTATATTGCAGGAGAATCATGTGTCTGCTATGATATGGCAGCAGCATTCCCTATGGACAATATATATGTGTCAGTATTCACTGTTGTCTTCATTTTAATAATATTATTATTAACATTTAAGAATTTCATCACTCCGATTATTCTTACACTGGCTATTGAAGGCGGAATCTGGGTTAACTTTGTCATCCCGTTCCTGGCACATAATCCTGTAAACGTTATCGGATACCTTATAATAATGGCCGTTCAGATGGGAGCAACAATTGACTATGCAATTGTGGTAACAAACAGATTCTTCACAACAAAAGATTTATACGAAAACAAACTTGATGCTGTGGCTGATGCTCTCAATGCAAACCTTCCTACAATTCTCACATCTGGGACCATCCTTACTGTAACTGGATGGACAATGTGCGCACTTACAAGTGGTGTTGTTTCCTCAATAGGAATGCTTTTAGGTGTGGGAACATTAATGGCTATGTTTATAGTTATATTTGTTCTTCCTTCACTGCTCCTCTGCTTTGAAAAGCTGATAAGTATCGGGGATTTCAAGAAGATTTTCAAAAAGAAAAAATAACATTAACCTGAGAAACAGTGATTTTTGTCTAGAAAAAAAATGCAGGGCTAAACTCTGCATTTTTAATTCTTAATAATTATCAATATCTTATACTTAAAAATGGTGGAAACGACAGGACTCGAACCTGCGACCTTTCGGATGTGAACCGAATGCTCTAACCAACTGAGCTACGTTTCCAGATAAAAATTGCCACCATCTGGTGGCAAAATATTATGCTTTGTACATTCTCTTACGAGCTGCTTCAGCTTTCTTTTTACGCTTTACTGATGGTTTTTCGTAAGCTTCCTTTTTACGGAGGTCACCGATGATACCGTCACGAGCGCACTTTCTCTTCCATCTGCGAAGTGCAGAATCTAAAGATTCGTTTTCACCGACTCTAACTGTTGACATCTAATTCACCTCCCTGAAATTTAATGCCCTATGATTATCTCAAAATATAACTGAATAGTCAACAAATATTAAACATTTTCCTTTTCAAAGAATCTGCTATATAATATTTGCATAATAATACAAGGATAAAGTTATGGAAAACTACCCGAACATTTCTGAAGAACATCCTCCTAAAATAGTCCTGATTAAAGGAAAAGAAGAGGCAAAAATTAATAAGACACTGTCTATTAACAAGAAAACAACAGTTATGGCTGTTGTAATAATTCTTGCCCTTATTGTGGCAGCAATAATTCTTGCATACACTCTCCCGATGGGGACATATGAAAGATATACTGATGAAGACGGAAACGTAATACTTGTTGAGAACAGTTATGTTCAGGGCCGTGAAGGTCTTGAAAGAATAGCATGGTGGAAGGTGATTCTGTCACCATTCCTTGTTCTCGGTCAGAGCGGATCCATCACGCTTATTGCCATCATCATCCTTCTCCTTGTAATAGGTGCTGTATTTAATGCTCTTGACCAAACAGGCATTTTAGACTACATGGTCAGACTTTTAAAACACAAATACGAGAATAAGAAGTATATTCTTCTCTGGTTACTCCCTGCTCTTTTCATGTTCCTTGCAACAACATGCGGATGCTTTGAAGAAGTAATTCCTCTGGTCCCGGTCTTTGTTCTTTTTGCATATGGCTTCGGATGGGACTCAATTGTTGCACTTGCAATGAGTGTGCTCCCGGCAGCTTTCGGATATGTTGCATCTGTAGTCAATCCGTTCACCATTGGTATTGCTCAGAAGATAGTCGGAGTAGCAATGTTTTCAGGTGTAGGGATAAGAATACTGACCTTCGTTATTATGTACTTCATAATAATTGCATTCCTTGTTCCTTATGCAAAACATATTGAAAAAAATCCTAAAAAATCATTCGTATATAAAGAAGATCTTGAAAGGAAGGCCCTTTATGGTTTTGATAAATCTGTTTTTGAATATGAGGAAAACAAATCCAAAGCATTAAAATGGGTCGGAGGATGGTTCATTTCCATTTTCGGAATTGTAATTCTCTCAATATTCATTCAGCCTAGATACATCCCGGCTCTCGGTGATTTTGCTCTTGCAGACTACGTTCTTTATATTATCGTTGCCATATATGTAATAGCGGGTATCGGAGCATGTGTAATCTGCGGTTTCAAAGGCAAGAGCCTTCTTACTGCACTTGGAAAAGGTCTTATAACTCTCATCCCTGTTGCGGGTCTTGTACTTATTGTTTCCGGAATAAGATATATTATCGAAATAGGCAATGTAATGGATACCATTATCTATTACCTTATTGAATCTGCAGCAGGAAGTTCAACAGCAAGTGTGGTAATCATTATTTATCTTGCAGTTCTCTGTCTTGAGCTCTTCATCCCGTCAGGATCCGCTAAAGCTTTCCTTATTATGCCGATGATAGCAGTTATCTGCCAGCACCTTGGAATAGACCTTCAGGTTGCATGTCTAGCATTTGTATACGGAGACGGGATCTGCAACGTATTTATGCCGACAAATGCCGCACTCCTTTTAATGCTGGGTATGACAAGCGTATCCTATCCGAAGTGGTTCAGATGGAATCTGCCTATAATACTCGTTGCATTCGGTGCAACATGCGGACTTCTGATGCTCGGACATTTTGTAATTTACGCATAATTTACAGTTTAAACATAAAATGATACAATTGTATCATTAACAGATTAATGAGGTACAATATGAACCCTATCTACAAAGCATTTTCAAGAGTTGTTCAGAAAAGTATGTATGTAGCTGAATTCCTTATGCCATGGGAAAAAGCTGAAATCCTGAAAGGTAAAGGAACTTTTCTTCAGTTACCTGATCTTTTAATCAAAAATAACGTTAAATGTCCGCTTATCGTAACAGACAAGTATTTAAGTGAGAATCATCTCCCTGCACTTTTAAAAGTTATGGAAGAAAAACAAATTAATTATGCTCTTTACGACGGAGTTGTTCAGAATCCTACAGTTCAGTGTGCTCTTGACGGATACAAAATCTATACAGATAAAAACTGCGATGCAATAATTGCAGTCGGTGGCGGTTCCCCTATGGACTGTGCAAAAATCATAGGTGGAAAAGTAGTAAAACCTAATAAATCTCCTGAAAAATTCAAAGGTTTAATGAAAGTAATGCATAAACTTCCTCCTTTCTATGCAGTACCGACAACTGCAGGAACAGGTTCCGAAGTTACAGTTGCAGCAGTTCTGAGCTATCCGGCAAAAGTGGAAAAATTTCCTTGTAATGACCCGAGTTTCATGCCGGACTATATCGTTTATGATCCTGCTCTGACATTTACGCTCACACCTTTCCTCACTGCAACAACGGGTATCGATGCATTAACACATGCTGTTGAGGCATATATCGGTCACATAAACACAAAACAAACTGCAGAAGATGCAAGGAAAGCAGTAAAACTTATATTCGAAAATGTCTATACTGCGTATTCTGAGCCTGAAAACCTTAAGGCAAGAGAAAATATGCAGGAAGCAGCAAAACTCGCTGGTGCCGCCTTCACGCGTGCATATATAGGTTATGTTCATGCAATCGGACATGCATGTGGAGCAGTTGTTCATATGCCGCACGGACTTGCTATGTCAGTCATACTTCCTCATATGCTTGACGAATACGGAAAGAAGGCATACAAAAAACTTGCAGAACTTGCTGATGTAATCGGACTTAAGGGAAATTCTGATGAGGAAAAAGCAAAAGCATTTATCAAAGCTGTGAAAGATCTGAATAAAAAGATGGGTATACCTGAATTTATCGGTAATGAATATGAAATAAATGACCAGCAGGTCCGGATGATAGCATCAAGGGCAAACAAGGAAGCAAATCCGTTCTATCCTTGTCCTGAGATGTACAATGAAAAAGAACTTGAACGAATAGTAAACAGTTTAAGAGCAATATAATTGAAAACCCGGGTCCGACCCGGGTTTTTTAACAGATTAATTACTCATAATTAAAATTCAAACATTTCTGGATTGTTGTAATATGCGTACTTCGGTTTACTTGGTTCTTCCTTCGGCTGTTCTT
>JAKSOR010000013.1 GCA_024405515.1 Clostridia bacterium
GTTTGGAGCGGGTGAGGGGAATCGGACCCCCGACTAAAGCTTGGGAAGCTCTTGTTTTACCATTGAACCACACCCGCGCTGAATAAGATTTTATCACATGAGTGAAAATAGTCAACTTTGCAAACGTTTTCGGTTGCCAATTCCCGCGTAAATATTTATACTTAATTATTATATTAAAACAAAAGAAGGTATTTTATGTACAAACCTGTAGACACCAGCTTAAATTTCGTAGATCGCGAAAAAGAAGTACTTGAATTTTGGAAAGAGAATCAGATTTTTGAAAAATCTGTCGCAAAAAATGAAGGCGCAGATGAGTTCAGATTCTATGACGGACCTCCGACGGCAAACGGCAAGCCGCATATCGGACATATTCTTACCCGTGTAATGAAAGATATTATACCTCGTTACAAGACCATGAAAGGATTTCATGTTCTCCGTAAGGCAGGTTGGGATACACACGGACTTCCTGTTGAACTTGAAGTAGAAAAACTTCTCGGTATTGACGGAAAAAAGGAAATTGAAGCATACGGAATTGAACCATTTATCAAAAAATGTAAAGAATCTGTATGGAAATATACAACTGAATGGAAAGAAATGTCTGACAGAATAGGTTACTGGGCAGATATGGATAATCCGTATGTCACATACCATGATGATTATATCGAATCAATCTGGTGGGCTATTTCCGAAATGGACAAGAAGGGTCTCTTATACAAGGGATATAAGATCGTTCCTTACTGCCCGAGATGCGGAACAGCACTTTCATCTCACGAAGTCGCTCAGGGATATAAGGATGTTGAGGAAACAACAGTCTTTATCAAATTCAGAAAGAAAGGAGAGGAAAACACATTCTTCCTCGCATGGACAACAACCCCGTGGACACTTCCTTCAAACGTTGCACTTTGTATGAATGCAAAGGAAGACTACACAAAGATTAAGGTCGGGGATGAGTTCTATATTATGGCAGATGCTCTTATTCCGTCTCTCTTCAAAGAAGATGAATATGAGAAAATCTCAACAAAGAAAGGTAAGGATTACGAATATGAGGAATATGAACCTTTATTCGATTTCGATATCAAGGCCAAAGAGAAATGTCACTATGTGACAAATGCTGATTATGTAACACTTACAGATGGTACAGGCGTTGTTCATATCGCACCGGCATTCGGTGAGGATGACAATAAGGTCGGAAAAGCTTACGGTCTCCCGTTTGTACAGATGGTAGATGACAGAGGCAGATTCAAACCTGAATGCACAGGCCTTTATGATGAAGAAAAAGGTGAAGGACTTTTCTGTAAGGACGGAGACAAATTAGTCATCGCAATGCTTAAGGAAAAGGGACTTTTACTTAAGGATATGAAGTTCACTCACAGCTATCCGTTCTGCTGGAGATGTGATACTCCTCTTCTTTACTATGCAAGAAGTTCCTGGTTCATCAAGATGACAGCACAGAAAGAAAACCTTCTTGAATGCAACAGGTCAGTTAACTGGATGCCTGACAATATCAAAGAGGGAAGAATGGGTAACTTCATCGAGAACGTTATCGACTGGGGTATCTCAAGAGAAAGATACTGGGGAACACCTCTTCCGATCTGGGTATGCAAGGACTGCGGAAAAGTTCATGTAATCGGTTCAAGAAAAGAATTAAGAGAACTCGGAGGCCTTAAGGAAGATATCGAACTCCATCGTCCTTATATCGATGATGTAAAATTCAAGTGTGAATGCGGTGGCGAAATGGTAAGAACACCAGAAGTTCTTGACTGCTGGTTCGATTCAGGTTCAATGCCGTTTGCTCAGTGGCATTACCCGTTTGAAAACAAGGAATTATTTGAGAAAGTATTCCCGGCAAACTTCATTTCAGAAGCTGTCGACCAGACAAGAGGTTGGTTCTATACTCTTCTCGCAGTAAATACAACACTTTTCGGTAAAGCACCATTTGAAAACTGTATCGTTCTCGGACATGTAAACGACAAGAACGGTATCAAGATGTCAAAACACAAGGGCAACGTAGTTGATCCTTGGACAGTTCTTGATAAACAGGGCGCAGATGCAACAAGATGGTATTTCTACACAGCATCAGCACCATGGCTCCCGTCAAGATTCAGTGCAGATAACGTATCAGAATCACAGAGAAAGTTCATGGGAACACTCTGGAACACATATGCATTCTTCGTACTTTATGCAGAAATTGATAAATTCAATCCGCTTGAGCACAAGATTGAGAATCAGGAACTCACAGTTCTTGATAAATGGATCCTTTCATGTCTCAATTCCTTAATCAAGACAGTTGATGAAGGACTTGATGAATATAAGATTACTGATACAGCAAGAGCAATTGAGGAATTTGTAGATAATCTTTCTAACTGGTACGTAAGACGTACAAGAGAGCGTTTCTGGGGCAAGGATATGACAAAGTCTAAAGAGTCTGCATTCACAACTCTTTACACAGTTCTTGTCACACTTTCAAAGATCTGTGCTCCGTACATCCCGTTCACAGCAGAAACAATCTATCAGAATCTTGTTGCCAATTTTGACAAAGATGCACCGATTTCAGTACACCTCTGTGAATTCCCGGTAGCTGATGAAAAGATGATTGATAAAGAACTTGAGTCAGGTATGGGCGATGTCCTTAAACTCGTTGTACTCGGACGTGCAGCCAGAAACAAATCCAATATGAAGAACCGTCAGCCGCTCTCAAGACTTATCTATAACGGAAGATATGAACTCAGCCAGGAACTTAAGGAACTCGTTGAGGATGAACTTAATGTCAAGAGCGTTGAAGTATCTCAGGAAGGGGACGAGGCATTTGTGGATTACGAAGTAAAACCACAGCTCAGAACACTCGGACCTAAGTACGGTGCTCTTCTCGGAAAGATCAGAGTGCTCTTACAGGAAAAGGCAGGAGAAATCGCAAAGACAGTTAAGAAGGGTGACCTTTATAAGGCATCTATCGACGGAACAGATATCGAACTCAGTGCCGATGATCTTCTTATCACAGTTAAGAATAGAGAAGGTTTCTCTTCAGAATCAGACGGTGAAACAACAGTTGTTCTTGATACATCACTCACAGATGAATTAATCGAAGAGGGTGTGGAAAGAGAAATCGTTTCCAAGATTCAGAATATGAGAAAAGAAGCAGGATTTGAGGTCCAGGATCATATCACAGTCGGATACAAAGCATCCGGACTTACAGAAAAAGTATTTAAGAAAGCTGCATTCCTCAAAGACATTCTCTGTGATGCAATCAGTGAAAACACAGACGGCTTCGTTAAAGAATGTGACATCAACGGAGAGAACATTATCATTTCCGTTAAGAAAATAGGCTAATGAAAACAGCACCATCCTGGACAGAATACAGTGTAATTGCCACCGGCGACGGGGAAAAACTCGAGCGTTGGGGTAATCTTACTCTATTAAGACCTGATCCTCAGGTTATATGGCATGCAAAAAAGCCGCTCCGTTCATATAAGGGCATAGATGCTGTATATGAGCGCAGTTCAACAGGCGGCGGTGCATGGACATTTTATAAGAAGTTTGACCCTGAGTTTAAAATTTCATGGAGAGACATGACATTCTCACTCAAACTCATGGGATTCAAACATACAGGTCTTTTCCCTGAGCAGGCTGTCAACTGGGACAGGATGATGAAACTCATTTCGGAATCCGGAAGAAAGATTAATGTCCTTAATCTGTTCGGATATACAGGGGCAGCATCAGTTGCCTGCCTTAAGGCAGGGGCAAACGTCTGTCATGTGGACAGTGCAAAGGCAATGGTCGAAAGAGCAGGTGAAAACGTAAAACTCTCAGGACTTGATAATCAGGGAATGAGATATATAATTGACGACTGCTTTAAATTCTGCAAAAGAGAAATAAAGCGCGGCAAAACCTACGATGCCATCATTCTTGATCCGCCTTCATTCGGAAGGGGACCGAATGGCGAAAAATGGAAAATAGAAGAGGGCATATCAGAACTAGTTGAGCTCGTGGCTTCACTTCTTTCTGATAAACCGTTATTTGTATGCCTTAACAGTTATACAACCGGTCTGCAGCCGACTGTTATGGCGAATATTTTAAAACTTGCTCTCCCGTCAGGAGCAAAAATCGATGCAGACGAAATAGGAATAGAAACAGAGGAAGGACTTGTCCTTCCGCAGGGTTGCACAGCATTTGCAACTTTTGAATAAGGAAATATATGGATTACAAAGATTTGCAGGTACTATTTGAAGATAATCACATAATCGTTGTGGTTAAACCGGAAAATGTTCCGTCACAGGAAGACAAAACCGGTGATATTGATATGCTTACGCTTGTAAAGCGTTACCTTGTTGATAAATACAACAAACCGGGTGACGCCTATGTTGGTCTTGTACACAGACTTGACCGTCCGACCGGCGGTGTGATGGTCTTTGCCAAGACATCCAAAGCAGCCTCAAGACTTTCTGAACAGATCAGAAACAACGAAGTTGAAAAGCATTATATGTGCCTTGTTCACGGAGTTCCGAATGATAAGCAGTCAACCCTTAAATGCTATCTTAAAAAATTCGAACAGGAGAATATTGTCAGGGTTGTCCCTGAACTTACCGAGGGTGCAAAATATGCCGAACTCGAGTATAAACTCCTTGAAACAAAAGACAACATGAGTCTCATTTATGTAAATCTCATTACAGGAAGAGGCCATCAAATAAGAGTACAGTTCTCGTCTATTTCCCATCCGCTTGTCGGAGACAAGAAATACGGGATTGAAGAAAAAATGAAATTACCGTTATGCCTGTGGGCAGCCGAATTAAGGTTTGCTCACCCAATTTCAGGAAAAGAAATGGTATTCAGGGTATTTCCTCCGGAAACGGAACCATGGACAAAGTTCGATATGGAAAAATATCTCGGAATCCGAATCAAAAACATTTATTAGGCATTACGGAGAACAAAAATTATGGAAATGATAGAAAAAACATTAGGACAGGTTATTAAGGATCTCGCAAAGAAGTATCCTGATAACACGGCGGTTAAGTATGCAACACGTGATTACTGCCGCACTTGGAAAGAATTTGATGAGGAGACAGACAAAGTCGCAAAGGCTTTTATGGCTCTCGGTATAAAAAAAGGTGATAAGGTCGCTATATGGGCAACAAATATTCCTGAATGGCTCCTTACACTTTTCGGTGCTGCAAAATGCGGTGCTGTTCTTGTAACAGTAAATACGAACTACAAAGTTTTTGAACTTGAGTATTTACTTTCCCAGTCTGACACAAAACTTCTTGTCATGCAGGGAATTTACAGGGATACAAATTATGTGAATATCGTAAAACAGCTTATCCCGGACCTTGAGAACTTCAGGGACGGAGCAGTGACAGATGAGAAACTTCCTTTCCTTGAAAGGATTGTTTATGCGGGGGAAGAGGAAACACCGGCAGGCCTTCTTAATTTTAAGAATCTTGACAGATTTGCAGCTGAAATTTCGGATAAGGATCTTGAGGAGAGACAGAAAGAGTTTGACTGCTACGATGTCACAAACATGCAGTATACTTCCGGAACAACCGGTTTCCCTAAGGGAGTAATGCTTACGCATTACGGAATCATCAATAACGGAAAGAATATCGGTGATTCAATGAAGTTCACGGAAAAGGACAAACTCTGTATCTGTGTTCCGCTTTTCCACTGTTTCGGTCTCGTTCTTGCCACAATGGCATGTATCACACACGCAACGGAACTTGTTCCTGTTGAGGCATATTCACCGATTCCTGTAATGACAGCCATTTCACAGGAACACTGTACGGCTATTCATGGCGTTCCGACAATGTTTATCGGCATTCTCGGACACAAGGACTTTGCAAATTATGATTTCTCATCCTTAAGAACTGGCATTATGGCCGGTTCACCGTGCCCGATTGAGGTAATGAAACAGGTTGTTGAGAAAATGTATATGAAAGATATCGTTATCGTTTTCGGTCAGACTGAGGCTTCTCCTGGCTGTACAATGACAACAACCGACGATTCTCTTGAAAAGAGGGTAGGTACAGTAGGCAGGGCATTCCCGGGTGTCGAATGTAAGATTATTGACCCTGAGACAAATGCCGATGTGGAAGACGGAAAACCGGGTGAGTTTGTGGCAAGAGGCTACAATATTATGAAAGGTTATTACAAAATGCCGGAAGCAACTGCTCAGGCAATAGATAAAGACGGATGGCTCCATACAGGAGATCTCTGCATTAAAGACAGCGAAGGCTACTACAAAGTAGTAGGAAGAATCAAAGACATGATTATCCGTGGCGGAGAGAACATTTACCCGAAGGAAATTGAGGAATTCCTCTATACATGTGAGAAAATTTCAGATGTCCAGGTAATAGGTGTTCCTTCAAGAAAATACGGAGAGGAAATCATGGCATGCATTATTCTTAAACCGGGCTGTGAAATGACAGAAGATGAGGTAAAGGATCTTGTCAAGGCAAATATGGCAAGACACAAAGTACCTAGTTACGTCCGTTTTGTAACTTCTTTCCCTATGAATGCGGCAGGAAAAATCCAGAAATACAAAATGAGGGAAGAAGCAATTGAAATTCTCAAACTGCATGAAGACGCAGCTATTGAAACAGCATAAGAAGGGGAAAATTTATGAAATTATGTTTTTCAACTATTGGTTGTCCTGACTGGTCTTTAAGAGACATACTTACAACAGCAAAAGACCTCGGATACGAGGGAATTGAAATCAGAAGCATAAATAACGAAGTTTATGCCCCTGATATGAGGGATTTTAAAGAGGACCTTGAAAAAACCAAGGCTCTTATCGAAAAGGTCGGTGTTAAAATTGCAATGCTTACAACAAATGCTGCTCTTGCAGACCATAACGATGTAAAGGCAGTGGAAAAGGCAAAAGCATATATTGACCTTGCTAAGGAACTTAATGTTCCTTATATCCGTGTAATGTCCACAGACAAACCTTATTTTGACGGCGGAGACTATGACCTCTGCAAAAAACAGTATAAGGAAGTTCTTTTATATGCAGAAGGAAAGGGAGTAACTCCATTAATGGAAACAAACGGTCTTTTTGTAGATACAAAACTTCTTAAAAAATTCCTTGATGAGACCGGTGGCGGTGCGCTCTGGGATACACATCATCCTTTCAGATATAATGATGAAAAAATTTCAGACACGATAGCAAATCTCGGTTCATTAATAAAATACGTTCATCTTAAGGACAGTGTCATAGAAAAAGGAAAGGTCGCATATAAGCTTATGGGATATGGTGATATGCCTTTAAAGGAAATCGTAAACAGCCTTAAAGAAAACGGTTATGACGGCTATTATACTTTTGAGTGGGTTAAGCTCTGGAACAAAGATTTACAGGAAGGCGGAATCGTTTTCGCTAACTATGCAAATTATATGAAGAGGTTCTGATTTAACCGATTAGATTACTGATTCTGACAGAATTTCTGAATTTTGTAGGCCTTGGTATCAAGGTCTATTAATTTTTTAACAGGGGAATCATCAGGGCAGTCAGAAGCCTTGAAATAGAAGTATCCGTCCGCCTGAGAAAGAAGCGGGAGAAGGACCTTCTTCTTTGAATTTTTTATGGCAAGAACCGTCGTGTACGGTTTTTCTTCTTTTGCAAGATCAACAAGTTCTTTTGTGACACCGCATGTGACGGAAGCAGCAATCCTTTTGAGAAGTGATTTTGTATGACGTCTTGAGGTAAGTTCCATAAAATCCTCAAGTGAATTAAAATCTGTTTTTGAAATTTTATTTTCAAAACCCTCAGTGATGTTTGCCATATCAGCGAGCTGATCCTTAGTAAGATTTTTAAGTTGGAAGGATGAGGCAATGCTGTATTTTTTAAGATCTGTCGGTTTTTCGATTGTTACGAACTCAGGTACAAAAGATGAATACGGTTTTCCTTCTTTTATCAGGTCTCTGACTTTTGAGGAAGAGAGTATTTTTTTACCATCGTCAGGCTTTCTAGGAATGGAGTAGTAGGTGACACCCGGGTATTTTGCTCCGGCCTTCATGTATTCGACAGCCAGTATATTGTTCGGATGCTCAAGCATGTTGGCAATGTCAGGTCTTGTCATTGAGACTGCCATGGTTCTTGATTTTGCAAGGGAGTAGCCTTCTGATAAAAATCCTTTGATTGATCTTGATACATCGTTTGATTCGCTTGATAAAAATTCAGTGGCAAGTCTTAACTCTTCAATCTCTTCCTCTTCAGTTCCGAAAGACAGGGTATAGTCTCCGAGTAAAGACAGAGTCTTTAAAGCTCCTTCGGCAAAACCTTTTGCAGAAGATAATGAATAAACTGTAGGGAGTTCAAGGACAAGGTCGGCACCTGCCTGGATAGCCCACTGAGCACGAGTGAATTTGTCTTCCACACATATATCCCCGTGCTGTGTGAAACTGCCGCTCATAATGACAACGAGGATATCCGCACCCGTATCTTTTTTTGCTTTTTTGAGGTGCTTGAGATGCCCGTTATGGAATGGATTATACTCTGCGATTACGGCTGTTATTTTCACAATATACTCCTTTCAGGTTGCTTTTTGCCTATAAAAGCAATACAATTATACATTAGATTAAAAATAAAGCAAATCAATGCAAATATTTTGGAGATAGTTATGTCACAATTCGTTGAACACTTATTAGAAAGAGCATCAAAACTCAACAAGACAATCGCACTTGCAGAAGGTTTTGACAAACGTGCTTGCAAGGCCGCAGAAATACTTACAAAAAAGAATGTTTGTAAAGTAGTCATCATCGGAAACGAAGCAGAAATCAAAGCTCAGAATCCGGATATTGATTTTACTAATGTAAAATTTGATGATCCTAAATCAAGCGCAAATGTTTCATCATATGCCTCAATGCTTTATGAACTCAGAAAAGCAAAAGGAATGACAGAGGAACAGGCTTTAAACCTTATCCAGACAAACAATATGTACTATGCATGTATCGCTCTTAAGAAGGGTGATGTGGATGGCGTCGTAGGCGGTGCAGTTTACTCATCAGCAGACGTTCTCCGTTCAGCATTCCAGGTAATCAAACCGGCACCTGGTATCGGTTCGGTATCAAGCTGCTTCGTTATGGTTCCTCCAGAAGAGTTCAAGTATGCAAAAGCTCCTGCATATATTTTCTCAGACTGTGCTTCAATTCCGTATCCGACATCAGATCAGCTTGCTGATATCGTAGTCGCAGCATCAGACAGCTGCAGAAGAATTGTTGAAGTGGAACCGAAAGTTGCTATGCTTTCATTCTCAACAAAGGGCAGTTCAAAGGGAGAATCAATTGATAAGACTCTCGCAGCATATGAAAAAGTAAAGGCAGAACATCCTGAAATCTGTGTGGATGCAGAGCTTCAGCTTGATGCAGCACTCGTTGAATCAATCGCAAACCAGAAAGCAAAAGGTTCACCTGTTGCAGGTCAGGCAAACGTTCTTGTATTCCCGGACCTTGATGCAGGAAATATCGGTTACAAGTTAGCACAAAGATTCGGTAACTGTATGGCTATCGGACCTGTAATGCAGGGACTTGCTCTTCCTGTAAATGACTTAAGCCGCGGATGCGTTGCAGAAGATATCGTAGCAACAGCAGCAATTACAGTTTTACAGTCAGAAAAATAAGAGGTGAACAATGAAAATATTAGTTATTAACGCAGGCAGCTCATCACTCAAATATCAGTTAATTGATATGGATACTGAAAAAGCAATCCTTAAAGGATTGTGTGAAAGAATCACTTTTGAAGGAAGTGAACTTACACAGAAAAATGCAGCAGGTGAGGTTCTCAATATCAAACAGGATATGAAGGACCATACAGAAGCTATCCAGCTTGTCTTAAAAGCAATGGTTGATGAAAAATACGGTGCAATCAAATCAATCGATGAAATTGCAGCAGTAGGTCACAGAGTTCTCCACAGCGGAGAGGACTTCAAGAGTTCAGTAGTTATTGATGACGAAGTAATCAAAATCTGCGAAAAGAACGCAGAACTCGGACCGCTCCATATGCCTGGCAATATTGCATGCATCAAGAGCTGTATGGCAGTTATGCCTGGTGTACCTATGGTTGCTGTATTCGATACAACTTTCCATTCAACAATGCCGCCGAAAGCATATATGTATGCAATTCCGTACTCAATTTACGAGCAGTACAAAGTAAGAAAATACGGTTTCCACGGAACATCACACAAATTCGTTTCTGAGGAAGCTATCAAATATCTCGGAAAGAAAGAGTCAAAACTTATCATCTGTCACTTAGGAAACGGTTCATCTGTTTCAGCAGTAAAGGATGGAAAATGTATTGATACATCCATGGGATTTACACCTCTCGAAGGACTTATCATGGGTACTAGAAGTGGTGATATTGACCCTGCAGCATCTGAATACATCAGAGCAAAACTCAATCTCACACCTGAAGAACTTGTTCAGTACCTGAACAAAAAGTGCGGTCTTATGGGTATTTCCGAACTTTCATCAGATATGAGAGACTTAAATGCAGCAGCAGATGCCGGAAACGAGAAAGCTCTTCTTGCTATCGAGGCATGTGCATACAGAATCAAGAAGTATATCGGTTCATATGCAGCAGCTTTAAACGGTGTTGATGCAGTTATCTTCACAGGCGGAATCGGCGAGAATTCAGTCATTATGAGAAAGTTCATCATGTCAGATATGGATTACCTCGGAGCAAAACTTGATCCTGCAAAGAATGCATTAAGGGAAGACGGTATAAGAGATATTGCAACAGACGACAGTAAGGCAAGAATTCTCATTCTCCCGACAAATGAAGAACTTTCAATTGCAAGAGAGACAAAAGCATTGGCATTTAATAAATAATAATATACTGAATAAAGCATTATTTTCGTTTGACAAGCAACACGCTATTGAATATAATTAGCAATGCTTGTTTATGACGAGAGAATGATATAAGTCGGAGGATAGATAGATGGCAGTCCCAAAAAATAAAGTTTCAAAATCCAAAACAAATTCACGTTTTGCTAACTGGAAAGTCAAAGCACCTGGTTTAGTAGAATGCCCACAGTGTCACGAATTAATCAAAGGACACCAGGTTTGCCCGAAGTGTGGTTACTACAATGGTGAACAGGTTGTAAAAAAGAACAACGACTAATTGATAATCAGTAGTAAATGAGGGTGATTTTAATCACCCTTTTTTTTAACTTATTTCTGTCGTATAATTAAGTTATGAGAATAATAGTAGACGCCATGGGCGGCGATTTAGCCCCACAGCAGATTGTAATAGGAGCAGTAGAGGCAACAAAAGAAGACAAAGATCTCATTGTTGTTCTTGTAGGTGATACGGATAAAATCAATCCGGTTCTTTCAGGTCTTGAGTATAACAAGACTCAGGTTGAACTAATTGATGCCAAAGAGGAGATTACAAATGATGAATCCCCGACAATGGCAATAAAGCTCAAAAAGGAAAGTTCTCTTGTAAAAGCTTTTGATGCACTTAATAATCTTCCTGATGCAGGGGGATTCGTTTCTGCCGGTTCAACCGGTGCGGTTCTTGTCGGAGCATTTATGAAAGTCGGCAGAATCAAAGGCGTTTCACGTCCGGCTCTTGCACCGCTTCTTCCTACTTATAAGGGTAACGGAATGATTCTCTGCGACTGCGGAGCAAACGTTGACTGCAAACCGGTTAATATTCTTCACTTCGCAATTATGGCCTCAGCATATGCAAAAGAAAGTCTTAAAGTGGAAAAACCGAGAGTGGGACTTCTTTCAAACGGGGCAGAAGACAAGAAGGGCAACGAACTTTCCCATGAGGCATTTGCACTTCTTAAAGAGTGCGGGGATATTAACTTTGTGGGCAACTGCGAAGCCAGGGATATGCTCTCGGGAGATTTTGATGTGGTAGTATGTGACGGCTTTGACGGCAACATCGCTCTTAAGAGCGCAGAGGGCACAGCCAATATGATGCTCAATCTGATTAAAGACGGAGTGTACAACACGGGCTTAAAAGCCAAAATAGGCGGTCTCCTTTTGAAACCTGTATTCAAATCGGTTAAGAAAAAGATGGATTACAATGCACACGGCGGTGCATGTTTCCTCGGAGTCAATAAAATCGTAGTCAAATCACACGGAGCATCCAAAGCAAAATCAATCACGGCTTCAGTTCTTCAGGCAAGAGATCTTGCAAAAGCTGATATACCTGCAAAGATAAAAGAAGGCGTTGACAAAGTCAAGATAGCTGAAACAGAAGAAAAATGACCGAAAAAGAAATTAAGGAAATAGAAAAAATAATAGGATATGAATTTAAGGATAAAACTCTTTTAAAAAGAGCATTTACCCATTCATCTGTTTCTTCTGTAAATACGGAAAATTATCAGTCACTTGAGTATCTCGGAGATGCCATTCTGGACTTCGTTGTAGCGGAAAGACTTATGGAAATCCATCCGGATGCCGATGAGGGTGAACTTACGGTATTAAGATCTGAAATAGTATCCAAAGAACCTCTTGCTAAAGTAATAGGAGATCATAAACTCAATATATATCTTGACGTCAAAAAAGGGGAGGATGTAAAGTCAATCCGTTCGGGCAAAAAGGTGATGTCAGACATATTTGAGGCAGTAACCGCAGCTATTTATTACGACTCTAAAAATCTTGATGAAGTCAAGAAATTCGTTCTTTCAAAACTGGCATCTACATTTAATGAATTAAATGTAACTGATAAAAATGAAAACTATAAATCACTTCTCAAAGAGTATTGCGACAAACATAAATTAGACCAGCCGGATTATCCTCCGGTTTCAGAATCAGGCCCTGATCACAATAAGATTTTTACTGTTGCTTGTCTTATCGGCGGGGATAAGTTTGGAGAAGGTTCCGGACACTCCAAAAAAGAAGCCGAACAGCACGCTGCAGAGGCTGCTTACAATAGGATTTTCAATAAATAATCACTTATAAATACTATTAAGAAAACAATGTTTCACAAAATCCGTGAAACATTTTCTTTTTTACTTGAAAGCAACTTATAAATATGATATATTTATTCCATTAAAATAAGGACAGGTATTAATTTTGCTTAATTTTGTCAAAATTGAATTAAGAGGATTCAAATCATTTGCTGACAAAGTGGAGATACCGTTTCAGGAAGGTGTAACGGCGATTATCGGACCTAACGGGTGCGGTAAGAGTAACGTTGCTGATGCCATAAGATGGACTCTCGGTGAAAGAAGTGCAAAGTCCCTGCGTGGTAAGTCAATGCAGGACGTCATTTTCAACGGAACCGAGAAAAGAAAGGGCATGAGCTACTGTGAGGTATCCCTTACTTTTGACAATACGAATGAGAAAATCTTCAAGGGCATATCTTTTGATGAGGTAGTAATCACCAGAAAAATGGACAGATCCGGTTCTAGTGAGTATTTTATCAACGGAAACAGATGCCGTCTTGCTGATATCACCAGCCTTCTTCATGATACCGGTATCGGTAAGGAAGGATATTCCATTATCGGACAGGGCAGGGTTCAGGAAATTATTTCAGGCAAACCTGAAGACAGACGTCAGATTTTTGAGGAAGCAGCCGGAATTTCCAAATTCCGTGCCGAAAGAACGGAATCCGAAAGAAAACTGGAGCGCACAAGAGAGAATCTCAAGACCATTAATGAGGTCATCTATGAAATAGAAAAACAGATTAAACCTCTTGAAAAACAGGCTGAACAGGCTCAGAAATACAACGAACTCAAAGAAAAACTCAGATATTATGAGTTAAATCACTATGTGTATCAGTTTGAGCGCAACCAGGAAACAAAAGAAAAAATAAAATTAAGACTTGAAAACTATACTCATGACATTAAGGTAAACGAACTCAAATTCGGAGATTCAAGCAAAAAATATGATGAGCTTTTACTTGAACTTCAGAAAGTAGACAGGGAATTTGAATCAGTATCGAATGAACTCACTGCTTTGAAGGTAGATGCCACAAAATTTGAGGGAGACCTTGCACTTTTCAGAGAAAAACTCCAGAACCTTAACGATTCAAAACAGAGAACTGAGGAAGATCTTGCCGAACTTGACACAAGAATTGTCGAAAACCAGAAGGCAATTGATATCGCCAACCAGAATAAAGATGAAAAGTTCGCTGAATACCTGAGAGCATCTAAGGAACTTGAGGACGCAGAAAAGAAATATAAGATTGTCATGCAGTCCGCAGATGACCAGGAAAGCCAGCTTGCTAAGAGCAACAAGGACTTTATTGACGCCATGAACCAGCTCGAGGAATTAAGGTCAAGTCAGGGCTCAATTATGGAACAGCAGGGTATTGCATCCCAGAGAGCACAGAGCCTCAAGGACATAATCAGTGAAAAGAAGAGAGATTATGCTGAGGCCAAGACCAATTTCTCAATTGCCGAAGGAAAAGTTAACAGTTATAAGGCAAAACTCAAGGAACTTTCTGAAAAATACAACGAAGCCTTATCAAACAAAAAAGAGGCTGAGGATTCAATCAGTTCTTACAGAGAAGACCTTAAGGTCTTCCAGGAAAAACTTGCAGGTTACAGAGCAAGCTTAAAACTTCAGGAATCAATTAAGAACGATTACGCAGGATATCAGGATTCAGTAAGACTTCTGATGAAAGACTCAAACAGCGATGAGTTCGTTTCCTCAAGAGTATGGGGAGTTGTTGCATCGGTAATAGATGTTCCTGAAAAATATCAGGCTGCAATTGAATATTCGCTCGGCGGAAACATGCAGAATGTTCTTGTCGAAACAGAAAGGGATGCAGCTGACCTTATCACATATCTTAAGAGAAAGGGTTACGGAAGAGTAACGTTCAGACCGGCTTCATCCACTCGTCCTCAGACAATAGAACCTGCATTCAGGGGAATTCTTAATGAGCCTGGTGTCGAAGGCATTGCGGCCAATCTTATCGCTTATGATAAGAAGTTTGACTGTTTCATGCAGACACTTCTCGGAGGAACAGTTGTCGTAAATAATATTGATAACGCGACAAATCTTTACAGAAAATATAACAGACAGGTAAAACTTGTAACTCTCGAAGGTGATGTGTTCACACGCGGCGGTGAAATTACCGGTGGTTCGAGAAGAGGACAGATGTCATCACTTCTTGCCCAGGACAAGACAATCGACACGATTAAGGAAAACATTGCAAAATACGAAAAGAGAGAACAGATGGCTCAGGAACAGCTCTCTGAAGTATCTGATACAATCAATGCAGCAGTCAAACAGATGGAAGATGCGCAGAAGGAAATCGGGGACATAAGGGCAGAACTTGGTGCTGAAATATCTAAATACAATCTTGCAAAAGAAGCTTTTGAAAGACTCGAGGGAGAACTGAAGACCAATCAGGAAGACCTTGATCTTGTAAACAGCGATATTGAAGGAATAAAGAACAAACTCTCATCCATAACAGAACTTGAGCAGCTTGCTGCCTCAAAGAGAGAAGAATATCAGATGCTTCTTGATTCTCAGACTTCGTCTGAAGACGGTGAGCGGAAGAAAGAAAGACAGGCAGCCAACCAGGCTGTCATGGACGCAAAAGTCAGGAGCACACAGCTTAAGAGCGAACTTGATAACTCGGATGCTGAACTTTCAAGACTTATTCACAGTAAAGAGTCGTTTGAATCCGATAAGATTGAACTTGTCGCAGAAATCAAGGGCTATCAGAGCCAGATCGATGATATGACAAAGACCCCGGAAAAGACCAATTTCACGGAGGAAGATAAGAAGAGAATCGATATGCTCACTGAAGAAAAAGATAAACTCAGTCAGAGAAAGTCGGACATTACAGAAGAAATAAAGACTGTTGATGCCGAAAAAACAGCTCTTTCGGAAGAAAAGAACGGACTCATTGAATCAAAGACAAGAAATGAAAACATGCTCGAGAATCTTGAGAATACAATGCTCAACCAGCAGCAGTATATTCTCGAAGAATATGACATGACATATCAGGGATGTCTTGAGATTAAAGATGAAGCTTTTGAGGATCAGGGTTCAGGTAACGAAATTAAGATAATCAAGGGAGAAATCACTAAACTCGGTGAAATCAACCCGCTTGCTCTTGAAACGCTCAAAGAAACAAGGGAACGTCTTGATGAACAGACAACTCAGAGAGATGATATCCAGAAGGCACATGATGATATTGTTGCTATTATTGAGGAACTCACTCAGGAAATGGAATCCAAGTTCCTTGCAGCATTCAATCAGATTAATGAGAACTTCAAAGATACATTCTATAAACTCTTCGGCGGCGGAAAAGGCGAACTCAAACTCGATACTTCCGAAACTGATGATGTTCTCGAGTGCGGAATAAACATTATGGCTCAGCCTCCTGGGAAAAAGATTCAGGGTATTCATCTTCTTTCCGGTGGAGAACAGGCACTTACTGCTATTGCAATTCTGTTTGCAATTCTCATGCTTAAACCGATGCCGTTCTGTGTTCTCGATGAAATTGAGGCTGCACTTGATGACTCTAATATCAATAACTTTGCAGAATTTCTTAAGAAATTCTCAGATTTCACTCAGTTTATCGTTATTACACACAGAAAACCGACTATGGCTCATGCGGATTCAATATTCGGTGTAACAATGCAGGAACAGGGTGTAACTAAGTTAGTCTCTGTAACATTTGAAGAGGCTGTAAAACACGCAACAAAGGATTAATATGGGATTTTTTCAGAAAATAGCAGAAGGTATAAAAAAGACAAAAGAAGCATTCTCAAAGAAAATATTCTTTGCTTTTTCCGCTAAGGAAATTGACGACGAGTTCTATGAAGGACTTGAGGAAGCGCTTCTGACAGCAGACTGCGGAGTAACGACAACGGATAATTTCATTGAGGAATTAAAAGACCGCATTTTTAAGAACAAGGTAAAACAGCCTGAGGATGCAAAGGAACTTTTAAGAGACATTATGATGGAAGATATAGATTATGATGTTCCGAAGTATGAGTATCCGCTCGTAATCCTGTTGTCCGGTGTCAACGGCGTCGGCAAGACAACAGCCATAGGCAAACTGGCGAATCTTTTCAAGAGCCAGGGTCACAGTGTTGTTATAGCCGCCGGTGATACGTTCAGGGCTGCAGCGGCCGAACAGCTTGAAATCTGGGGCAACAGAGCAGGCGTGAGAGTAATTAAACATAATGAGGGGGCAGATCCTGCAGCTGTGGTGTTTGACACGATTACATCGGCAAAATCAAGAGGTAACGATGTCATACTTATAGATACTGCCGGACGTCTTCACAACAAAAAGAACCTTATGGCAGAGCTTCAGAAGATATGCAGGGTCGTAGAGCGCGAACTTCCGGATGCTGATTTCAGAAAATATCTTGTTCTTGATGCAACAACCGGTCAGAATGCAGTTTCCCAGGCAGAAATTTTCAGTGAGGATATCGAAACAGACGGAATTATTCTTACAAAACTCGACGGAACAGCAAAAGGCGGTGTAATTATGGCAATATCAGACGTAGTCGGCCTTCCTGTCGTTTATGTCGGTGTCGGTGAAAAGATAGATGATCTTATTCCTTTTGATGCCAAGGATTTCGTAAATGCACTCTTTTAAAAGATGTTAAGCGAATCTGCTTGACATATAATTCTTAATTATATATGATTGGTGTAAAGTTTAAACGCTTTACACCTTTTTATATCAGGGGAAATATGGACAGATTTGAGATATCAATGCTGAGAAGTTATTATGGTGCTCTCCTTACAGAGACACAGAATGAATATCTGAGACTGCATTATGATGAGGATATGTCATATGGTGAGATTGCGGAAATATATTCAGTTTCCCGTCAGGCAATTCTTGATGCAATAAACAAAGGTGTTAAACTTCTTGAGGGATTTGAGGAAAAACTCGGATTCATTAAAAGAGACAGGCAGATTCTCGGCATTCTTAAGAAGGTGGATACTGATGATGAAAAGATAAAAGACAGTATCGAAGAAATCAAAAAAATAATGGAGGACTAGAATATGGCACAGCTTTTTGAAAGTTTATCTGACAAGATGAATCATATTTTTTCCAAACTCCGTAATAAAGGAAAATTAACCGAACTCGAGATTAAGCAGGCCATGAGAGAAATCAGGGTTGCTCTTCTTGAGGCTGACGTAAACTATAACGTTGTCAAGGATTTTACGGCAAAGGTAAGCGAAAAGGCTTTGGGAGATGACATCCTTAAGTCCCTTACTCCGGATCAGCAGATTGTAAAAATCGTAAATGAAGAACTCATAGAACTCATGGGTTCATCATACCAGAAACTTAAAGTTTCTGATAAACAGCCTACGATTTATATGATGTGTGGTCTTCAGGGTGCCGGTAAGACAACGATGTGCGGAAAACTTACCAAATTCCTGCAGAAACAGGGAAAGAAAGTTTTACTCGTAGCAGCAGATGTTTACAGACCGGCAGCTATTCAGCAGTTAAAAGTTGTTGCCGGCAAGGCAGGAACAGAAGTCTTTGAAATGGGACAGATAGACCCTGTTAAAATCGCTAAATCCGGTGTGGAATATGCTTTGAGAAACGGCTTCGACACAATGATTATCGATACAGCGGGACGTCTCCACATTGACCAGGAACTCATGAACGAGCTCGTTAATGTGAAAAAGGCTGTTGAACCGACGGAAATTCTCCTCGTTGTCGATTCCATGACAGGTCAGGATGCAGTAACTGTCGCAGACACATTCAACAAGACTCTTGATATAACCGGTGTCATCATGACAAAACTTGATGGCGATACAAGAGGCGGTGCTGCATTATCAATCAAAGCGGTGACCGGTAAACCGATTAAATTCAGCGGTACCGGAGAAAAGATGGAAGATCTTGAGCCGTTCCATCCTGAAAGAATGGCATCAAGAATTCTCGGAATGGGGGATGTCCTTACTCTTATTGAAAAAGCACAGGATGCATTCTCACAGGAAGAGGCCGAGAAACTTCAGAAAAAACTCAAATCCAATTCATTCGACCTTGAGGATTACCTTGACCAGATTAACAACATGAAAAAGATGGGTAATATCAACGATATGATTGGAATGATTCCTGGGCTTGCAGGAAAAATCAAAGGTGATGCAAAGATTGATGAAAAACAGATGGCAAGAACAAAGGCAATTATTCAGTCAATGACACCGAAGGAAAGACGTAACCCGGATATTATCAAGGCAAGTCAGAAAAAACGTATCTCAAAGGGAAGCGGAACAACCATTCAGGAAGTAAATCAGCTCTTAAAGCAGTTCGAAATGACAAAGGAAATGATGAACAGAATGCAGAAGGGCGGCATGAAAGGTTTAAGAGGAATAAAAGGTCTGAAAGGACTGTTTTAAATAAAATAACAAAAATAAAAAAATTATAAATTTTTTTGGAGGTAAACTATGGTTAAATTAAGATTAACAAGACTCGGAGCAAAGAAGGCACCATTTTATCGTATCGTAGCAATCGATTCAAGAAAGGCTAGAGACGGAGAATGCATTGAACAGATTGGTTACTACAATCCAGCAGCTGATCCAAAACAGATTGTTATCGATGCAGAAAAAGCTCAGAAATGGTTAGCAAACGGTGCTCAGCCGACAGCTACAGTTGCAGCTTTACTTAAAGATCAGGGAATTATTAAGTAATTTAGGTGACAAAATGATTGAATTAGTTGAATACCTTGTTTCTTCTCTTGTCCCGGACGGAGACTATATTGTCGAAGAAAGAGACGGAAAAGACTCAACAGACATTGTTGTTACTATTGCAAAGTCTGATATGGGTAAGATTATCGGAAAGCAGGGACGTATAGCCAAAGCTATCCGTACAATCGTAAAGTCAGCAAGCGGAAAGAGCAACATAAAGTATAACGTAGTTATAGAAGAAAAAGCTGAATGAAAGCTGAACTTCAGATTGGCAGGATTTTAAAGCCGAGAGGGTTAAACGGTGAACTCAAAGTACAGTTTTACTCTTCCGACTCTAAAAGATATGCCGGTTTAAAATACGTAATTATCGACGGCAGAAACTGTCAGGTGGACCACCTGTCGCTTTCGGGTGAATTTGCGTTTATAAAACTTAGCGGTATTGATACTGTTGAAAAGGCTGAAGCTCTTAGGAACAGGGAAATATCCGCAAAAAGGGAAGATCTTCCTTCACTTGAAGACGGCAGTTTTTATATTGATGACATCATAGGACTTGATGTCTTTTCGGGTGAAAATCCTGTCGGATGCATATATGATGTTCTTCAGTACGGAGCCGCTGATATATACTGTGTTAAATCTCAGGAAAAGACTCTGTCTTTTCCTGCACTTAAAAAACTCATAAAAGAAGTAAATTTGGAAGAGAACCGAATGGTTCTTGATGAAACGATATTCGGACAGGTAGTCTGTATCGATGATGAAAACTGACTATGAAATTTGATGTATTAACAGTATTTCCTGAATATTTTGATATTCTCAATACAAGTATTATAGGGAAGGCCATTAAAAACGGTCAGTTTGACGTGCAGATTACAAATATCCGTGATTTCACGAAGGACAAACATAAAAAGACCGATGACACACCTTATGGCGGTGGTGCAGGTATGGTAATGACACCGGACCCGATTGTTTCAGCGATAGAAGCTGTTGATCCGAATCATGAAGCATTAAGACTTTATATGTCGCCAAGAGGCAGAACGCTTAATCAGAAGACGGTTGAGAGTCTTGCAAAAGAACAGAGAATCCTAATTCTCTGCGGTGATTATGAAGGCATAGACCAGAGAGCAATAGATCTCGCAATAGACGAGGAAATGTCTATCGGTGATTATGTTCTTACGGGCGGTGAACTTCCGGCTCTTGTCGTTATTAATTCCGTGGCAAGATACATAGACGGTGTTCTCGGTTCTTCCGAATCCACATCCGAAGAAAGTTTTTCAAACGGACTTTTAGAGTATCCTCAGTACACAAGACCGGAAAACTACAGAGGTCTTAAAGTGCCGGAGGTCCTTCTTAACGGTAATCATAAGGATATTGAGGCATGGCGCCTTGAAAAATCCCTTGAAATTACCCAGAAGAACAGACCGGATTTACTTAAGGATGCTGATTTAAAGGAATATCTTCCTAAAAAAAGCAGAAAAAAGAGAGGATAAAATGAATATTCAGTGGTTTCCTGGTCATATGACCAAGGCCATCCGTATGATGGAAGACAATTTAAAACTTGTCGATGCCCTCATCTATGTAATAGATGCAAGGGCAGTTTATTCATGCGATAATCCTCTTTTCAACAGACTTCTCACCGGGAAAAAAGTCCTGTATGTCTTTAACAAGTGCGATCTTGTGGATCCTCAGGATCTTGATAAATGGTGCAGCCGATTCAAAGAAGAGGGGAAGACCTATGTCAAGGCAATAGGAACATCAGGAGACTGCTCTCAGATAGTCAAAGGACTCAGGGAAGTCTGCAGAGATAAAATAGAAAAATACGCCAGTAAGGGCGCTAATATATCAGTAAGGGCAATGGTCGTCGGTGTTCCTAACTCCGGAAAGAGCACGATTATCAATGCCATGTGCAAAAAAGCAAAGGCAGTTACAGGTGACAGACCTGGCGTGACGAGAGGAAAACAGTGGCTTTCAATTGACGGAATAGATTTTCTTGATACACCTGGAACACTCTGGGGAAAATTCGAGGACCAGAAAGTTGCCCATCACCTTGCATACATAGGCTCAATAAGGGACGATATTCTTGATGAAACGGAACTTGCCTATGACTTTATTGACGAGGTAAAGGAACTCTATCCTGATGCCTTTAATTCGCGTTACTCACTTTCAGGTAATTCCTCATCATCTATAGAGATTTTTGATGAAATATGTATGACCAGAGGCTTTAAAATCAAAGGTAATCAGCCTGATTACGAAAGGTGTGCAAAGATGATTATCGATGAGTTCAGAAAAGGAAAGCTTGGGAAACTTATGCTTGAAAAATGATAATCTAAACGGGTGAATTATGGTAAAACCTGAAGAACTGATGAAATTTGAAAATGAACTTCTTGCCAAAGGATATAAGTATATCTGCGGTATTGACGAAGTAGGAAGAGGCCCTCTTGCAGGTCCTGTCACATGCACTGCAGTTATAATGGACCTTTCTGACCTCATTGACGGAGTAAACGATTCCAAGAAGGTTTCCAAACCTAAGAGAGAAAAACTTTACGATATCATTCTTTCAAAGGCTGTTGCCGTTAATACGGTTTCATACGATCAGACAAAAATCGATGAGATGAACATTCTTAATGCTACAAAAGCATGTATGAAAGATGCTATCATGGGCCTTTCAGTAAAACCGGATATTGTTCTTGTAGATGCTTTGCATCTGGATATTCCTTACGAGACAATGGGAATAATTAAAGGAGACGCTCAGTCATATTCCATAGCTGCAGCATCCATTGTTGCAAAAGTGACAAGAGACAGATATATGGAAGAAATGGCAAAGAAATATCCTCAGTATGATTTCGATCACAATATGGGGTATGGTACTGCCAAACATATCGCAGCCTTAAAAGAGGACGGGCCTTGTGAAATTCACAGAAGGAGTTTTATCGGGGGAATCCTTCAGAAATAGGTTAAATTGGTGATTTTGTGTTAATTTGGTTGACACAATATAAATATTTTTAATATTATATAACGCGTGACTCGGATGTTCCGCTGGCAAGAGAGACTTGTGTATGAGCATTTTGTATAATAGGAGGTAGTCAGATGAACATTATTGATACTTTAGAACAGGAAGGTATGAAGAAAGATCTTCCAGTAATTGCAATCGGTGACCAGGTTAAAGTTAACGTTAAGGTTATTGAAGGTTCAAGAGAAAGAATCCAGCCGTACGAAGGTGTTGTTATTGCAAAGAAGAACGGCGGAATCAGAGAAACAATCGTTGTAAGAAAGATTTCTTATGGTGTTGGCGTTGAGAGAACATTCCCAATCCATTCCCCAAAAGTAGCTTCAATCGAAGTAGTACGTCATGGTAAAGTAAGACGTGCAAAACTTTACTACTTAAGAGAGAGAACAGGTAAGTCAGCAAAACTTAAAGAAATCTAATTATTAAATCGTTAAGGTAATTCAGATGAAAAAGAAAGTTATTTTAACAATCGTGATGGTGCTAGTTTTGTTACTAGCACTATTTGCATTTACTGCCTGTGACAACGGAGTAACTTCTGTAGGGGATGAACTCATTACTAACGGTTCATTTAATACATTCGCAGAATCCAAATTCTCAGGATGGTCAACTTCTTCTTCAAGCGTGTCTTTCTCAAGACATACAGCTCCGACAGGGGATGGCGGGGAGAATTATTATCTCGGACTTTCTAACAGCACAGCAGGTTATTCATATTTAAAACAGACAGTTGCAGTAGATACAGGTGTTGTATATAAGGTTTCACTTGATGTCAAATCTTCAGGTGTTACTGTAACTAATGGTGTACACGTTTCCTTCATTGAAAATGAAGGATATACATTTGCCGGATGCACAAATACAGATGGCGAGTGGAAAACATTCACATTCTATGTATCTCCTAGAAACACTGACTATATGACAATAGCACTCTGTCTTGGATCCAAAGAAGAAGGTTCTGCAGGAACAGCATTCTTTGATAATATTTCAATGCAGAGAGTTGATGAGGTCCCGGCCGGTGCAGAAGTAGTTAAATTCAAGAAAGCAAAAACTGTCAATACTAACTCAAATGCAGCAGGTATTGCTTTTGTATGCTGCCTTTCAATAGGCACAGCACTTCTCTGTGCAGGTGCATATATTGCAATTAGACGTCTTTACTCAAAACAGAATGCATTTGTTGATTTTGATAATGCAAAATCTGTCGGAATAGTAAAAGCAGTCAAGAACCCGGTTGCAATCGGTGTAGGGCTTGCTCTTGTTGCAGGTCTTGTGAGACTTATTCTCCTTCTTACACTCAACGGCTCCGGTGCAAATACAGCATCACTTGTTTCAATTGCAAAAGTTATCGGTCTTAAGGACGGAGTAAAACTCTTTATGAATTCTTACTCCTCAGCATATATTCTTGCTCCGGGTGCAATTTACATCTATGCAATAATCGGTGCTATGGGTGCAAACCTTGATGTAGCCGCATGCTCAATCCTTATAAGATTTATAAACGTTCTTGCAGATATGGCTGCAGTCCTTCTTATCTATTTCTACGGAAAGAAATATGTAGGGAATAAGCTTTCAACAATTTATGCAGGACTTTATGCATTCCTTCCGATTGCATTTGTTACAAGCGGACTTAACACAACATTCGAACCTGTACTCGTTGCATTAATGATCGGAGCACTTTATTTCTTACTTGATAAGAAATATCTCCCATCATACCTTATGATTACACTTGCTATAGTTCTTGATGTCAGAGCATTTGCACTTGCACCAATCATGCTTGCATATCTCGGATACAGCTATTACAGGGATGATAAATCATTAAAGAAATTCACAGCAAACAGAGCAATGATAGTGTTCGGTCTTGTTGGTTGTTTCGTTCTTGCATATCTCTTAACACTGCCTGTAGCAATTGATAAGATTGCAGCAGGGGATGCGTTCTTCGGATACAAGTACATGGCAATGCAGGTTACAGGTACTGATTACTTTGTATACAATGCACTCAATCTTTACGGAATGGCAACTATGAACGGAAAGACAATGACAAAGGCAGTTTCAATCCTTAATCTCCTTTTCATTCTCGTTCTCGAAATTTATGTTGTTTCTCTCTATTTCAAGAACAGAAACAAACATGAGATTATTCTTCTTGCATCATTCCTGCTTATAATGATTTCAGTATTCACGCTTAAAGTAAGCATCACATTCCTCTTCCTTGGAATTGCAATGGCATTTATCTATGCAATGGTAAGCGGAGATAAGAGAATGTACTTTATTGCAAGCGGATACTCATTCCTCGGTGTAACAGCCATAGCTGAACTGTATAACGAAAGCGGCCTCGTAGTACCTGATGCAACAGCATCAATGATATCATTTGAGACAAAAGGAGCTTTCTATATTACATTCTGTGTATTCGCAGTACTGCTCAGCATATACTACGTATATGTCTCATACTCAATTACAAATAATTCAAAAATAGTCGATATTAAACCTATGAATGAGACATTCGTTAAGACTGTAAAGAATCGCTCGATAAATTTTATTTCTAGATTCAAAAAATCTAAATAAAATTTTGTTCAAATACATCTTAACTCTTTTTACGGGAAAGGGAGAAGCACAAGCCTCTCCCTTTCCTGTATATTATAAATATCGGTTATTTCTGTAAATTAGATGGTATTTTGTTTTCTCTGCATTTAAATTCCATAAGGTCTTTGTGCCTTTCTTTTGCATATTCAGGTGAAAGATATTCAAAGATTACATTATTTGCAAATTTTGAAGCAGTATCTATTTTTTCTTCGGTTGTGACAGTCCAGAAGAGAATAGGAAGCTTTTTGCCCCATTTTTCTATCCATTTGTTATGACTGAACTTAGGATCGCATGCATTGACGTCGTAGGCGATGAAATCAGGCCTTGTGAACTTGCATACCCAGGCTTTGCCCATAAAATTGCATATCCATGATCTGAATTTCTTTCCTCCAGGTGCTGACCACGTGCACAATTCGCCGACAGGAAGAGAGCAGTGTCTTCTCATGTATCCTACAGACCCAAAATTAAAAGACTGAAGGGCAATAGGCCCGTTATATTTTTTAACTCTTTCAACAACTGGTTTTACAATTGATAAATCGAACGGATTAATTCCTTTTACTTCAAGAAGAATGCCTGTTTTGCCATCTACTAGTTCAAGGAACTCGTCAAGAGTAGGTATCTGGTATTCTGTTCCGCAGATTCTGCACAGTTTTATTTCCTCAAGGGTTGAATCTTTGATTTTTTTGTCGACTCCGCAGACTCTTTTCAAATCGTCGTCATGAAATACAACAAGTTTTCCGTCTTTTGTAGTGTGTACATCAATTTCAATATTCAGACCGTTCTTGATAGATTCTGCGTAAGCAGGAAGACTGTTTTCAGGAAACTTATCATCATGCGTGCCTCTGTGGGCAATTGGCGTATCAAATAACCACTGATAATTCATATTACGCTCCTATATAAAATCATTGTGAAAATTTTATACATCATTTATAATTTAGTCAAGATACACGTGATATTTTAATGAAATATCATTAAAGAGGACATTTTGGATAAAAAGCATATCAGAAATTTTTCAATAATTGCCCACATTGACCACGGCAAATCAACTCTTGCAGACAGACTTATCGAAAAAACAGGTACTGTCTCTGAAAGGGATATGTCGGAGCAGCTTCTTGATAATATGGATATTGAGAAGGAAAGGGGTATTACAATTAAATTACAGACATGCAGACTTTATTATAAGTTTAAAGGTGAGGAATATGTCCTTAATCTTATAGATACACCGGGACATGTCGATTTTACATATGAAGTTTCAAGGTCTCTCGCAGCCTGTGAGGGCGCTCTTTTGGTTGTTGATGCAACTCAGGGAGTCGAGGCTCAGACGCTCTCAAATGTTTATCTGGCGCTTGATAACAACCTTGAGATTATGCCGGTAATAAATAAAATAGACCTTGCTTCAGCTGATGTTGAAGGAACAAAACTTGAAATAGAAGACCTTATAGGTCTTGATACAGACGGATGTCCTCTTGTTTCTGCAAAAGAAGGAATAGGAATTGATGAACTTCTTGATTCCATTGTTGAAAAACTTCCTGCTCCTGAAGGTGATGAGACAGCTCCTCTCAAGGCTCTTATTTTTGACAGTTTTTATGATAATTACCGTGGCGCAATATCAATGGTCAGAATTGTTGACGGCACTGTAAAGGCCGGAGACAGAATAAAAATGATGTCAACCGGCAGAGTGTTTGATGTCGTCGAAGTCGGTTATTTTTCACCTGGGATGAAGGCAACGGATGTTCTTTCTGCAGGTGAGGTAGGTTATATTGCAGCATCAATCAAAAACGTATCTGATACGGCAGTCGGTGATACTATTACGAATGCCGATGTCCCTGCAGCTGCAGCTCTTCCTGGATATAAGAAAGCAACTCCTATGGTTTATACAGGTATTTTCCCGGCCGATGGCTCAAAATATGAGGACTTAAAAGAATCTCTTTTAAAACTTCAGCTGAATGATGCAGCCCTCTCTTTTGAACCTGAAGTGTCAATAGCACTCGGATTCGGTTTCAGATGCGGATTCTTAGGTCTTCTTCATATGGAAATAATTGAGGAAAGACTTGAGCGAGAGTTTGATCTTGATATCATTACAACAGCTCCTAGTGTTTCATATATAGTCACAAAGACTAACGGTGAGAGTATGCTTATTGAAAATCCGACGGCTCTTCCTAACCCAAGTGAAGTTGAGAAAATTGAAGAACCTGTTGTCAAAGCACTGCTTTTCACACCGCCTGATTATGTCGGACCTATTATGGAACTTTGCCAGAAAAAGAGAGGAGAATACATTGATCTGACATATATTGACCCTACAAGAGTACAGATAACTTACCGTATTCCTCTTAATGAAATTATCTATGATTTCTTTGATCAGCTTAAGTCAAAAACACGTGGTTATGCCTCTCTCGATTATGAGATGGATGGCTTCCAGAAGAGTGATTTGGTCCGATTAGATATGCTGATTAACGGAGAAATGTGTGATGCACTTTCAATTATTGTTCATAAAGATTTTGCATATCAGAGAGGCAGAGGAATTGCCGAAAGATTAAAGGATGCAATACCTCGTCAGCTCTTTGAAATTCCTATCCAGGCAACAATCGGCGGTAAGATCATTGCAAGGGAAACAGTTAAGGCTTTAAGAAAAGATGTTCTTGCAAAATGCTATGGCGGAGATATCACAAGAAAGAAGAAACTTCTTGAGAAACAGAAGGAAGGAAAGAAGAGAATGAGAAAGGTCGGCTCGGTTGAAGTGCCGTCCGAAGCGTTCATTTCCATCCTCAAAGTCGGAGATGAGGAATAGTATGGAACTGTATATCCATATTCCTTTCTGCAAGAAAAAATGTCAGTACTGTGATTTTGTTTCGGCTCCCGGTTCAGTAAATGAGATTGAAAAATACATTGAATCTCTTAAAAAAGAGATTGTTCTTTCAGGTAAAAAATTTAAGGGAAGCCGTATAAACACTGTTTACATAGGGGGAGGAACCCCTTCTTTATTATCTGAAGATAATATTTCAGAAATCGTCAAAGCACTTAAATCTTCTTTTGATTTTTCGGGAGTCACTGAATTTACAATTGAGTCAAACCCAGAAAGCATTTCAGAGGAAAAGCTTAAGCTTTATAAAGATATCGGAATAAACAGACTTTCGGTCGGTGTCCAGTCTTTGAATGATGAAAATCTTAAAGAGATTGGCCGTATTCACGACAGTAAAACTGCATTGGAAAAATTAAAACTGGCATCTGAATATTTTGATAATCTTTCATGTGACCTTATAATCGGACTTCCTTTTGACAGCAGGGAATCCGTTAAAAATGAGATAGACACAGTTGCACCTTATCTCAGTCATATTTCAATGTATGAGCTCATAATCGAAGACGGAACGGTCCTTAAGGACCGTGTTGACAGAAATGAGGTAGTTCTTCCTTCTGATGACGAAACTGAGGAACTGTTTGAAACAGCAAGAGCAGCTGCTTCAGAAAACGGCTTTGAAAGATATGAGGTTTCAAACTTTGCAAGGAACGGCAGAATATCAGAGCATAACTACGGATACTGGACAAGAGAGGAATATCTCGGTCTCGGACTGAATTCGGCATCCCTTATCGGGAATGTCAGATTTTCAAATTTCAGTTCCATGGATAAATACACAGAATCTGTAAGCGGTGCTGATTCGTTCGATAAAATCAGAAGGGAAAATGTTATAAAACTTTCAAAAAAGGACATAAAAGACGAAGAAATTATGCTCGGCTTAAGAACGATGAGGGGAGTAAGAAAGGAAATTATTGAAAAACGTATTTCTGAAAGGCTTAGGCCTTTCTTTACCGAAAAAGACGGTTATATAGCCCTTACTGAGCATGGAACTTCTGTTATGAATCCTATCCTTATCGAATTGCTCGAAATGTAAATAATTATATTATTTCATTTGTGTTTGGGAATTAACTTTGCTATAATCATTTTATCATATCGGAGGTTTCCACTTTAAATGGCGAAAGAATACGAATTTGAAGGTACTCCTGTTGCTCCGCTTGCTATTATTGCTTGTCCTGGTGCAGAGGAATTGGCAAACAAAATCGATCAGCGTCTTGTAAACTTATACAACGGCATTTCTGATAACGAAAAGAAAACATTTATTATCCAGTCTGACTGTCCTCGTTTTACAAACGGCGACGCTAAGGGAATTGTCCATGATTCTGTAAGGGGAACAGACCTTTATATTATCTGTGACCCGGGTAACCACGGAGTTACATATCAGATGTTCGGACAGGAATTACCGTTAACTCCGGATGAACACTATGCAAACCTTAAGAGGCTCATCTGTGCATGTACAGGAAAACCTCAGAGAATAACTGTTGTTATGCCGATGCTTTACGGCGGAAGACAGCACAGAAGAACAGCAAGAGAGTCTCTTGACTGTGCAATGATGCTCCAGGAACTCCATAGCTATGGAGTTGCAGACCTCATTACATTTGATGCACATGACCCAAGAGTTCAGAATGCGGTTCCGCTTATGGGATTTGATAACTACTTTGCATATTATCAGATGCTCAAAGCACTCTTAAAGAGATTCCCTGACCTCAAACTCCACAAAGATACGGCAATGGTTGTCTCTCCGGACGAAGGCGCAATGACACGAAACGTGTTCTATGCATCAGTTCTCGGACTTGACCTCGGTATGTTCTACAAGAGAAGGGATTACTCAACAATCATTAACGGAAGAAACCCTATCGTTGCACACGAGTATATCGGACTTCCTGTAATGGGCATGAACGTATTTGTTGCAGATGATATGATTGCAACAGGTGATTCAATTCTCAAACTTGCAAAAGAGATTAAGGAAAAGGGAGCAAACAAAGTATTCCTTTCCGCAACATTCTCACTCTTCACAGAAGGTGTTGAGAAATTTAATGAAGCTTATGCAGCAGGGTATTTTGATGCGGTTCTTTCTACAAACCTTTCATACAGAATACCTGAACTTAAAAAATGCGAATGGTTCGTTGAGGCTGATATGTCCAAATACATTGCTCTTATCCTTGCAGCATCAAACTATAACGAATCAGTATCAAAACTTCTCGATCCATCATCCAAGATTAAAAATCTTGTTGCCATGTACGAGAATAATTTTTCAAAAGGAGAAATATGAAAATAACTTGGCTAGGGCATTCCAGCTTCAAACTTGAAGAATCAACAGGAACGACCCTCGTAACAGATCCGTATCATGATTATGTAGGTTATGAGATGATAGATGTCGAACCGGACATCCTGACTATTTCACACGCACACAAGGATCATAACTGTATGGACCACATTAAAGGCAATCCTACTGTGATTAACCGCTCCGGATTTTATGAGATGGACGGAGTCCATATTCTCGGACTTAAATCCTATCACGACGAGACAAAGGGCACACAGAGAGGGGAAAACCTTATATTCAAGGTAAGAATGGATGGCGTCGATGTCATTCATATGGGAGATATAGGTGAGGAATGCAACGCAATGCTTTATGAAGCACTCGGTGCATGTAATATCTTAATGATTCCGGTCGGCGGAGTATATACTATTGATGCTGAACAGGCAAAAGAGTATGTTGACAGACTTATGCCGGATATCGTAATCCCGATGCATTATAAAACCAAAGACTGCGATTTCAATATCGACAAACTTAATGATTTCCTCGATTGTTTTGATGAGGAAAATATCATTTATGCTGAGAACAGCACAATTGAATTTGACCGTGCTGATTTCGACGGCGAAGAAACAAAAGTTCTTGTTTTAGAAAAAGTTTCAAAATAGTATTTTAACTCTACCCACTTAGTGGGTAGGGAATTCATAAAATAAACAGTTTATATTAAATTTCCATTCAGGAGAAAAATTTTATTATGGCAAAATATTTAAAAGAGGATCTTCTTAAAAAGACTCAGATTGAATTAAGACAGATTGCAAGAGAAGAGGGCATTTCTGATGTCACAGGCCTTAAAAAAGCAGAACTTGCAGACAGAATCATGGAAATTGTTTCAGGAGAAAAAGCTCCGGAGACAGCACCTAAGATTAAAAAGGAACAGCCTGCTGCTGAAATAAAAACAGAGGAAAAGAAGGAAGAGGTAAAGAAAGAGGAAGTACCTGAACAGCTCAGGGAAGGTTATCTTGAAATCAGCCCGGACGGATACGGATTTTTACGTGTTAAAACAGGTGAATTTTCCGAAATGGATGCATATGTGCATGCACAGAAGATAAAACAGTACGGTTTAAGGAGAGGCGACTATGTAGTTGCAAAATGCAAACAGGCCCAGGAAGGAAAACCGGCACCAGTGAATACTGTTGTTACAATCAACGGTATTTCTCCGGAACTTATCGGAAGAAGACCTAATTTCGATGACCTGATACCTATTTATCCGAATCAGAAAATCAAACTTGAAATAGTTAACAATCCTACTGCTTTTGCAACAAGATGCATAGATCTTGTATCACCGATAGGTAGGGGTCAGAGAGGAATAATTGTTTCTCCGCCAAAGGCAGGAAAGACAACACTGTTAAAAATGATTGCTAACGCAATCACCAAAAATTACCCGGAGATTATTTTAAAGGTATTGCTTGTTGATGAAAGACCTGAAGAAGTCACTGATATGCAGAGATCAATAAGCGGTGAAGTTGTTTATTCTACATTCGATGAACTTCCTGAACATCATACAAAAACTGCAGAACTTCTTCTTGAGAGAAGCAAGAGACTTGTTGAGATGGGTAAGGATGTTGTTATTCTTATGGATTCAATCACAAGACTTGCAAGGGCATATAACCTGACAGTTCCTCCAACGGGCAGAACTCTTTCCGGTGGTATTGACCCTGGTGCACTTCATGGTCCTAAGAGATTCTTCGGAGCAGCAAGAAATATCGAAAACGGCGGTTCACTGACAATTATTGCAACTGCACTTGTTGATACGGGTTCACGAATGGATGATGTTATTTATGAGGAATTCAAAGGCACAGGCAATATGGAAATCCATCTTGACAGAAAACTTCAGGAAAGAAGGGTATTCCCGGCTATTGATCTTGCCAAATCCGGTACAAGAAATGAGGAACTTCTTCTTTCTCCGGAAGAACTTACTGCAACATGGGGCGTCAGAAAACTCCTCTCAGGTGAAAATATCGTTGAATCAACGGAAACTCTTATCAATATGATAACGAAGACAAAATCTAATACTGAGTTTATTGATACTCTCACAAAACGCTTCGATGCAATTGAAAAAGAGGGGTATACAACGAAAAGAATCTAAGATATAATCAATGTATTGATTAGTCAGGAGAACTATATGAGTCAGACTGAAATTACCGAATATACAAAATTATTAAATGAAGACGGAACACTTAATACTTATGGCTGGGCAAGACATAATTTCTTTGAGTATGACAGGAAGGATGCAAAACCAAGGCTGAAAGTAAAAGAATGGGATTTTTATCAGATTAATAACGGAAAGTACTGCGTTATTATTTCATTCTTTAATATCACATTAATGGCAAGTCCGGCAATTTCGGTTTTTGATCTTGAGACAGGCAAGAAAGTTTTTTCAAAAGGAGCCACAAAACTCTTTACAAAACATAAATATATTCTCCCGAAGATTTCAGATACTCCGAATTTCTTCAGATATGAGACAGACAGCATTGTCCTTCAGCTTGATACAAGAAGAAACTGTAAAAAGATTGAGTTTATCATTAAATCCGGAAACAAAATAAAGATGGATGCTGCATTTACTGTTTATGTGGATAAAGATCATGAGGGTATAACAACGGTTACACCATTTGATGCACCGAATCAGTTCTTCCTTGCAAATAAACTTTTCGGTATGAAAGCGGAAGGCTCAATAAAATTCCATGGTGAGGAAAAATATACATTCTCCAAAGATAACTCTTTTGCAATTATGGACTGGGGAAGAGGTGTATGGCCTCATAAGGGACAGTGGTACTGGGCAAACGGTTCTCAGGATATAGATGGTAAAACCTTCGGTTTTAACTTCACATGGAAAATCAACGAAAAAACTCCGGATCTTGAAACATGTCTTTTCTATGACGGAAAAATCCATAAAATCGGAGCAGTGGACGTTGAATCTTTCCCGGGAGACAGCGGCTGGCTTAATGAATGGCACTTAAAGTCTGATGACGGAAGATTTGATGCCGTTATGAAACCGGTCTTTGACAATTCATCAAAAATGGTTCTGAATCTTGTCGGTCAGGATGTCCATCAGGTGTTCGGAATCTGGAGCGGAAAGGCTGTTCTTGATGACGGAAAGGAAATTGAGTTCAGTAATATGAGCGCCTTCTGTGAGTACGTTGTAAGTAAATGGTAATTTAAAATCATTATTATTTGTGCAGCCTTTTAGGCTGCATTTATTTTGTAACTGTATGAAGTATTTGTTTTTTGATATAGAATGTGCGAACTGCTATGGCGGAAAATGCAAAATCTGTGAATTCGGATATGTCCTTACGGATGATTCTTTTTCTATTAAAGAAAAAGAAGTTATTGTTATTAATCCGGCAGCTCCTTTTGAAAATTATGTAATAAAAAATATGCTTGCATATCCGGAAGGGGTGTACAGGTCATCAAAAAAGTTTCCTGCTTTCTATAATAAAATAGGAGCTTATGTCACTGACCCTGATACCATCGTAATAGGTCATACAATTGATGCCGATGCAAAGTACATTAATGATGACTGTGAGAGATATAATCTTCCGTTTTTTAAATATGATTTTCATGACATTAAATTCATATATTCTTCCTATTTAGGCATTGAGGATGAAGTCGGACTTGAGAAAATGTGCGATTATCTTCAGATTCAGGGCCCTAAACACGCACACAGAAGCGTTGATGATGCTCTCGCAACAATGGCTGTCACAAAAGAAATCTCAAAAAGAGCGGGCCTTTCGCTGAGTGAACTTATTGAAAAATATCCGCGTGGAAACGGGAAAACCGAAAACGGAATCATTACAACCGTTGTCAAAGAGGAAAGAGCTGCCCAGAAGGCAAGGGAAGAGGAGTTCCTTTTAAGCAAGGGGATTTCACTGGATAATGTGTTTGAGGGGGAACATTATCGCGACTTTTTCAAATTCCTTGATGGAGTTCAGCGTACTGAAAAACTGACTAAATGCGAGTTTACCGGCAAAACACTTTCTGTAAGTAACAACTATCAGAAATATCATTTTAAGGAAATGATCAATCTCGTTCAGATATTAAATAATCACGGCTGCACATTCAGACAGAAAGCTTCCGAATGCAGTTATTTTGTAAAATATGATTTCAGTGACATCGACGGAAATCTTCTCGAATGCAGCAGGCTTAAACAGGTATTGGAGGCTAATGAAAAAGGGGCGGATATTAAAATTATCACTTTTAGTGATATGCTTGAAGTTCTCGGCATTGAAGAAAAGGAATTATCTGAAACGCCTTTGCCTGATTTTTCTCTTTATGACACCAGAAAAAGCATAAATACATACAAAAAAGAAGAGCAGAATAAAACCGAGTACAAATCCGGAAAATCCGAAACGAATCTTGGGTCGCTTCTGGCCGGAAAGATAAAGAATTAAAATTAAATTCCCGGATGTTCTCCGGGAATCTTTTTGTATGAGGGGGCCCGAAAGGGACCCCGAGTGAAAACTCCCAGATAGTCTGGGA
>JAKSOR010000014.1 GCA_024405515.1 Clostridia bacterium
GCACCTACCATTGGGTTATTTCCCATTCCGATAAGTCCCATCATTTCTACGTGTGCAGGAACTGATGATGAACCAGCAAACTGAGCATCAGAGTGCATTCTTCCCATTGTATCTGTCATACCATAGGATGCAGGACCTGCTGCCATGTTATCCGGGTGGAGAGTTCTTCCTGTGCCACCGCCGGATGCAACTGAGAAGTATTTCTTGCCGTTATCCCAGCACCATTTTTTGTATGTTCCTGCAACCGGATGCTGGAAACGTGTCGGGTTAGTGGAGTTACCTGTGATTGAAACGTCAACATCTTCGAGTCTCATGATTGCAACACCTTCTGTTACATCATCACAACCGTATACTCTAACAGCACTTCTTTCGCCATCTGAATATTTTGTTTCTTTAACAACTTCAACTTCACCTGTGAAATAGTTCATTTTTGTCTGAACATATGTGAATCCGTTAATTCTTGAAATGATGAATGCTGCATCTTTTCCGAGTCCGTTAAGGATTACTTTGAGAGGAGTTTTTCTTACTTTGTTAGCTGTTCTTGCAATACCGATAGCACCTTCAGCAGCTGCGAATGATTCGTGACCTGCGAGGAATGCAAAACACTTTGTGTTTTCGGAGAGTAACATTGCTGCTAAATTTCCGTGTCCGAGACCGACTTTTCTCTGTTCTGCAACTGATCCTGGGATACAGAATGCCTGTAATCCTTCGCCGATTGCTTCTGCTGCTTTTGCTGCATCTACGCAGTTCTTCTTGATTGCGATTGCACAGCCAACTGTATATGCCCATACTGCGTTTTCAAAAGCAATAGGCTGAACACCTTTTACGATTGATTCACAGTCAACACCTTTTTCAGTGCAGAGAGCTTTTGCTTCTTCCAAATCCTTAATGCCGTAGCTGTTTAAGACTTTGGTGATTTTATCTATTCTTCTTTCATATCCTTCAAATGTGATAGCCATAGTGTGCCTCCTCTTATTCGTGACGTGGGTCAATCCACTTTACAGCACCGTCTTCAGCTTTGAATCTGCCGTATGTTCCTGTGCATTTTGCAAGAGCTTCGTTAGCATCTGTGCCTTTCTTAATCATTTCCATGAATACGCCGAGCTTGCAGAACTGGTATCCGATGATTTCATCATTTTTGTCTAATGCAATTTTTGTTACATAACCTTCAGCCATTTCAAGGTATCTTGGTCCTTTTGCAACAGTTGAGTACATAGTACCAATCTGTGATCTTGTGCCTTTTCCGAGGTCTTCAAGTCCTGCTCCGATTACAAGTCCATTTTCAGAGAATGCAGACTGAGTTCTTCCGTATACAATCTGTAAGAAGAGTTCTCTCATTGCTGTATTGATAGCATCACAGACCAGGTCAGTATTGAGTGCTTCGAGGATTGTTTTTCCTGCAAGGATTTCTGCTGCCATTGCTGCAGAATGTGTCATACCGGAACAGCCGAGTGTTTCGACGAGTGCTTCCTGGATAATACCATCTTTTACATTAAGTGTGAGTTTGCATGCACCTTGCTGTGGAGCACACCAGCCAACACCGTGTGTAAGACCGGAAATGTCTTTGATTTCCTTTGCCTGAACCCATTTGCCTTCTTCAGGAATAGGTGCTGGGCCGTGGTTAGGTCCTTTTGCTACGCAGCACATTTTTTCAACGTCGCTTGAATATTGCATAGTTCTAATCTTTCTCTATAAGAGAAAAGCCTCCTTAATTATTTTATCTCCTAAATGCTATCATAAATGGGTTAAATAGGCAATAATAATTTGGGTTACTTTATAAGTAAAGGCATATTTTTCTTGATAAATATCGCTGTTGGTTGTATACTTTTTTTAATTAGAAATTAAAAGGATGATTATTTATGAACATTATTGACGAACTTAGGGAAAGAGGACTAGTAAAACAGGTTGTTTTTGAAGAAGATTTAAAGAAACTTTTAGATTCCGGTTCTCAGTCATTCTATATCGGTTTTGATCCTACTGCAGACAGTCTTCATGTCGGTCATTTTATGCAGATGATTGTCGCAAAAAGACTTCAGGACGCCGGTCACAGACCTATCATTCTTATCGGTGGCGGTACTGCAATGATAGGGGATCCTTCAGGAAGAACCGATATGCGTTCCATGATGACAAAAGAAACAATTGCTCACAATGTGGAATGCTTCAAAAAACAGATGTCAAAATTTATCAGATTTGAGGGAGAAAACGCAGCAATTCTCGTAAATAATGCTGACTGGTTGCTTGACCTCAACTATATTGACTTTTTAAGAGATGTCGGTGCACATTTCTCAGTAAATAAAATGCTCACAGCAGACTGCTATAAAAAACGTATGGAAAAGGGACTTACTTTCCTTGAATTCAACTATATGCTTATGCAGTCATATGATTTCTTAGTATTAAATCAGAAATACGGCTGTGTTCTTGAGTGCGGTGGTGATGACCAGTGGTCAAATATTCTTGCCGGTGCAGATCTTATCAGAAGAAAGGAACAGAAAGACGCATTCGCAATCACATTTGCTCTTCTGACTACGTCAGAGGGAATTAAAATGGGTAAAACAGCCAAAGGTGCTGTATGGCTTGATGAAAACAAAACTACTCCGTATGATTTCTTCCAGTACTGGAGAAATATAAACGATGCCGATGTGGCTACTGTTTTCAGATATCTTACTTTCCTTCCTATGGATGAAATTGCAGAACTCACCCGTTATAATGATGAGAGAATGAATGCTGCAAAAGAAAGACTTGCATATGAGCTCACAAAAATGGTTCATGGTAAAGAAAAAGCTGATGATGCACTTGCCAAAGCAAAAGCTGCATTCTCAGGAGACAGTGAAAATATGCCTGAGGCAAAAATTCCTGCCGGCATGACTCAGATTGCTGATATTCTGGTTTCCGTGGCAAAAGTTCCTTCCAAAGGCGAAGCCAAGAGACTTATTCAGGGTGGCGGTATTTCAGTTGACGGAGAAAAGGTTACAGACATTCTCGCAACCATTACTGACAGCCAGGCTGCAAACGGATTTGTTCTTCAGAAAGGCAAAAAGAATTTCTATAAGGTTATCACAGAGTGAAATCGTATAGATTCGTAAATGGTGAATTCACCATAAAATATGAAATAAAAAAATCCGTCTTTATTGCAACAGTTAAGGGCGATATTGATTCTGACAGCGCTGAAGAGTTTGTTAAGGGAATTAAAAAGAAATATTCTGATGCAACTCACAACTGTTATGCATATATTTCGGATATTAATGCCACTCAGACCAGATTCTCTGATGATGGCGAGCCTTCGGGAACGGCCGGTCAGCCTATTCTGGAGGTTATAAGGAAACAGAATCTGACAAAAACAGCTGTTGTTGTGACAAGATATTTCGGCGGAATCAAACTCGGAGCCGGCGGACTTGTCGGAGCATACACACAGGCAGCTGTTCTGGCTCTTGAATCAGCTGAAATTAAACAGAGAACAGAGAGCAGAAAAATAGGTATCAGTGCAGATTACTCGGTATGGGCATCTCTTGAGAAGGTTCTGAGAAAAAAACCTTGCATTATAGAAAATACTGAGTACGGTGATGAAATCAAATCGGAGCTTTACGTAAAAAGCGATGACCTTGATGCTTATACAGCACTTATTAATGAAGTAACACAGGGGAAGGCTAAACAGTTCATCTGTGATGAAACCTTCTTCAGAGAATATGAATAATTATTTTAGGAGATAGAAAATGAAAATCACACTCGTAAAAGAAAGAAAACAGAAACCAGATTTTACAAAACTCGGATTCGGAAAGTATTTTACAGATCATATGCTCGTTTGGGAATATGATGAAAGCAAAGGTGGCTGGCAGGAAATGGAAATCATTCCTTACGATGATTTCAAGATTGATCCGGCATGCTGCTCACTTCATTATGGTCAGGGAATCTTTGAAGGTTTAAAAGCTTACAAAGATGAAAAAGGCAATATCACAATGTTCAGACCACAGGCAAACTTCAAACGTATGAATAAGTCTGCTGAACGTCTCTGTATGGTTAATTTTGATGAAGAAGAGGCTTTAAAGGGACTTACAGAACTTGTCAAACTTGAGGCTGAATGGATTCCTACAGAACCAGGCACAGCACTTTATATCCGTCCGTTTATGTTCGGAAGCGAAGCTTTCTTAGGCGTACACCCAAGTAAAAAGTATATCTTCACAATTATTCTCTCACCGGTCGGAAGTTATTATGCACATGGTCTTGAACCTACAAAACTCATTGTTGAAGATTATTTCACAAGAGCATCACAGGGCGGAACAGGTGAAGCAAAATGTATGGGAAACTATGCATGTTCACTTTTAGCAGGTGAAGAAGCCAAAAAGAAAGGATTCGATCAGGTACTCTGGCTTGATGGCGAAGAGAAAAAGTATGTTACAGAAGTCGGTTCAATGAACATGGCATTTGTTATTGACGGAAAAGTCGTTACACCGGAACTTGATGGTTCAATTCTCCGTGGTATCACAAGAGATTCAGCTCTTACAGTATTAAGAGATGCAGGATATCCTGTTGAAGAAAGAAAAATTTCAATTGCTGAAGTAGTTGAAGCATATAAAGCAGGAAAACTTGATGAAGCATTCGGAACAGGTACAGCTGCTGTTATCTCACCGGTTGGAACAATTAATTTCAAGGGCGAGGATATGGTAATTAATAACGGTAAGATGGGTAAGATTACAGAGTGGCTCTATGACAGAATCACTGGTATTCAGAAATGCCGTTACGAAGATAAATTCGGTTGGGTTTATCCAGTTAAATAATTAAATTTAATTTATTGCCACCGCTTTGCGGTGGCATATTTATATTCTATGGAATTTGAACTTAATGAGGAGAGAGCAAAGAAAGCATATGAGCAGATGCTCAGATTTCTTGATTTCTCTGCCAGATCCGAAAAAGAACTGAAAGACAAACTGTATGAAAAAGGCTATCACAGAAATGAGGTCGATTTTGCTATTGAAAAAGGCAAAAAATATAAGTTTGTTGATGACACTGAATTCACCCGTTCTTTTATAAGGGCAAATAAGTCAAGATACGGCTCACAGAAAATTTTATACAGACTTACGGAAGAACTTGGTGTCAGTTCAGTTATTGCTGAAGATTTGCTGTATGAACTATATCCGTCTGATGAGGAAAATGATCTTTGCAGAAATTTCGCTCTTAAATATGTTAAATCTTCAAAAACCACTAAGAATCTGAAGCAGAAACTCTCATCTCATCTTTATTCCAAAGGATTTTCATATTCTGTAATTAACAGGGTAGTTGCAGGACTTGATCAGAATATTTTTAACTCTAATGAACAAGATACTGACTGATTCACTTAAAAAGTTATTTGCTAAAAGAGATGATAATTCCCATAAAGGGATGTTCGGTCACGCTCTTATAATAGGGGGCTCTGAAAATTATGTCGGAGCACCTCAATTTTCTTTGTCCGGAACAGAAAATATTATTACATCTTTAAGTGATACCGTAATGCTTTCAGGTGCCGGAACCAGTGCAATTCTTGTTCCTGATTTTTTAAGAGATAATCTTTATGCAAATGTTAAATTTTCGGCAATCTATTCGTGTGAAACCGAAAACGGATGTATCAAATTCAATCAAAATATTATTGACCAGGCATTAAATAAAACGTCCTGCTGTGGAATCGGTATGGGAATGGGAAACGGTGAATCTGATAAAATTGTCAGACATATTTTAAACAGTTCGTCTTCGTTCCTGGTTGTTGATGCCGATGCTCTTAAAAAATGCAAGGATTTTGATTTTTCCGGTCGTGCGGTTCTGACACCTCATATCGGTGAATTTTCTAATATGACCGGAATTTCAAAGGATGAAATTATCATAGACCCGGTTAGCCATGCTCTAAGATACGCTGACGATCACGATTGTGTTGTTGTTCTTAAGTCTCATAACTCAGTTGTGACGGATGGCAAAACTGTTTATATCAATGAGACTGGTAACTCAAAACTGTCAAAAGGTGGTAGTGGGGATATCCTTTCCGGGATCATCTGCGGTCTTCTTGCTTTTTCCAAGGATCCTTTTGCTTCAGCTGTTGCCGGCTCATATATTCTGGGCAGATGTGCTGAAATCACGGATGTGAATGAATTCTCATGTCTTCCTTCCGATATTGTCCGTGAAATACCGAAAGTCATAACGGAAATCATTTCCCGAATACACAACATTTAGTTATTTTTAAGTTGTAAAAACGCTTTATTTTGTATTTTATCTTGATTTTTTTCGTTATATTGTCTACAATATAAGTCTAGTATATTAAGGAGACTTTCATTTTGGACAACACAAGACAGGCATCTTCAGGAAAAGGTAACAGAATAGCGTTCGGTATTCTCATCATTTTGGTTTCATTATTCTGTTTTCTTTGCAATGTTCACTGTTTCGGCGGAGTCGGCAGAATGGTATATGGTTTCCTTGTCGGATTTTTCGGTCTTGCATGCTACGGATATAATATCGTGGGAATTCTTCTCGGTATTGCTGTAGTCATTAACAAAAAATTCAAAATTCATCCTGGAAAAGCTGTTTTTATCAGCGTTATGTATATTCTTGCTGTGCTTGCTCTTCAGATTTATTCTTCCAGTTCTCACATTATTGATGCAAATTACGGCGAATATCTTTTGAACTGCTATCACTTCACAAACACAGCAGGAGGTATGCTTTTCGGAATTGTTGCGTTTCCTCTGATGAAGCTCATTACAACAGCAGGTTCACTTATTCTTATATGCGGTATTTTCTTCCTGCTTCTGCTTTTACAGATAATTCCTGTTATTAAATCGAGCAGAATAACTGATTATGAAGATAAATCTTCAAGGGATAAGTCCCTTGGTTTTAAATCAGGAATTTTCTCCAAAAAACATGCTGAGAATGAACCTCTTCTCCTTGATGATGTGGAATTTCCTTCATTAACTGATTTTGCTCAGGGTGAGAAGGGTATTATCCGTATCGATGTTACTTCAACTGCTGAAAAACTCAGCAGAAAAATCAAAGGTTCTGATTCTTATGTACCGCTTGAGGATATAAAAGAAGAGTCATACAGCACAATTCTTTCGGAAAAAGTCGATCAGCAGAAATCTTATTCAAGAAAAGATCTCAGCAGGGATATTCTTCTCGGTGCACAGAGTGATGATATGTTCAGGAGCTATCATGCTTCAACAAATCCGAGATCCGCTTTTGACGGACCATCTGTTTCCCCTTCAAGAAGAACTGATCTTATGTCAAAACTTGGTATTGATCCGAACGGTGATGACATTAAGAGAGATTTCCAGGAAAGATACAGTGATATTCTCGGGATAGAAAGAAAGGAACCGGTAATTCCAGAACCTGAGCCGGAACCGGTTATAACAGAAGAAGTCCATGAAGAAGAAATTCCGCTTAATGATGATGGAAAGATTGATTTTTTTGCACTTAAACAGCAGCAGATGAAAGAGTTCAGTTCAATGAAGTTTGATGAACCTGAACAGCCATATGAAAAAGAAGATGCTGTACCGAAGTCATCGGTTGTTGCCAACTTTGATAATATCAAATCCGAAAATGATGAGGAAAAAGTATATGCTAACACAGGTATGACCGGTGCATTTAACAGGGCTTCAAACAATATTGAAGAACCTAAACCTGTTGTTAAAAATGAATATGAGTCATCGGCATATACAGAGCCTGTTCCTAAATATAAACCGCAGTCAAGAATCGAGAATATCAATGATCTTGACAGGAGCGGATACAAAGCCCAGGTTGATGAAACAAGAATGCCTAGGGCTTTCCAGAATAATGAGGTAACTAAAGAAAATCCGTATACTCCGAATGCATGGGATCCTGACAGGGAAGAGAAGGAAAGGAAGATTAAACAGGCTCTTTCTCAGGCTCCACCTCTTTCAAAATACGAAAAAGAAGCTATTGCTGCAGAGCAGGCTGCTCAGGCAGAAAAACCTAAGAGAACAAGACACGTTGATCCAGCTGTTTTAAGGGCAAACCGTCTTGAAAAGATTGATCCTAACAGCACAAAGTATATTCAGACCACTATTGATGAGCAGATTGAAGCTGCCGAAGAAACAGAAAAGCCTATAAGGCCATATACTTATCCGACCCTTGATCTTCTTGATCCTCCGACACCTCCTTCCGAACAGGATACAGATACCGAGTTCAAGAAAAAGGCTATTGTCGATAAATTCAAAGAGTTCAATATTGAATCCGAAATCTATGAGGTAATTCAGGGCCCGACATTCACCCTCTATAAAGCATATGCCTACGTCCCTAGAGGAAAACAGATTAACTACTGTCTGACACTTGAAAGTGATATGGCTATGGCTATGCGTGTCCAGAACGTAAGAATGACACTTCTTCCGGCAGAAGGTGCAGTGGGTATTGAGGCGCCGAATAAGAACAGAAGGGTTGTCAACTTTATTGAACTTGTTAAATCCGAGCAGTTTGTCAAAGCTAAATCAACTGCAGTCATGGCACTCGGTCAGGATATATACGGTACAAACCGTGTAATGGAGTTCGATAAACTGCCGCATGCTCTTGTTGCCGGTGCAACTGGTATGGGTAAGAGCTGCTGCCTTAATACTCTTATTGTAGGACTTTTGTATAAGTCGACACCTGATGATGTCAGACTTATTCTTATTGACCCTAAACGTACTGAATTTACAGCATATGCAGGACTCCCGAACCTTCTCCTTGATGTAATCAAGGATGCAGATAAGGCAATCAAGGCTATCAACTGGGCGCTTCAGGAAATGGACAGAAGACAGAAACTTCTTGAGTCAACAAATTTTAGAAATATAGATGAATATAATGCAGCCTGTGTAACTCACGGAATGAAAAAAATGCCTCGAATCATCATCGTAATTGATGAATTCGCAGAACTCATCAGTATAGGTAAGCGCGGAGTCGAGGATGGCGTCAACAGAATAGCACGTCTTGCACGTGCGTCCGGTATTCATATGATACTTGCAACACAGAGACCGTCTGTAGATGTTATTCCTGGTACAATCAAAAACAATTTCCCGACAAGAGTTGCATTCCATGTTTCTTCATCTGCGGACAGTAAAACTGTTCTTGATCAGGGCGGAGCTGAAAAACTTCTTCCGAGAGGTGACATGCTCCTTAAGATGACAGAATGTGACCGTCTCCAGGGTGCATTTATTTCAAACGATGAAGTAATACGTGTCTGTGATTTCATAAGAAATAACAATGATACAGTTTATGATAAGTCTGTCAGGGATGCAGTAGAGAAAGAAGAAGTTCCGCCGGAAGAAGTTGAACAAAGTTCATCCTCACATTCTAACGAGGGAGGACTTTCTCCGGATATTCTTGAATCACTCAGAATCGGTGTGGAGCAGAGTGAGGCAAATCTTCCGATGTCGATATCCATTCTTCAGAGAAAACTTGGTTTCGGATATCCTAAAGCAGGTAAAATGTTTGATCAGCTTGAAAAGTTAGGCTTCCTTACAATAAGAGATCCGTCCAAACCTGATAAAAAATATGTCAATATCTCAAGAGAGCAGTATGATGCACTCTGTCTTGGTGAATCAATAGGAGATGACGAGGGGGACGATGAATGAAAATCGGTGTAATTTCGCTCGGCTGTGATAAAAACAGGGTTGATACCGAAAAGATGCTCTCAAGAATTTCCGAAGCTGGTTACGAAATTGTCGGTTCTGAAGAAGAATCCGACATTATCATAATTAATACATGTGCTTTTATTGATTCAGCTAAGAAAGAATCCATAGATGAAATTTATTCAGCCCTTTCCTTTAAGGAAAAATCAGACAATAAAAAGAAAGTCATTGTTACGGGCTGTCTTTCCCAGCGCTATCTTGATGACCTTAATAAGGGAATAAGCGACGTTGATGCATATCTCGGTGTATGTAACTATGACGACATTATCGATGCGATAAAGACGCTTGAGTCCGGTAAAAAATTCAGATGTACTGATAAAAAAGATAAATTCACACCTGAAAGAGTCCTGACCACGCCTTATCACTATGCATATCTGAAAATCGCTGACGGATGCAACAATCACTGTACATACTGCGCAATTCCTTCCATCAGGGGAAAATATGTCTCTGAAAAGATGGATGACCTTATAAAAGAAGCATCAAAACTCGCTGATGACGGAGTAAAAGAAATTATTCTTGTTGCTCAGGATGTTACAAGATACGGAATGGATTTTGACGGAAAACCGCACATTATTGATCTCTGCAGAGAACTTGAAAAACTCGATTTTGAGTGGATAAGACTTTTATATCTTGAGCCTGAAATGGTAACGGATGAACTTATCGAATATATTTCATCTTCCGAAAAAGTTGTTAAATATATGGATATTCCTTTCCAGCATGCTGATTCGGAAATTCTCAAAGTTATGGGCAGGCATACTGATTTAGAGTCCACAAAGAAACTTGTTGAAAAAGTAAAATCACACGGAATTAAGTTAAGAACAACATTCATTGTAGGTTTCCCGGGCGAAACTGAGGAAAAATATAATGTTCTGAAGGATTTTGTTTCAGAATTCAGACCTGATTATGCAGGATTTTTTGCTTATTCAAAAGAGGACGGAACACCTGCAGCCAGACTCAAAAATCAGGTTGACGGAAGAACAAAGAAGTCAAGGGCAAAAGAAATGACCAAAATCCAGACACAGATTATCAAAGAAAATAATAATTCTTACATCGGTAAGGATTTAAAAATAATTTATGATGACATCGACTATGATAAACAGATGTTCGTCGGGCGTACTGAATTCCAGACACCTGATATTGACAGCGTTGTTTATTTTAAGTCTGACAAGCAGATGAATATAGGGCAGTTTTACAGTGTAAGGATAGAAAAAACTGACGGAATTGACCTTATAGGGAGCGTTTTATGACAATTACTTTAGCAACTAAGTTCACAATAGCAAGAATAGTCCTTATTTTCCCGACAATCATTTTATACCTGATTGGTGCACTTTCGAATGACAGCAGTGTACAGATGGGACTGATTATTGCAACAGGTATTCTTTTTGCGCTTGTCTGTGCAACTGATTTCATTGACGGATACATTGCAAGAAAAACACATACAGTATCTGATCTAGGCAAATTCCTTGATCCTGTAGCTGATAAGGTGGTTATTGTTGTAATGCTTTTCCTTCTTGTATATTTCAAATTCGGTCTTGATTCTGCATTTGCAGGGAACGGACTTGTTATTGCTATATTAAGTGCAATAATTCTCTCTAGAGAATTACTTATCGGTGTTTTCAGGTCAATTGCAGCGAGCAAAAATCTTGTTCTTGCAGCTGATATTTTCGGGAAAATCAAGACAATTCTTCTCGATGTCGGTGTAACAACATTAATTTATGCATACTTCAACAATGTAATTGCATGGGTAGGAACAATAATTTTCTATCTCGGTGCTTTCTTTGCCGTATTCAGCGGAGTTAACTATATTCTCAAGAACAAACACGTTCTTAAGGATACAAAAGAGGTAAAAGCAGAATGATTGATGAATGTTTTAAGGTCTGCGGACTTGAACGTGATGAAATTATCAGAAGATTGGAACCTTTCTTTGATAAAGGCATCACTTTCGGTGTGGAAGAGAATTATCTTGATGCAAAAATTACAATGGCATCTCTTTCTCTTAAACCTATTGAGTTCCAGATTCTTAAGACAGATATTTATTCTCAGTTTGAGGATAATGTTTATTCAGCAGTCGACATTCAGCTTAAAGATCTTGTTGCCAAACTTTTAAAACTTAACTGCAGAGTTTTGGCTGCAGCAGAAAGCCTGACTGGAGGAATGCTCTCTTCAGAACTCTGCTCGGTTTCAGGTATTTCCGAAAACTTTTATGAGGGAATAGTCTGTTATAATTCGAGGTCCAAACACGAAAGACTCGGAGTATCAAAAGATACACTTGCAGATTATGGTGCTGTTTCAAAAGAAACTGCCTGTGAAATGGTTAAGGGACTTATTAAAGGTTCGGTTGATATCGGTGTAGCAACAACCGGATTAGCTGGTCCTACAGCTGATGAAGGAAAACCTGTCGGTCTTGTTTATATCGCAGTAGGTGCCGGCGATTTCATTCCTGTATTCGAACAGCATTTTTCTGGTACAAGAGAGGATATAAGAAGAAAAACCGTAAATATGGCTTTTTTCTATCTTGTCAGATACTTAAAAGGAAATATTTTGAGATTGTGACCACTTGTGTTAACTTTTTGTAACACAACTTATGTTATAATCGGGTTGTAAAAGAAAAAACAGTATGGCATTTAATGCCGAAGGAGAAATAAAATGGCAGAAAAAAAGGACGCTAAGGTCTTAACAAAAGAAGAGAGTTTTGCTCTTGCTTTAACAGAGATTAAGAAAAAATTCGGTGATGGCGCAATCATGAAATTAGGTGATGATTCACTGTCTACAAAGGTTGAAGCAATTTCAACAGGATGTCTTCCGCTCGATGTAGCACTCGGTATTGGCGGTATTCCAAAGGGAAGAATCATAGAAATTTACGGACCGGAATCTTCAGGTAAGACAACAGTTGCTCTTCACTGTGTGGCAGAAGTTCAGAAAGCAGGCGGTACGGCAGCTTATATTGATGCTGAGCATGCAATGGATCCTGTTTATGCTGAAAAACTTGGTGTGGAACTTGAAAATCTTTATATTTCACAGCCGGATAACGGTGAACAGGCTCTTGATATCACAGAAATGCTTGTTAAATCCAATGCTGTTGATATAGTTGTCATTGACTCAGTCGCAGCTCTGACACCACAGGCAGAAATTGACGGGGATATGGGAGATAATCATGTAGGTCTTCAGGCAAGACTTATGTCACAGGCTTTAAGAAAAATCACTGCAGTTGCAGCAAAGAGCAAATGCACACTTATATTCATCAACCAGTTAAGAGAGAAAATCGGTGTCATGTACGGCAATCCTGAAACAACTACAGGCGGTAAAGCACTTAAGTTCTATGCTTCTGTTCGTATTGATATCAGAAAGGTCGATGCAATTAAGGACGGTTCCGATGTAATCGGTAACCACGTAAAGGCTAAAATAGTCAAGAATAAAGTTGCACCTCCGTTCAAATCCGCTGAATTTGATATCATTTACGGAAAAGGAATTTCCAATGACGGATGCATTCTTGATATCGCAACAGATATGGGAATAGTTGTAAAGGGCGGAAGCTGGTACAGTTATAATGAAGAGAAAATAGGTCAGGGAAGGGAAAAGGCACTTGCTTTCCTGAACAGTAATCCTGAAATTTTTGAAGAAATAACTGCCAAAGTAAAAGAACAGATGGGAGCAAATAATTAATATTTCGGGTCCTTATGGACCCGATTTTATTTTATGCTGCCGACATATGTATTTTTTTGATAGCACTATAATGTTGACTTATAAAGTATATTAATATATACTAATTGCGACAAAGCTTATATTGGAAACAATATGTGAATATAGATTGAATTGAATATTACGGCCAATAAGGCATAAATATAGATTAAAAATTTAATTTGTTTTTTAATGGTTTCCATTAACTGCTTTGATTAATATAGATCGGAGGGTCAAAAGATGACCGGCATTTTAACTATGTTAGGTGCATCTCTAACCGACGGAGCCGTTGCGGGTATTGCAATAGCAACCCTTATTGTAGGTGGCATTGTTGGAGCAGTTGTAGGATTGCTTTCATATAAAAACTCTACAGAAAAGAAAATTGGTAACGCAAACAGAGAAGCACAACGTATAATCGAAGAAGCAAATCTTGAAGCAAAAACAATCAGAAAAGATGGACTCCTTGAAGCAAAGGAAACCATGAACAAAATGCGTGAGGATTTCGAACAGGAAACCAAGGAACGCAAACAGGACTGGCAGAGAACAGAAAACCGTTTAGCTCAGAAAGAAGCATCCCTTGATAAAAAAGAGGATTTACTTGATAAAAAAGATGCAGTCTTAGATAAAAAAATCGAAGATGCAGAAAAATTACACGCAGCTAACGAAGAACAGAAACAGAAATTAAAAGATCTCGAAGAGAACATTGCAAAATCTCAGGAAGAGGTCAAAAAAGAACTCGAAAGAGTTGCAGGACTTTCAAAAGAAGAAGCATCACTTGAATTAAAGAACGCGTTAATCGATGATGTAAAAAAGAATACTGTCAAGGAAGCTCAGGAAATTATTGCCCAGGCAAAAGACAATGCATTAAAAGAAGCTCAGGACATTATTTCTCAGGCTATCCAGAGATGTGCAGCAGACTGTGCAACAGAGAATACTGTTTCAGTTGTTGCTCTTCCTAATGATGAGATGAAGGGAAGAATCATCGGACGTATGGGAAGAAACGTCAGAGCACTCGAAAGTGCAACCGGTGTTGATCTTATTATCGATGATACCCCGGATGTCATAACACTTTCCAGCTTTGATCCTGTAAGAAGGGAAATTGCAAGACTTACACTTGAAAAACTCATTACAGACGGACGTATTCATCCAGCAAGAATTGAGGAAGTTGTTGAGAAGGTAAGAAAAGAAGTCGAAGCAGATATCAAGAACGCAGGTGAGGATGCTGCAATAGAGGTCGGTGTTCACGGATTACATCCGGAAATCATTAAGATTCTCGGAAGACTTAAATACAGAACCAGTTATGGTCAAAACGTATTAAGACATTCAATCGAAGTTGCTTCACTTGCCGCAATCATGGCAAATGAAATCGGAATTGATCCGAAGATTGCAAAGAGAGCAGGTCTTTTACATGATATCGGTAAGGCAATCGACCATGAATATGAAGGAACACATATTCAGCTCGGTGTCGAAATGGCAAAGAAATACCGTGAATCAGGTGACGTAGTTCATGCAATTGCAGCTCACCATAACGATATTGAACCACAGACTATATCCGCAATTCTCGTTCAGGCAGCAGATGCTATTTCATCAGCAAGACCTGGTGCAAGAAGAGAATCTCTTGAGTCTTACGTTAAACGTATTGAGAAACTCGAAGATATTGCCAAATCATTCAGTGGTGTTAATGAAACATTCGCAGTTCAGGCAGGCAGGGAAATCAGAGTTATTGTCAAACCGGAAGTCGTATCTGATTCAGGCACAGTATTCCTTGCTAAAGACATTGCAACTAAACTTGAGAACGAACTTGAATATCCGGGACAGATCAAAGTTAATGTCATCCGTGAAGTAAGAAGTTCCGAATATGCAAAATAATTACTAAGTAATTAAATAAAAAATTTATATATAAATTAGGAGAAACAAACTATGGCACAAATTATGGCTGGCGACATTAGAAAAGGTGTAACTTTTCTGTATGATAACAAGATTATGACTGTTGTTGATTTCTTACATGTAAAACCAGGTAAGGGCGCAGCATTCGTACGTATGAAGATGAAGAATGTTGTAACAGGCGCTGTTCTTGAAAACACATTCAACCCATCTGACAAATTTGAACTTGCTCACATTGAGACAAAGACAATGGAATATCTCTACAATGACGGAGAATTCTATTACTTCATGGATCCAGAAACATACGAACAGGTTCCTCTCAATTTCTCACAGGTTGAAGAAGCACTTAACTATGTAAAAGAGAACATGAACTGCACAATCAAATTCTTCCAGGGAAGCCCGTTCTCAGTAGAACCACCTAACTTTGTTGAACTTAAGATAACAGTCTGCGAAGTTGCAGTTGCTGGTAACACAGCTACAAACGCAACAAAACCTGCTACAGTCGAAACAGGATATGAACTTCAGGTTCCTATGTTCGTTAACGAAGGCGACACAATCCGTATCGATACAAGAACAGGCGAATATATGCAGAGAGTCTAATAACTCGTATATTCATAATGAGCCTCCTCAAAAGGGAGGCTTTTCATTTGACAATAATAAGTAAAACTTATTAACATATACGATATGAGAGATCTGACAGTAGGAAAACCTAATAAAGTGATACTTGCTTATGTGCTTCCGCTATTCGGGAGTATTGTTTTCCAGCAGATTTATAATATAGCAGACAGTGTCATAGCAGGAAAGTTTTTAGGGGAAGAAGCTCTTGCTGCAGTCGGTAATTCCTATGAGATTACACTTGTGTATCTGGCATTTGCTTTCGGATGCAATATGGGTGCCTCAATCCTTACAGCCAAACTGTTCGGAATTAAGGATTATAAAGAAATGAAGTCAGGGATTTCAACTTCCTATATTTTCTCTGTCGGAGTATGTTTTTTACTTATGATTACAGGATTATTATGTTCAAGACCACTTCTTATTGCTCTTAATACTCCGGAAAATATAATAGAGGACAGTCTGTTGTATCTGAATATATATACAGGCGGAATATTTTTCCTCTTTATCTATAATATAGCAACAGGTATTTTTGCTGCTCTTGGCGATTCAAAAACGCCGTTTGTTTTCCTGGTAATATCATCTTTGGCAAATATTGTGATGGATATTGTTTTCGTGGCAGTATTTAATATGGGGGTTGCCGGTGTTGCCTGGGCAACATTTATCTGTCAGGGATTAAGCGGTATTGTTGCCAATATTGTTCTTTTTGCAAAGCTGCATAAAATCAAAATTGAAGGTAAATTCAGGGTCTTTTCCAAGAGTCATCTTAAAAGTTTTCTTTATATAGGCATTCCTTCAACAATACAGCAGGGATTTGTATCCGTATCAAATATTTTCCTTCAGGGTCTGATAAATTCATGCAATCCGGTCGGAAGTGTATGCGTCACTGCAGGATATGCTGCGGCAATAAAATTCAACAATTTTGCCGTGACATCTCTTTCAGCAATGGGAAACGGAGTATCAAATTACACAGCTCAGAATCTTGCTGCTGGAAGAATAGACAGGGTAAAACAGGGTTTTAAATCCGGGATAATAATTTCGGCTGTTATCTCAGCTGTGTTCGTTTTGGTTTATACTGTATTTAACAGACAGATAATGCTTCTTTTCCTTAATAAGGAAAGTGCGGATGCAATTGAAGTAGGTCATAACTTTTTACTGATTGTTTCACCGTTTTATCTTGTCATCAGTTTAAAAGTCATTGCGGACGGTGTTCAGAGAGGAGCGGAAAGGATATATGCGTTTATGTCTTCAACCATTCTCGATTTGCTTATCAGGGTGATAATTTCGTTCGCTCTTGCAGCAACCGTTCTTAAAGAAACCGGAATATGGGCATCATGGCCGATAGGCTGGGGAATTTCCACAGCTTATGCTCTGATTCTTTATTTTATAGGAAAATGGAAATCCGGATCCCGTTTCTATAATGAAGAATATAAGTTTATACGCCGTGAAACGTAAAATCGGGCGCTTTGGACTTATTGATGACAATTTATATGTCATAATATCTATATTAAGTCTATTGGCCGGATATGGGGTAAAATATGCAGATATCAATAATTAACGGATGTGTTGAATATGATGGTGAACCAATCCTCACAGAGGTTAATTTCACGCTGCATGAAAAAGAAAAAATAGCACTGGTCGGAAGAAACGGGGCCGGTAAGACTACTCTTTTAAAAGCACTCACGGGTGAAGTTGAACTAATAAAAGGAACCGGAAATGCTGAATTTGTTTTTTCAAAACAGGGAAATCCTGAGATAGGTTATCTTAAACAGACTTTCAACGGAAGGGAAGAAAGAACACTCGAGGAAGAACTGCTTTCTGCATATCAGAAAATTCTTGATACTGAAAAACTTATTCAGTTATCGCTTGAGAAACTCAATTCTGACAGTTCTGAGAAAAATGTCCGTGAATATTCAAGATTAAACGATGAATATGAAAGAATAGGCGGATATCTGTATAAAAAAGAGTATAAAACAGGTGCCAGAAAGTTCGGTTTTACTGAATCAGACTTTTCAAAGAAACTCTGTGAGTTTTCCGGTGGTCAGAGAACAAAAATTTCCCTATTAAAACTTCTTCTCTCTAAACCTCAGGTCTTACTTCTTGATGAACCTACAAACCATCTTGACCTTGAAGCCATAGAATGGCTAGAAAATTATCTTTCGGAATATAAGAATGCTATGGTTATAGTTTCACATGACAGAATGTTCCTGGATAAAATCGTAGGAACCGTATATGAAATTGAATACGGGGAAACAAAAAAATACACAGGCAACTATTCGGCTTTTATTACTAAGAAAGAAGAGGATTACGAACGTGCCGTTAAGGACGCCGACATAAAAAGAAAGGAAATTGCCAGACTTACAGCACTTGTTGAAAGGTTCAGATATAAAGCAAATAAAGCAAAAATGGCTCAGGCAAAGCTTAAGCAGATTGAAAGAATGGGGGAAGTAAATGACCCTAGACGTTTCAATACAAAGTCTTTTGCCACGAATTTTCAGCCTGAATCGGAAAGCGTTGAGAAAGCTCTTGTTTTGGATGAACTGGAGTTTGGCTATGATAAAGTTCTCGGAAGTATTGATACAATAATAAAACGAGGGCAGAAAGTAGGAATTATCGGACCTAACGGGTGCGGTAAATCAACACTGATAAAAACAATAATGGGACTTATTCCTTCGATTTCAGGGAGAGCACTGCGTGGATTAAGGACAGATATCGGATATTTTGACCAGACAATGACCCAGAATTATTCGCCGCTGACTGTTTTTGAGGATTTCCATAATGATTTTCCGTTTCTTTCAGATGAGGAAGTCCGCTCGGCGCTTGGTGCTTTTGTTTTCTCAGGTGATGATGTTTTCAAAACTATAGGAGACCTTTCCGGTGGGGAAAAAGTAAGATTAGCTCTATGTAAGATTCTTAAAAAGAAACCTAATTTCCTTATTCTTGATGAGCCAACAAATCATATGGATATTATCGGGAAAGACAGCCTTGAGAAAATGCTTTCTAATTATTCGGGAACAATAATCACTGTTTCCCATGACAGATACTTTATTAATAAAGTATGTGACAGACTGTTTGTCTTTGAAAACGGTAGGCTTAATCTTTACGACTGTAAGTATTCCGAGTATGAAAAACTGAAAACTTCAGTTTCAGAACAGTCGGAAGAAAAAGTTTCTCAGGAAAAGAAGGGAAAACCGGTGTCTGATTCAAATGAGCTAAGGAAAAAACAGCACAGAATTAAAGTTCTTGAGGAAAAGATGGAGATTATAGGCAAAAAGCGTGAAGCGCTCAGTTTTTCACTTTCCAATGATCCGGATATATACAGTAACTATCAGAGAATTGCCGAAGTAACCGATGAAATAAATAAACTTGATGACGAAGAGGCACCTCTTCTTAAAGAATGGACAGATTTAATGGAGTCTATCTGATTATTTCCTTTTATTTATTTTGTATAGAAAATAGATTTTTATTGTAATATAATGATTATTATGAAAAACGTTTATGATTGTGTTGTAATCGGTGGCGGTCCTGCTGGACTTGCCAGCGCTATCAGTGCTAAAGAGAAAGGACTTGATGTTCTTATCATTGAACGAGAGAGTGCTTTGGGCGGAATCCTGAAGCAGTGTATACATGACGGCTTCGGACTTACGAGATATGGTGAGAAATTAACAGGTCCTGAGTATGCATACAAAGACATTTGCAGAGTCAGTGAGTTAAACATTGACGTTTCTTTATCAACTTTTGTTCTGGATATTTCAAAAAAAGATGATTTTTCCTTAACTCTCACTAATAAAGACGGAATTAATGTAATAACTGCAAAATCAGTAATTCTTGCTATGGGCTGCAGGGAAAGAACTGCAAAACAGGTCTTTATCCACGGAACAAGACCGGCCGGAATTTTTACTGCCGGCTGTGCACAGAATCTTGTTAATATTCAGGGTGTTTTACCTGCTAAAAAGTGTATTATTCTCGGAAGCGGTGATATCGGTCTTATTATGGCAAGAAGACTTACCCTTGAAGGATGTGAGGTTCTCGGTGTATATGAAGCGAAGTCAAAACCGAGCGGTCTGAACAGAAATATTGAGCAGTGTCTTAACGACTACAATATTCCTCTTCATCTTTCAAAGACAGTAACGAGGGTTTTCGGAAGGGACAGACTTGAAAGTGTTGAGATTATGTCTGTTGATGAGAAACTTAATCCTGTTAAGGGGACTGAGGAGATTATTCCGTGTGATACTCTTGTTTTGTCTGTCGGACTTATACCGGAAAATGAACTTACAGAGAAATTAGGTATAGAGATCTGCGGTTTTACAAAGGGAGCTGTTGTCGATAATAATCTTGAGACCATGATGGACGGCGTTTTTGCTGCAGGTAACTGTCTTTCGGTTAATGACCTCGTTGATTATGTTTCTGTTAACGGATTTATCGCAGGCAGTTCTGCTTACGATTATGTAAATAACAGAAAAGAGAGGAAACTTGTCAGTATAGAGAAAGGCAAGGGAATCATGTCAGTTGTCCCTCAGAAACTTAATCTTTCATCTGATCTTTCTGAAGTGTCTTTCTTTATAAGAAGTGACAATGACTATAAGGATAAGAAAGTCACTTTATATGAAAACGATAAGGTTATTTTCGAAAAGAAATTTAAGAATGTCCATCAGGCTGAGTCGATAAAAATCGGTGTTGATTTAACTAAAGTTAAAAACGGAATAAAGGTGGTGCTTGAATGAGAGAATTTACATGTATTGTATGTCCTAACGGCTGCCATCTGACAGTTGATGATAATAATAACGTTTCAGGTAATACCTGCAGAAAAGGTGCAGAGTTTGCATTTCAGGAAATGACAGACCCGAAGAGAAATATAAGTTCAACATGCAGAACTGTCTTTTCATTTGCTCCTGTTGTGCCGGTTAAAACAAACAGGGAAATCAGCAAAGATCTGATTTTCGGTGTGATGAAAGAAATCAATAAAGTAATAATTGATAAAAAATTAAAAATAGGGGATGTTGTAATTCAGAACGTTCTTGGTAGTGGCGCAGATATAATAATTACCACAAACTCATTGGAGGAGAATTAATATGGCTGATAATTTTGCAAGAGGTAGATCCTCGGAAGCTTTCAGACTTGAAGACGGCAGAGTTCTTAAACTCTTTTTTGAGGACTATCCTAAAGAAGATTCGGATAAAGAATTTAAAAACACTCAGATTGCAAGTGCCTGTGGCTGCACAACCATGAAAGTATATGAAAAGGTTGAAAAAGACGGCAGAAGCGGATTCATTATGGATTTCATTGACGGAGTTTCCCAGAATGATATGCCTACTAAGAATCCTTTGTATCTCTTTAAGGGCGGAAAAGACCTTGCCGAATGTCATAAACTTGTTCATTCAAAATCATCACATGATCTTGACGATATAAGACTTGAAGCATGCAAAATGCTTGATGGCAAAGAATTCGACATCTTTACAAAAGAAGAAATCGAAAAGATGAAAAACTATGTAATGAGCCTTGAGGAATCTGATACAATTATCCATCTTGATTTCCATACAGGTAATGTCCTTGTTGATAAGAAAGGCAACTGTACTGTTATTGACTGGATGACTGCTGCAAGAGGAAACAGGGCAATTGAATATGCAATGATGGAATTTCTCTTTTCCGAGGCTGAACTTTTCCCGGAAGCTTCTCCTTTAGAACTTAAGTTCTACAGTGCAGTAAGAGGCATGATTGGTAAACAGTATTATAAGAGATATCAGAAAATAATGCCTATTTCCGCTGAAGAAGTAGATAAATACAGAATGGTTGCTCTCATTGTCAGAAGAAGCTGGGGAATAGAATTCGAAAAAGAGATTCTCAAAGGACATCTTAAAGAATTAATCAGTAAATACTGCAAATGAAATTAAATAAACTTCAGAAAGAACTTAATAAAATAGATCCTGCCATTAATGTTTCCGTTAATGAACTTAATGCTATTGTTTTGACAGGCACTGTTGATGACTATTCAAAAGTTGTTAAAGCAGGCTCAATTTCTGTTAACAAAGACTATTCAGGTGTCGTCAATGACATTAAGGTTAAAGGATTTACCCAGAAGATAGTAACACCATCTGTAAAAGACAGTTCTCTCGACGGGGAAAAGGTCGATGTCCTTGTTATAGGCGGTGGTATTGTCGGTGCTGCATGCTTAAGAGAACTTTCAAGACTGAATCTTAGATCATTACTTGTTGAAAGAGGACCGGATCTTGCTAATGGTCAGTCAAGTAAGAACGGCGGTGTAATCCATGTCGGACTTAATTTCTCCTCGTCATCCCAGAAACTTAAGTACTGTGTAAAAGGCAATGAAATGTACAAACAGCTTTCCGAAGATATGCATGTTGCATATGAAAATGAAGGCCAGGTCACTTTTGCCAGGGCTAAATGGGAAATGCTTATTCTTAAATTATTTAAGAAACAGGGTAAAAAGAAAGGAATAGGCGGTCTTGAAATTATGTCAAGGGAAGAACTCCTCAAAAAAGAGCCTTCAGTTCCTGATTGGAGCTGCGGCGGTCTCTTTATGGGTACGGGCGGAATTACCTGTCCTCACCGAATGACTATTGCAATGGCCGAAAATGCTGTTGAAAACGGAGCAGAAGTGTCCCTTAATACTATTGTTCTTGATATGGTCCTTGAAAATGACAGAATCATTAAGGTAATAACAAACAGGGGAACAATTTATCCTAAAGCCGTTATAAATGCTGCAGGTATTTATGTCGATTACATTGCAGATATGGCAAAAGACAGAACATTTACTGTCCATCCGAGAGTGGGAACAGATCTTATTACTGATAAAAAAGCCGGTTATATGGCAAAATCCAGTATGGGTAAAACCCCGTTCACATTATCTCCTAGTCAGATTAATGCTCTTCCTGATAAACCGTTTGCTTTTATCAAAGCAACAATCAAGAATCTTCATTCTCACTCCAAAGGTGTCGGTCTCATTCATTCTGTGGATGGCAATATGCTTGTGGGTCCGAATGCTGATGAAGTTATGGACAGGGAAGACACGTCTACAAACAGAGAGGTTGTAAATCATATTATTGATGTTCAGCGTGAAGTTCAGCCAAACTTTAAGGCTAGTGATGTAATCGCTTATTTTACCGGTGTGAGAGCTCCGATATATGAGGAAGACTTTGTAATAAGACAGGGCATCAAAACAAAGAATATTTTTGAGTGTGCCGGTGTTCAGTCTCCTGGAATCACAGCTGCTCCTGCAATTGCCGTTGATATAAGGGACTGGGTTAAGGAATATCTTATTTCAACTGGTATAAATGTAGAAGATAATAAATCCTTTGATCCTGTAAGAAAAGCAAAACCGGTTCTGAGTGAGTTAACGCTTGAAGAAAGGGACAGACTCATTAAGGAAAATCCAGCATACGGCGAAATAGTCTGCAGATGTGAGGAAATCTCAAAAGGAGAGATTATAGACTGTATCAATTCTCCGATTCCGGTTAGAACAGTGGACGGAATCAAGAGAAGAATAAGACCGGGTATGGGAAGATGTCAGGGCGGTTTCTGTATGCCGAATGTAATGAAAATCATTTCAGAGGAAACCGGTATTCCTTTTGAGAATGTTAAAAAATCAACTGATGATGCATTTATAGCATTTTCAAAAACAAAGTAAAATAAAAATAACCTCAGGAAATTCCTGAGGTTATTATTTAATTACATAGTAATTAATTATGCTTTTTTCTTTTTCTTTGAAACTACAACTCCGACAATAATTCCTGCTGTAATAACTACGATAGCTGCCGGTATTCCTGCTGCAAGGCCTATTGTCATCGGATATGAACCGTTTTCTATTGTTAACGTTCCGATTGTTGTTGTATTTCCGAGTCTGTCAGTAAGAACGATATCAGCTGTTGCTGATTTACCTTTGAATGATACTGCAGAAATGCTTGTTAATGTTTCTCCGTTAAATAAGTAAGAAACTGTGTAACCTGCAGGGACAGAACTCAAATCAATAATATCAGCATCATTAATCTCTGAAGCAGACTTTTTGAATGTTACGGTTGAAGCCTTGATTGCAGCTGTAACTGCTTCTTTAATTACTGTATCATCCTTTTTAAGGTTGATTTTTGACATTTCAACAATTGAATCGGTATCAGCATCGTAACAGTATGAGGTATATGTAAGTTTGTCTCCGTCGATTTTTACTTTACCGAAAGTCTGAGTTGAAAGGGTATGGCTTACAGTCTTATCATTGTCAAACATTGATGAAGTAATAGGATTTTCTGAATAATCATAGAACTTTGTTCCCATTGTCCCGAGAGTAATGTAAATTGTTCCTGCTTCGGTTGAAGAGAATCCGTCTGAATATTCTGCATTCTGTACTTCGTTACCGTCTTTATCAAGCAGTACTGTTGTTGTATAAGTGTGGTCGTGTCCTGCAAAGACTATGGATACACCATACTGTGCAAATACCGGGACGAGCTGTTTTCTCATTGCAACTACTTCGCTGTCATATGAGTGTGATCCTGCTGAATAAAGGCTCTTATGCATTAATACGATCTTCCATTTTGCTGTTGATTTCTTTAAATCTTCTTTAAGCCATGCAAACTGAGAAGAGGATAAGCCTTTATCATCGGCGTCATTTGTATTCAGAACTGTTACATGTACTGAGCCGTAATCAAATGAATAGAAGATTCCTGTAGGGATGCTTTCAGTTGTCTGATATGTTGCACCTTTTGCGTTTTTTAGAGGCATTGAGTAATTGAAATAGTTGCTCATGGCACTTGTATCATTTTCATGGTTGCCAGCTGTAAAGAACTGAGACTTATTTGCAAATAAATCAATATATGTATCACATGCCCACATCCACTGATTGAAGTTCTTCGGGTTATCGCACATATCTCCGGCGTTAATAAAGAAATCGAAGTTCTTTGTTCTGTCATCATTCATAAGAGCTTCAACAGCTTTATAACTGTCTTGATACATTGTATCAAGCATTCCCTGGATATCTGCAATTGCCAGGAATTCAAATGAGTCTCCGGATTTTGATGATTTTGCAGTTTTCATTGTAAATCCGTCTGTCCCTTTATATTCAGCAAGGGAGAAGGTGAGGTCATTTGTTGAAGATTTGTATTTGCCGATTACATCATATTTGTATTCTGTATCAGCTTTGAGTCCTGAAATAGTAACAGTTGTCACATTCCAGTAAATAACACTGTTTTTAGGAGCATTGTCTCTGTCTTTATATGTATAAGGGACATCATTTTCATCAGCAATTTCTCCATGTGTTATACATAAAATTCCGAGATCAATAAGCGGTATGTACTGAGGCTTTGTCTGAGTGAGCATATTAATTGTGATGTCATTCTTTTTGACAGAAGATGATGCATCAATATACGGCTTATTAAGGTTTCCTTTTTTGTCAAGAGACATGTCCGCTTTATCTTTTGATGTTGCTACAGAAGCAATTTCACTGCCATCTTTATCCATAAGGATAAATTCTGCATAAACATTTTCCTCTGTATAGAATTTAACTGTATAGGAACCTGTAGGATCTGCATTATCAAAATTGGAGATAAGTCTTGAAGGTACTCTTCCGTTTTCCTGAGTAGCAGGGTTCAATTCTTTGTTTACGCCTGAAGGAATAAGCTCATCCGGCATATATGTCATAGGAATTGTTGTGTCTCCGTCTGTATATGTCAGGTGTTTTGTATTGTTATAGAAATTGAATGGTTCAAAAATAAATGGTGCAGCCTGATCAGTTTTATCAGCAAGTTCAGGGTAGACATCAGTTGCATAACCTACAACAATCTTGTCAGCAATTCCGCCAAGACCGACTTCGAAACTTCTTGTGATATATCCTTTGATTGCATTATCAGCAGCTTCGTAGATAGTATCTCCTGCAAGGTTGAATCCGATAAGGTCATTCAAAAGACTCTGTACAAGAGGCATAAGTGTGTTAACTACATCAAGCAGAACAAGATTTTTCGGATCAATTTTTATATCAGTTTTTACAGTGATTCCGAGCGCAATATTAAGAATTGACGGGAGAAGTGTAGGGATACTTGAACAAAGTTTCTCAACACTTGTGTATGCTGCTGAAGAGATATATGTTTTACCTGTTTCAGGATTTGTAATTTTTGCCGCCTGGCTCAGATCAAATTTGTGCTCGAGTAAAAGTTTGATTATGGATTTGTCCTGGTTAAGTGAGTTAAAGTAATTTGTGTTACCAAGCGCTTTATAAATACTGTTGTTTGTGATGTTTTCATCGAGATTTGATGTGTCATAAAGCGCTGAGAAGAGAGCATAGAACAAAAACTCAGCAAAATCTCCGTTCAGACAGGCTTTATGTAAATCATATACAGCAGCTGTCATTCTCTTTCTGTATGTTGCATCCTGCGGATTCATAAATCTGAATTCTTCAATTGCTGCATTATTTTCAGGATATGAAGGGAGAGGGAGAACTGAATAATCAATTTCTGTAAATTCATTATCAATTGCTAAATATTCAGCCTGAAGTTCTTCTTCTGACTCGCAGAGAATGATTTCTGTACCTCCGGCATGAGCAAGCATAATAAACTCAGCAATCTGCGGGACATTCATCTTTCCTTTGTTCGTCGGATTAACTGTGCTCTGAATCTGGTCATCACCAAATTCAATTGATAAAAATTCATCAATGAAGTCTCTGACATATGAAATTACTGATCTTTCTCTTGATGCTGTTGTTCCGTCGCCGTATTTGTCTGTTAGATTATAAGCAATTTCATCGATAAGATAATTGCATAATCCTTCAAGATCTTCTGCTTTGATTATTGCTGTAATAAGGTTCATAACTGTGCTGTCTGAATTAAATACGCCGCTGAGAAGACCTTTAAGTGTATCAATAAGACTGTCATTAAGGAAGTGGCCGACAATTCTGTCTAAAAGACGTGTGTATATGTCACTGTTTATGAATTCATTATATGAATATAATGATAACTCCTCATATTTGAGAATATAGTTTGAATAATCAGGGTTTGAATTTATAACATTTGACCAGTTTTCCTCTGTCATATTGTCTTTGTAAGCTGATATTGCAATATTATATGCACCCTGATTCCATGGGTCAGCACCGACAAGCACATCCGGAATTTCTTTCAGACTGTCAAGAACTAAAAGGCTTGAATTAAATACTTCACCTTTGAATACGCCGTCTTTTACAACTCTTCCGACTTCAGTATATCTTCTTGGTGAATCGTAACTGATCATTGAACCTGTTTCCATGTCGTATAATGTTCTTCCTTCAATATCGGTATAAAACATTACATCTGATGCATGCTGATGTCCTGTGTAGGCATATCTGATACCCATATCAAGAAGACGTTTTGCTGTATATTCCCAGTTATAAAGGGTGAAGTCTTTTAAGATGTCATCTTCCTGTTCCCAGTGAGGGAGAACGTTCATATGGAATGCTGTAACAATTGTTTTTTCAACCCCGGTGCTGTTGAATTCATCGCAGAGAGTTTCTGCCCAATCCAAGACTTTTGTAATTATTCTTCCGCCTGTATAGTGCTTATATGATGCTGAAATGTAAACTTTTTCGCCATTTGAGTATGCATTTTTAACATCAGTGAATGATATAGGAGTTCTGTTGATTTTTGAAATTCCGTTGTCATCATAACCTAAATAAAATTCATGATTTGAGAATTCCTTGCTAGCTTTTCCGTTTGTTTCGTATTTGATTTTGAATTCTCCTTCGGAAATTCTTGCAGGACCGCCTTCGCCTTTTTCAACTGATTCTCTGTCTGAGGCATCTGCTACAAAGAATGCATAATCAAGTCCGTTTATCTCGGCAAAATAGGAAAGAAGACCGTTTGCATCAGTAAGATTATAGTAGTGGGCAAGTTTTTCTTCTGAAGTGTTTTCATTTTTTACTGAATCAAGTTCTTTCGAATAATATGTAATTGTGAGATTTTCAGCATTCTTTGAATGGATATATCCGTCTGTAAACGGAGATGACCAGTAAGATGCATCAGGGAGGTAGTCCAAAAGATTGATTTCTCCTTCCTGATCTGTAATGTCTGCATCAGGATAACCTAGTCCGGCGAAAATAAGGGCATATTCTTTTAACGTAATGATGTCTGTCTCATATCCTTTTCCGGATGCAGGATCATATGCTTCAGCTGATTCATTATATAAATCGTGGTTACCTGTTATTACAAAAATCTGGAAGTTTTCGTAACCGCTTTCTTTTCTGACTTCGTTCTGAAGATATCTTAATGCATTTGCTACATCAATAAGAGCAATACGTTCACCGTTTTTACAAAGGTCGCCTGTTACAACGAAATAATCAGGTGCAGTTCCGTTCTTTGCATCTTCGATAATTGCATTGATTGTTGAGATGAGTGTAATTCCGCTTTCAAGAACGAGTTTTGTGTCTCCGGTCATACAGTCAAAAAAGTCAGTGCTTTCGTACTCTGATTTATCTGTTCTGTATGTTTTTGTGTAACAGTACTCGTAAGGGAAGTAGTGAATATCACTCATATGACCGATTTTAATACTGCTTACAGGATCAGAAGCTCCGTAAGAAATATTGGAAGTCAGTGTGATAGCTAACAGTATTGTCAGCATAAATACCAGTATGAATGTCAGTAATACTGGTAATTTCTTTAAAAAATTCTTACCCATAAATTCTTTCCTTTTTATGCGTACAGACGCAAATTATAGTTATATTAATACTAAATTAAGAGAAAATTATTTGTGAAATAAAAAAAATAACGGAAACATAATTTCCGTTATATGGTACCCTCATTGGGAATCGAACCCAAGATTCCGCCGTGAGAGGGCGACGTCTTAACCTCTTGACCATGGGGGCTTAAAGTATTTAGATATTAGCATAATTGCAGATTTATGACAAGCAAAAATTAAAAGAACCATTGAAGGTTCTTAAATAATAATCCTCTGTGATGCAGATACCTAGTAGCGACCTGTCTTACGTACAGGGTGGATACTTGCTGCCCTCTGTGTCTGTCTTCCACTGATATAAATCGAGGCCTGACATAGCAGAGCGGACCCGCAATTCCTTTTCAATTACTGTGGTTCTTAATAGATATCCAGCGTTCACACAGGATCATCTATATTTTACATCTAGAATGATCGGATTTCAATAGTGAAAATAATGACAAATTTTAATAAAACCGGCATTCTAATCGTGTTAATTATTTTTGAGTTCCAAATTTCGTTTGATATTATTCTGCTTAGGTGTTAACATACTTTCATTATGGAAATTATAGATACTCACGTTCATATTTACCCGGATGCAATTGCTTCGAAAGCCGTTGACCATATAGGGGATTTTTATAAAATACCGATGAACTGCTCCGGTACAGTTTCTGAACTTGAAACAAAATCCTCTGAGTTTGATGTAAAAAAGATTGTAGTCTGTTCAGTTGCGACTGCACCGAAACAGGTTTGTTCAATAAATGATTATATGGCAAAACAGCTTAATAATCCTTTATTTGTTCCGATTGCAACTCTTCATCCTGATATGAGTATCGATGAAATTAAAAATGAGGTTTCAAGAATTAAAGCTCTTGGGCTTAAGGGCATTAAACTTCATCCTGACTGCCAGAAATTTTCTCTTATAGAGAAAAGGGCATATGATTTGTTTGATGCAATCGGAGATTTTGATATGCCGATATTAGTCCATACGGGAGATAAGAGATTTGATTATTCTCATCCTTCCTACATGATTCAGGTTGCAAAAGATTTTGATAATCTTACATTTATAGCAGCACATTTCGGCGGATATTCTGAATGGGATGACTGCTTTAACTATAAAGGTCTTAAAAATGTTTATTTTGATACATCCTCATCATTAAAATTCCTTGAAAAAGAAAAAGCTGTGAAACTCATTAACGAACTCGGACCAGAAAGATTTATGTTCGGAACTGATTATCCGATGTGGAAATATTCTGATGAAATCCCGAGATTTCTGAATTTGGGATTAAGTGATGAAATCAATGAATTAATTTTCTCAAAGAATGCCGAAAAGCTCTTCAAATTATCTGACAATTGAAATTAAAGGATAATTATTGTACAATTTAATATATTAATTTCAGGAGATTATTATGGGAAAACTCAGTTTAAAGGCTAAAACCATTATTTCGGTTTGTGCTTTTGTTGTAATTTTTGCCGTTTTGCTTACGATGGCAGCACTGTATGATTATCAGATCAGTGAAATTCTGACAAAAAATACGCTTGCCCCTGGTCAGTATCATGCTTATGGTGCATTTGGTGTTGTAGGTGAGATAGTTGGTACAAATGCAGTATATCTGTTTATAATGTTTGCTACTTGTGTACTCTTCTGGTTTTGTATAAGATGCTGGGATAAAAAACCGTATAACATTATTGTTGCGGTTATATGTTTTTTACTGTCTTGGGCTGCATCTGTCTTTATTTATCATGATGCTATTTCCTATATATTTGACCAGGTTAACAGAGTTACTGGTTATGCAGGTGTGGCTGTACTTGATGAATTAAGACATTCAGGTGCTCTTTATGTTGCAATACCTATGATTCTTGGACTGTTTACAGATGTTCCTCTTTTATTTGCTGTAAAACAGTTTAAGGATGAAACATTAAAGAAACTTGCAAAATTTGCTCTTGCAGGACTTGTTGCTACTGTTGTTGCTCTTATTTTTACAGCAACTGATATTCTTAAAGGAAATATCGGAAGAATGAGATTCAGAGCAATTAATTCTGATCTTGGTGCAGGATTTATCCAGTCCGGGCAGGTTCAGGGTTATACACCTTGGTATAAGATTAATCATCAGCCTAATGAAGAAATTCTCGCAGCTTTTCAGAATGGATACAGTGTAAAGGATGCATTTAAATCTTTCCCATCAGGACATACCTCCGGTGCCGCTGTTTCATACTGTCTTATCATGATTCCATCATTATTTGAGACAAAGAAACCTAAACTTACAAAAGCACTCTGCTGGATTATTCCGATTGTTGTTACAATGCTTGTTGCAATCTCAAGAATTACAGTCGGAGCACATTATCTCGGAGACGTAACAATGGGAGGAACTCTTACATTCGTTTCAATGATTATTTCAAGAGAAATCTTCATCTGTAAGGGAGAACATTTCTTTGCAGTATTCCCGAAACTTAAAAAGAATAAGGGGAATGATGTAAAGAAGGAAGAAGTTGCAGAGACAGCAGAAACCACAGAAGAAAATTAATAATAATTTAGTTATTCAAAAAGCCTCGGATTTCCGAGGCTTTCTTTATATTAATACAAAGTATTAAATAATTTTTTTATAGCTGCCTGAAAGCTGTCCGAGCTGACACTCAAATGGCATATCGCCTTTCTTTATTTTCTTTGTTATTGAACACTCAACAAACTCGAAAATAGGGCCATCCTCATTAGGTCCCATATAAGCGAATTTTACTAAAACTCCGCCGCTGTAATATTCTGCATTCTGAAATACCTGGAATCTTTTTGCTTTGAATTCTTCAACGGTTTTTTCAAAATTCTTTGTCATATACATCATGTGGTGAGGGGCTTCTCCGTGTTTTTCGAACCATTCGGAATAGAAGTTTTTGTCGCCTTTTGTATCAACAAGTTCAATTTTTGTAGTGCCTTTTCCGCCGAATAATAGTTTAATCTGACTGTTTACCTGCTGACCTTTGTAATAAAGCTTAAGTGTGCCAGGGTCTATAACTATCTCATACCAGTGTTTGATGCCGAAAAGATCTGAATATCTCTTTGTTGCTTCCTGCCAGTCATTTACTATAAAACATACATGATTAATTTTTCCGTTTTTCATAACTGCCTCCGTATTAATGTAATTTTACATTA
>JAKSOR010000015.1 GCA_024405515.1 Clostridia bacterium
AATATGAAAATTTTAACAGCATACTTTTCAGTTTCAGGAAACACAAAGCAGAAAGCAGAAAAAATAGCAGAATTTTCGGGTTCTGATCTTTTTGAAATCAAGCCACTTGTACCATACACAAAAGAAGATCTGGACTATTTTAATCCAAGGTCAAGGACATCTTTGGAAGCAGAAAGCATTTCATCAAGGCCTGAAATTGCGGAAAAACTTGAAAACATGGATGATTATGATTTAATCTTCCTCGGTTTCCCTATCTGGTGGTATACAGCTCCGAGAATTATTCTTACATTCCTTCAGTCCTATGATTTTACAGGGAAAACAATCATCCCGTTCGCAACAGCTTCCACAAGCGGATACGGAAATACAAATTCAATTCTAAAAAGAATCGGCAAAGGCGCTAATTTCTCAGAAGGAACAATGCTGTCAAAATCTTCTGACAAAGATATAGAGAACTGGCTGAATAAACTCATTTAGGAAACTGACCCATATTTTCACCTAAGCGATAAAAAAAGGAACCACTGGGTTCCTATTTTAATAAATCATCTATTGTCTGCTGCCTGTATATCAGGAACTTATCAAAGAAATCAACAATGTCCTGCCGCGCCTCATCTTTCGAAATATCAAAAACCACTTCATGACGTGCTTCTTTATAAAGTTTAAGTTCGGTTCTGAAACCGTTCTTTTTATAAAACTCATCAAGTTTTACAGCGCCCTTTGAATACTGACCTATAGGATCATCAGTTCCGCAGAATATTCCGATAACTGTTGCCGGATTAAGTTTTGCAACGGCTTTTTTGGAATAAAGTTTTGATGTCTCTCTCATCATATAGAAACTGAATCCTACACTCATGTCTGTGTGGGTATATTTTCCGTTAATGAACTCTTCCCTCATTGCTTTGTCATGAACAGACCACTGGAGTCTGCCGGAGTCACCTTTATAGGTGAAACATCTGTCAGAAACATAGTTGACTATTTTCGGTCTCCAGTTCCTTGCAACAAGGCACACAGGTGCAAGAGCAATTTTACCAAGTGTGAATGTTCCTCTCATGTAACCTGTTCCGAGAAGAGCAATAGCTTTGACATCAGTGCCTGCCTGAGCAAAAGCCTGACCTAAAAACGAACCATAGCTGTGTCCTACGAAAAATACCGGGTAATCAGGATATTCCTTTTTGATCCATTCCCTGAAAAAGAGCTGATCTTTCAAAGTATCTTTGAAAACATTGCCTTTATGATTGCCACGCTTTTCATCTTTTTCCGTTCTTCCGTGCCCTCTGTGGTCATCGGCAAAAACGATATATCCGTTTTTATTCAGGAATTCGGCAAAATCGCCATACCTTCCTGCATATTCACTCATTCCGTGGCAAAACTGGATGATGCCTTTTGGTGAATCCACATCATCCCAGATAGTTACATAAATTGGTGTCCCGTCAAAGCTGTTAAGATAAAATTCTTTCATAATTTTATTTTACAAAAATTAAAGCCGGGTTTCAAGAAGCAATCCGGCTCAGAAAATAAAAATTTTAATATTTTTTTAAATTTTTCCAATAAAATGATATCAGGGGATTGTATATCTTGTGTAATCAAAATAACAAACCTTTTCTTTTTCGGCTGGTTTCTCCAAACTAGCCTTCTTTATTTTCTTCGGCATCTTTTTCCTGAGAAGCAATAATCATTCTGTCTATATCATCGTCCTCATCATTAATTACCACTTCCTCATCAGCTTTCTTTTCTGATGATTTTTCCATCTGTGATACAAAAGATTTGGATGCAAAGAGAGTTGACCCTGCAATAAGTGCAACCACCATGTCGATAAAAACGCTTGAATTATAGACAAGAGAATATGCCCAGGCTGATGCATATGAATCAAGGTCAGCATAATCAGCAAAAGCAAATACACCGGAGAAAACATGGCATGCGTATCTGAGTGTTACTGTAACCACACCACCGATAATAAAGGATACTACCTTATGATTTTTAAATAGTCCCTTTTCCATAAATATTCCGCCCATACCAATAACTCCGTATGCAATCGGGTAATCAAGAAGAAACTGCATCGGATGAATAATCCACGGATCCTGAACTGCCTGAAGAGTGCCGTATATAAGCGCCATTATAATTCCTCTTCTTGTTCCGAACATGCATGAATATATTAAAAGAGGAAGCATTGATGCCAGTGTGATAGAACCGCCCTGAGGCATCCTGAAAAACTTGATATATGACAAAGCGAATGATAATGCTATTGAAATTGCGCCGTAAACTATTGATTTTGTAGTTAGACCATCTGTCTTGTTCCCGACAAAATACATGATTGCAATGAGTGCCATAAAGCATACCGCAGACACAATCAGACCGACAAGATTGGTATTAGGATACCAGTCTGCAACGCTCTCAAAGTACTTCGTCATGCATATCATAATTGCGATAAAGCATCCGATTAACAGCACACCGAAAACAAGAGCAACGGCTTTTGTCATGTTCTTGAATCTATAAATACTTAATAAAAGGAGTCCTCCTCCGATGGCACAGACGATAACCGTTGCGACAAGCGGCCACAGAAGAAGTTCATATATATCCCCGCTTTCTTTTAATGAAGCAAACTTAAATCCGAGCATAAGACCGGACACAATCAGCGCATACGCATACACGCAGGTTGCCGTAATGAGTTTGGCTTTATTTGATAACGGTTTCTTTTTCCTGGAAATAACAAAGAACAATACAGCACCCAAAACAACAAGTGCAATTGTAAGATACAGAAATATCTTTCCCAAAAGGTCATAGATACCATCAATAGACATAAAAAAAACCTCCGTGCTAGAGGCGAGGTTTCAAGCTATTGGAATTTCACTTCCTTACGCGAGTACTAACTCAACAAGTTAAAGGGTATGATCTCAGCCGTTAGGCACCCCTAGCATGTAAATAATACATCAGGAATAATTTTTTTGCAAGATTAATTACGCTTATTGACTAATTCCCCTACTTATACTAATATTATGTATTATATCAATTAAGGAGACTCAAGATGAAAAAACTTTTAAAAGAATTTAAAGATTTCATTAACAGAGGCAGTGTCCTTGATCTTGCCGTTGGTATGATTATAGGCGGTGCTTTCACAGCAATTATTACAGCAGTTGTAACAGGAATTTTACAGCCACTCATCAACATGATTCCTCTCGGTGATGGAAAAACATTACAGGTTGTTTTAAGAGATCCACAGCTCGCAGAAGATGGTATCACAATCATTAAAGAAGCAGTTATCATTGACTTCGGCGCAGTTATTTCCGCTATCATCACATTCCTTTGCACAGCACTTGTACTTTTCTTAGTTATCAAAGCAATCAACTCAGCTAAGAAAGCAGCAGATAAGGCAAAAGAAGAAGCAGAGAAATTAAAGAAGAAAGAGGAAGAAGCAGCTCCAGCAGTTGAAGAAGCTCCAGCAGCACCAGCTGAACCAGTTGAAACTTCAGATGATGTTCTCAAAGAAATCAGAGACCTTCTCAAATCACAGGCTTCAAAAGAAGAATAATTAGTTTAATTCAATATCAAAGCAGATGGCCGAAAGCCATCTGTTTTCTTTTAAATTGACTATCTTATATTCTTATGTTAAACTACGACGTAGTTTATCAATAAACAACAGGAGCAGAATTTTGGAATATTTTATCTGTATTATATGTCTTATAATCGGAATTATTCTCGTCGTTAAAGGCGGTGACTGGTTCGTCGATGCAGCAAGCTGGATGGCTGAGGTTTCCGGCATCCCTACCTTTATCATAGGCGCAACAATTGTATCACTCGCCACTACCCTTCCGGAAATTCTTGTATCCTCAATATCTGCTGCCAAGGGAAGCGCAGGGCTTGCCATCGGAAACGCAGTAGGCTCAGTAAACTGTAATATCGCCCTCATTATGGCAGTCTCACTCATCTTTATGCCTGCTGCTTTCAAAAGAAAGAACTATGCAGCAAAGATGATTATACTGATTGTATCCATCGTTCTTCTTTATGTCCTTTCAGCAACAGGAGACGGACTTACATGGTGGCAGGGACTCATCGTTTTAATCCCGTTCATTGCATTCATGACAGAGAATATTATCAGCGCAAAAAAGAATGCAGACCTTAAAGAACTTATCGATGAAGATGAAAAAATAAAAAAAGAGAATCTTGAAAGAGGAACTTCCCTTGTACTTTTAAAAGATTTTGTATCTTCTTCAAAACCTGTAATCAGCGGTAAAGGAACCGTAACACTTAAAAGAACAGGGATCACTCTTGAAAAATCAGAAATAGTTAAGAAAATATTACTGTTTATAATCGGTGCAGCAGCAATCGTCGGCGGTGCTGAACTCATGTGCATATACGGAGAAAGATTTGCACAGCTTTTAGGAGTACCTGATGAAATAATCGGAGTCACAATCCTTGCTGTAGGCACTTCACTTCCTGAACTTGTAACAACTCTCACAGCCATTTCAAAGAAAAAGAGTGAGCTTTCTGTAGGCAACGTAATCGGTGCAAACATAATAGACATCACACTTATTCTTTCTCTATGTTCTTTTATTTCGGCCGGCAAGACAGGCATGTCACTTCCTATCAATGCTCAGTGTATTGCTCTTGACTTCCCGTTCTGTATTGCAGCAGCCGCCATCGCATGTATCCCTGCACTTATTGCCGGAAAGTTCAGAAGATGGCAGGGTATCGTCATGCTTCTCGGATATGTTGCTTATATAGTAATTCTTGTCTTAAGCACTCCGCAGATAGCACTTATTAATTTCTGATTATTACTTTTTCTATGACTTATGCAGCCGGAGTAATTACGGCTACTTCGTACGTGCATTTTCCGTCAGTTCTGAACGGGACTCTCCACCCGCATACACCAGGACTTACATAAACCGTGGTATTTCCGTGCTGATATTCTCCGAAAGCATCTCCGATAAACCAGTTATAGAAAGGTTTAAGCGGGAAGAACTGCCCTGCATGTGTATGACCTGAATACTGAAGATCTGCGTTTGCTTTCTCTATACCTTCCTTATCAAAAGGCTGATGGTCAAATGTAACAAGATATGCATCAGCTTTAGGGCTTATAAGTTCCCCTGCATCCTTTCTGCTTTCTTCGCTCATATCCTCTCTTCCGAGTATCACAAGATCATCCGCAATCTGTACAAACTCATCTTTAAGAATCTTTATTCCGTTTTCGGTAAGCGTGTTTTCAAGTTCCTCAACCGTATACTGTCTTCCGTGTGCATAATCAGCATTTTCCTGTCTGTCGTGGTTTCCGTAAACATAAAATACCGGCGCCCCGAAATCCTTAAAGAGTGCAAATGTTTTCTGCATTTCCTCTTTTGATGTGTAATCATCCGTAATATCCCCGCCGAGAACAACAAAATCCGCATTCTCATTTTTAATCTGCTGGATGGTTTTTTCTGTTGTTTCAAAGGACTGTGCACTTCCGACATGCATATCCGCAAGATAAACAAACCTGTATTCATTCTCGAGTTTATCGGATGAATAACTCTGATACGAAGGGGTTACCATCTGCATATTAACTGTGCCGTATGTAAAGAATACTATACCGAGCACAAGACTTACTATCTTTCTTATAAGCAGTCTCTTGGAAGTAATCTTTTTCTTAAAGAAGCAGAAAATAATATCGGCGAATCCGTCCATGAAAAGAGCAACATAGAGCGCGGCCATAATCGGCTGGACAGGTCTTAATGCCAGAGGTCCTGCCATTACAAGAACAGCAAGTCCGATGCCGAGAATTATCTTAACAACGGCAAGTATTATGTAAACAAAAGTTTTCAGCTCTTTTTTCCTGAAGAAAAACTGAACTGCAAAAATAATAAATTCCGCAAGTATAAACCATAGAGTCCAGATAAAAATGCTCATTTTTATTCCTCCTGAATAGCATTCGGATTAAGTTCCGAAAGAGGTTTTAATACAAAATCCCTGTTTTTCATATCTTTATGAGGAACACATAACTCCGGATCATTTATTTTCAGGTCATCAAAAAGCAGGATATCTATATCAAGCGTCCTGTCTCCCCAGTGAATATCTCTCACTCTGCTGTTTTCAGCTTCCACTTTATGTATGTAAGATAAAAGTTCATACGGTTCCAAGTACGTATATACTTCGGCAACCGAATTAAGGAACTCGTTCTTTGCTGCGCCACCGTACGGAGCGGTTTTAATCCTGCTGCTTTCCCTTAAATTTTTAAACTGTCTTTCCTTTAAAGCTTCGATGGCATTATCAAGGTACATATCCTTATCACCCATTGAAGAGCCGAGTCCCAGATATACCCTGTGCCATTTAAGATTCTTTTCCACGGCAACATACTTAAACTTTCCGCTCATAGGTGCATCAGGTTTCTTTACAATTATTTTTACTTTCTCAGCAGACTCATAATTCTCAAGAATATATCTTGCAATTTCGTATGAGAGTTTCTCAAGAAGATTGAAAGTGTTCTCGGTAACAATCCTTACAATATCTTTTTTCACTCTGCTGTAACTTATTGTCTTATCTATGTCATCACTTTCCTGCGAACAAGTAAACGGCACTGAAATCTCAGCAGTGATAATAAATCTCTGCTCTTTAACCTTTTCCTCCGGATTTACTCCGTGTTTTGCCATTATCTCAAGATTTTTTATTATTACTTTATCCACAGTACACCTCAATTATCTGTCTGTTTTCCTTCACATCATGAACCCTTACAAAAAGGATCCCGTCCTTGCACGCCCTTGCTGTTGTATCAAGAGTGGCGGAAAGTCTTGTCTCCGGCATACCGCCGAGAAATGTTTTTCTTGAAGCACCTAAAAGAAACGGGAACTCCATCTCTTCCATGATATTTCTGTAATCCTCAAAAAGCTGCCAGTCCTCTCTTGAATTTTTATTAAAACCGATACCTGCATCAAGCAGAATCTTTTCATCAGGAACACCGGCTTTTCTTAATTTCTGAACGATTTCCTGAAGACCGACTATCTTATCAAGGTGGATGTCCTTTATCACTGATTCCCTTCTTGTATGCATTGCACACACAGAAACCCCTGTCTCACTGATAAGCTGTGCCATTTCCTCATCCTGAAGGCCTGACACATCATTTATCATATCAGCACCTGCCTCAATTGCTGCACGGGCTATGAGACTGCTTGTTGTATCCACGGAAATAACTGCATCCGGAAGTGCTTTTCTTACCTGCTCTACTGCAGGAATGACCCTGGCAAGTTCCTCAAATACCGGAACCGGTTTTGCATCAGGCCTTGTGGACTGACCGCCTATATCAAGGATCTCGGCCCCGTCATTAATCATTTTCATGGCTACTTCTATAACATTCTTATCCACTCTTGAACCAGCATAAAAGCTGTCCGGAGTAACGTTTATTATGCCCATTATGTGGGTGCCAGATGAAAATTCCCTGTCTTTTACTTTAAATGTATTCATACTACTTTATCAAAGATAATATCTCAAGTTTCATATCTTCCGTGATATTGCCACGGACTGCAGAGGTAACGGTCTTTGAACCGACTTTCTTTATTCCCCTGGCTGTCATACAGGTATGTTCACCCTCAACAATTACCATGACTCCCTTAGGGCTTAGTTCTTTATATACAGCATCGGCAATTTCTGCATTTAATCTTTCCTGGAGCTGAAGCCTTTTTGCGTAGACATCGACTACTCTTGCAAGTTTGGAAAGGCCTACTACCTTTCCGTCAGGAATATATGCTATATGAACCTTGCCGAAAAACGGCATCAGATGGTGCTCACAGGTGGAAGAAAAAGAAATATCCTTTTCAAAAACAAGACCTGAACCTTCTTCCCTGAATGTTTTTGCAAGGTGCACAGCAGAATTATCCTCATAGCCTGAGGTAATCTCCTCATACATTCTTGCAACTCTCTGAGGCGTTTCTGTAAGTCCTTCGCGAGAAGGGTCCACACCTATTGCCTCAAGTATCATTTTTACTGCTTCTTCAATTTTTTTGCTGTCTACTCTCATAATATCACCCGAGTATTTCAAATAATGTCAGTGACCCGCAGAGTATAACTACATCCGCATCGTCTTTATTAAGTGCATCCTGCACTGCCTGTTTTATATCATCCGATGAATCCGCTTTGCATCGGTTGTTTATTGTCTTTAGTAGTTCATCCTTATCAAGTGCCCGAGGAGAAGGCGGTGTAACAGCTGTAATACTGTCTGCAACATTAAGAAGTTCGTCTACTATGCCGTTATAGTCTTTGTCCTTAAGTATCCCTAGAACAAGATGTATGTGCCTTCCTTTAAGGAGCTGCTTTACAGCATCTGTAAGTGTCTTTGCTCCCTGAGGATTGTGTGAACCGTCAAAAATAAGGGTTTTACCTTCCGGAATAACTATGTTAAACCTTTCTTCTGCGTTTTCAACAACTTCGAACCTTGCTCCCCATCTGGCAGTTTCAAGGCCTTTCTTCAGCGCTTCATCGCTGATATTAAAGTGTTTTTTCCTTAACACCTTTACTGCTTTTACAGCAATTGATGCATTCTCAATCTGATGATCTCCGAGAAGTTTTATTCTGTATCTGTCTCCTTCAAAGTCAAACTCCTGTCCGGAAATGTTATAAGATACAGACTCGGCCCCTTCAGCAACATAGAGATCAGTATCTATATGTTTCTCTTCACCGTTTTCCGTAAAATGAGGATGCTTTATCTCATTCATTACCTCATCACTCTGAGGACAGGTTACTGCTTCCTTTCTTATGATTGCTGCCTTTTCTGAAGCAATCTCACCCAGTGTGTTACCTAACAGATAACAGTGGTCCAGGCCTATTCTTGTAATTACTGCAAGTTCTTTTGAATTAACGGCATTTGTTGCATCCCATCTGCCACCGAGTCCGGTTTCAAGAACCACCACATCACACTCCTTTTCATAGAACGAAAGAATGGCAACCGCTGTTTCTATCTCGAATGCAGTAGGATTAAATTCACCGATACCGAGTACACTTCTTAATTTCTGCTCATTCTCTATTGTTTCCCTGACAATGGACATATATTTTGCAACGTCCTCGTCTTTAAGAGGTATTCCGTTAATTAACCACCTTTCGTTATAAAGAAAAACTGACGGTGAATTGTATGTCCCGACATTATAACCGGCTGCCTTTAAAACCGATGTAAGATATGCCGTGACTGAACCTTTCCCGTTTGTTCCTGCAACATGAATGAACTTAAGATGGTCATCAGGGCTTCCGAGAATGTCAAGAAGTTCCCTCATCCTCTCAAGTCCGTAGTCTGAGCCGGATCTGGAAATATTTTGAATATAATCAAGAGATTCAGAATAGTCCAAAATAAAATGCACCTCCAAGGAAGTACATCTCGCAGAATGTGAAGCGGGCGCGATCTTTGCACCGCAAGAATAATCTTTTCGTCCGCCGGCAACCCATCGTCCGTGCGGCACTTAACGCGCAAAGTCTACTACTTCCAGTTATTAAGTTAATAATATCTTAAACCTTTACAGGGCAAGATACAAGAGAATTATATTTATAATTCTGTTCTTGACAAAAGAGCACGTGAAAGTGTTGATTCGTCAGCAAATTCTATCACGCTGCCTTCAGGAAGGCCTCTTGCTATTCTCGTAACTTTAATACCCATAGGCTTAATAAGTCTTGAAATATACATAGCTGTTGCCTCTCCTTCGACATCCGGATTAGTTGCAAGAATTACCTCATCTATACCATTAAGTCTTGCAAGAAGTTCTTTGATTCTTAAATCGTTCGGGCCTACATGATCAAGCGGTGAGATTACCCCGCCGAGAACATGGTACAGTACCTCTGCATCTTTTACTTTTTCAAGAGCAAGTATATCCTTTGGTTCCTGAACAACACAGATTACCGATGATTTTCTTGTGGCACAGATGTCACAGATTTCATTCTCGGTATAATTTCCGCATACCGAACAGAAATGCACCTTCTCCTTGACTTCCCTTATGGCTTCAATGAGTTCATCTGTATCTGCCTTATCGGAATTAAGAATTGAATATGCATATCTTGCTGCTGTTTTCTGTCCTACGGACGGAAGTTTAGTAAGCGATGCAATCAGTCTTGCAAGTGGTTCAATGTATTTCATTAAAAGAGTCCTGTGCTTCCTGCCATTGGTCCTAAGAGTTCCTTAGAAACCTTGTCTGCCTCTTCCATTGCTGAATTGAGTGCAGCCATAATCATATCTTCGAGCATTTCGACATCTTCAGGGTCTACTGCTTCAGGTTTGATAGAAATAGAAACCGGAGTCTTATCTGCCATAAGTTTGACCTCTACCATTCCGCCTGCTGCTGTTCCTGTTACTTCTGTCTCAGCAATTTTTTCCTGTGCTTCCTGCAGTTTTCTCTGCATTGCCTGTGCCTGTTTCATCAGCTGGTTCATGTTACCGCCGCCAAATCCGCCACCGTATCCCATAGTTTCCTCCTGGAAAAGTTATTATTTTATTACTGTGAGCATATCTCCGAACAGTTGTTTTACATACTGGAGTGCTCTGTCTTCGGTAATCGTCACATTGACCTCGAACTTTAATGGTCTTGTGGTCAGCTGCTTATAAATACCTGAAAGAACTATATAGTTATCCGGAGTATTTAAAAATGATATTTTTTCCTCTACCGGATACTTGATTACTATTGTGTCACCTTCGGAGCATACCTTCCCTTCTATTACAACGTATGACAGGAGCTGGTATCCTCGTTCACTGAGCTGTGATGCCACTTTCTGCCACACCTGCCTGGCATCATCTAATGCAGGTGTGCTATTAAAATTTGAAGGTTTCCCCGCTTTCTTCAGATACGCCTCAATCTTGCTTACCCTCATCTGGAGTTCCTGGATTTTTGCTTCCTCATCCCCGCCGAGGCACGCTATGACTACGGCCGATTCAAGAAGTATTCTGTGCTGGGTAGAATATCTTAAATCCCCTTCAAGTTTTGTTATTGTACGCATGATAGTCATGCATTTTTCAACTGAATACTTTTCAGCAACTTCCTTAAGTTTATTGTAAAGGCCTTCAGGAATTGCAAGAAGAGACTGTGCATCCTTACACTGCTTTATGTAAATAAGTTTTCTGAACCAGTCTGCTATATCAACAGCAAGAAGCGGTACCGATTTACCAAGGTCACAGAGCTCTGAAACAAAAGTTAGTGCTGATTCCACATCTCCGTCCGCAATTGAGACACAGAGCTGCTGGAGTTTTTCAGGATCCGATGCTCCGAGAACCTCAAGGACTCCGTTATATGTTATGTTGCTGTTGCAGTAACTGACACACATATCCGCAATTGACAGTGCATCTCTTACACTTCCGTTGCCTGATGTTGCTATCTGTTTAATTGCTTCTTTTTCTGCTTTTACTCCGCAGTCACTGAAAATATAGCTGATTCTGTCAGCAATAACCGCATCAGGAACCAGTCTGAAATCAAACCTTAAGCATCTTGAAAGAATTGTTGCCGGGATTTTATTGATTTCTGTTGTCGCAAGAATGAAAACAGCATGCGCTGGCGGCTCTTCAAGAGTCTTTAAAAGTGCATTGAATGCTGCTGTTGAAAGCATATGAACTTCGTCGATGATATATACTTTGTATTTTCCGACGGTCGGAGTGAACTTAATCTTGTCTATAATATCCCTGACCTGATCCACTGAGTTATTGGATGCGGCATCAAGCTCAAGAATATCAAAGTTCGCAGGATTGGAAAGTTCATTACATACTTCGCATTTTCCGCACGGAGAACCATCAACAGGATGCAGGCAGTTAACTGCTTTTGCAAAAATTTTTGCAACAGTTGTCTTGCCAGTTCCTCTCGTTCCGGTAAAGATATACGCATGACCGATACTGTCATTTGCTATCTGATTCTTAAGAGTTTTAACGATACTGTCCTGTCCGACAACCTGGTCGAAAGTATCAGGACGGTATTTTCTGTATAATGATGTGTATGCCATAGAGATAATTATATATTAATTATTACTTTATATCAAGAATAAGCGGAATCCATAAAGAAAAAATCTCTCTTTCGAGAGATTCTGTTAATCGAAATCAATAAGTATCTTGTTATACTGATACGGATAATCAATACATGGTTTGATAATTGACGGGAAATCCTTGAAATCAATAGTGTGATTGATAAGTCCTTCGGTTTTTACTACTTTATTTGCAAGAAGGTTAATTGCGGAAGGCATTTCACCGTATCCGTTATTCACGCCGACTATCTTCAACTGCTTTTTAAGAACTACATCAGTTTCAATATGACCTTTTTCCCTGATATTGTATCCGCATACAACAATCTGTCCTTCATCCTTTACAAGGTACGGAACTGTTCTTAATGCAACACCTTCACCTGCGATAATTGCAGCATCACACATCCTTGCACCTGTTGTTCTTTTTACGTGTTCCTCAAGATTATCGAATGTAGGATTGAGCATATAATAAATTCCGAGAGATTTTGCAAGTTCAAGTTTTGAACTGTCAAGATCAACGAGAATCGGGACAAGCTGATAATAAATGGCAATCTGGGCAATTATAAGTCCGAGAGTAGATGCTCCGGCAACAACAATATAGTTCCCCTTTTCAGAATCAACAGCTTCAAGAACATTAATGGCTGTTGCAATGTATTCTGCAAAAATTACATCTTCATCCTTAATTGAAAGTCCTTCAGGAACAGCATAAACATTTCTCTCAGGCAGATTTATAAAGTCCTGCAGAAATCCGTCTCTGTTCACGCCCATTGTTTCAACTCTTTTCTTTCCGTCATCATTTACTTCAACGAAAGGTGAAACAACCACTCTGGTTCCGAACTTAAGAAGACTCGTATCGGATTCTGAGACATAACCGACAGCTGAATGGCACGGAACAAGAATGTGCATTCCTTCATCTTTAAGGGCACATATATCAGTCGATGAAATAAGGGCTTTCGAAATCTTTACTTTGACTTCTCCTTCCTTTCTCTCAAGTGTAAACTCATCCAGAGTTACGTTTTCCTGATTTTTAACTTTCCATGCTTTCATTTTGGCTACCTTTGACTATTCTAGCACATATAATATGCGTGTGCAAGAACAAAGTACTGAAAGTGTATTTATATATATCAACATACTATGTATGTTGAAATTATTCTTCCGCTTCTAACTGAAGTCTCACAAGTTCCTTCTCAAACTCTGACGGTTTTTCGAATGACACATTGAATTTTTCTCTTGCGACCTGCGGATCCTTATAAAGAAATACCTTCTTGTCTTTCCATGATGTATTGATATGGCGGTTCAAAAGCCCTGTTTCAAATACCACATCAAATATAGCCGGATGAAGACCTACATAGCAGTGCTTATGTTTTGAAGCAAGAAGATAATCCACGAGTTCATCCCTTAGCATAAATGCAAGCTGTGCATCAGAAACCACAAATCCACCACCGCACTCAGCACACGGCTGGAGCATGAAATCATCAAGCGGCAGTCTTGTTTTCTTTCTCGTGAGTTCAACAAGGCCAAGCTGTGTGATTCCGACAGCTGTGGTTTTCATGTTATCCTTTTTAAGGTTTTCACTCAGCCTGTCAAGAAGAGCTGTTTTATGATTTTCATCAAGCATATCAATAAAATCTATGACCACAATACCGCTGATATTTCTCAGCCTTAATATTTTTGCTATAGCATCAGCAGCACAGAGATTTGTGTTAAACACTGTATCCTCAAGGTCCTTGCTTCCTACAAACTTTCCGGTGTTTACATCAATTACAGTAAACGCCTCAGTCTTATCTATAATCAGATATCCGCCGTTTTTAATAGGAACCTTTCTGTCACAGATATGGTTAATCTGGGATGTGAGATTATAGTGGGCCATAATATTTCTGTCGCCCTTATAGCATTCAATAGCCGCCTTTCCGACACGTCCTACCATAGCCTCCGCCATCTTTTCATCGTTTACAATGATTCTGTCTATCTTCTCAGCAAATGTATCTCTTATTGCTCTTTCAAAGAGTGAAGCATCCTCAAACACAATGCTCTTTTCAGGTGCTTTTTTGTAGGCTTCCTGTATATCCGACCATATCATGCTGAGGTTGCCTATTTCATTTATAATATCCTTATCCGATGCTTTATCTGCAGCAGAACGTATGATAAACCCAGTATTTGGAGGAGCAACAGATTTTACAAGTTCCTCAAGATACTCACGTCTCTTAAAGTCTTCTATCTTCCTTGACACACCTAAAAATGAGGAGTCCGGTATCATTACAACATAATAACCAGGAATAGAAACATCAGTCGTTAAACGTGCTCCTTTTGTGCCGAACTGGTCTTTTACTACCTGACACATAATGATGTCACCCGGTGAATGATGAACTACTTTTGCAGGCATCTCATTTTCAAGTCCCTTATTGTCAACGAGAGAGTCACCTATGTAAAGGAAACCGTTTTTCTCAAGCCCGATATTGACAAAAGCTGCCTTCATTCCGGACAGGACATTCTCTACTTTGCCCTTATAAATGTTACCGACTATACCACGGTACTTCGCCATTTCTACGGAAAAAGCAATCATCTCGCCGTCTTCAACGAGTGCTGCTCTTGTCACATATGGTGTGTAGTCCATGATAAGCTGTTTCATTTAAAATTTTCCTTCCTTAATAAAGTCATCGACATTTATAAGTTCGCCGTCTTTTTTAACATACTGCCTTACTTTCACTACTTCAGTAAGTGAAATTTCCTCGTTATAGATTTCGGAAAGTTTACCTATGATTCTGTCCGGTCTTAACGGTGAGTTTCCTGCCGCCATTCTTACACAGAGCTTTCCGTTTTCACTGAATGTGCCGAAAATCTTTGAGGAAACATTTTCTTCTTTTTCCTCTCCCTTCTTTGTATACCTAATAACACAATCAGAAAGATCTATGTCCCTATACTCAACCGGGTATACATAATCTGCTATTTCGATCTCAGCCTGAAGATTCGGATTCTTTTTCACATCAAAAAACTCAAGGGCCATAAGTCCTTCAGGTACTGCACCCTTATATCGTCTGAAAGCTTCCTCCGAATTCATCTCTGTTGACAAAAACACATATTCACATTCGGACTGTCCTCCGAGTACCATAGGCGGTGAGAAGAAAAGAAGCGGATGCGGATTGAATCCCTTTGAAAAATTCATCGGAATATCAGCACGTCTTATGATTCTTCCCATGTGCTTTAATAAATCTATGTGTGAGATGAATGATGCATCTCCTTTTTTCTGATACTTTATTACTAACATATCGTGCACCTTCCGAGTCTTAGAGCTCCACAGCCGTTACAGCCTTCCCTGCAGTTCTTTGTTGTTACTGCACTGTATGCAAGTTCTCTCTGTTTCAAAAGATACTGCTTTGTTGCACCTATATCGATAAAGTCCCACGGAAGTTCTGCATTTATATCCTGGGCTCCTGTATATGTGGTCATATCAAGGCCGGAATCTTCAAATGCTTTTTTCCATATATCCCAGTTAAAATATTCGGACCAGCCATCAAACTTTGCTCCTGCTGCATATGCATTTTCGATAACGTCAGCCTGTTTCTGATCGCCTCTGGCAAGTGCTGCCTCAAGCATGGATGGTTCTGCACCGTGCCATGAGAAATTCACACCCTTAATCTGTCTCAACTGATCTCTTAAATATCTCTGACGCCTGAGCATCTCATCAAATGAAATCTGTGCTTCCCACTGGAATGGTGAACACGGCTTCGGAACAAATACTGCACATGAAACAGAAATATTGAGACCTCTCTTATGTTTCTTCTCGTAATATAAGTCCTTAAGTCTTCTGCATATCTTTGCAATTCCGTCTATATCCTCATCGGTTTCGGTCGGAAGTCCCATCATGAAATACAGCTTAATGCTTTCATAACCTGCTTCAAATGCCACAGCAATTTTATCTATTTCTTCCTCTGACACATTTTTGTTGATTACATTTCTCAGTCTCTGAGTACCTGCCTCAGGTGCGAATGTAAGAGATGACTTCCTTGAGTCCTTTGCCATCTCAGGTTTGAATGATGAAATTCTGAGAGACGGAAGAGAAAGGTTAATCATCTTCTCGTGGCAGTATGGTTCAAGATATCCCTGAAGTTTTTCAAGGTCTGTATAATCACTTGTTGAAAGTGAACAGAGAGATATCTCATCAAAGCCAGCACTGTCACACATGCTCTTTGCAAAGTCAAAACATTTCTCTGCGCTTCTCTCTCTAATAGGTCTGTACCAGTATCCTGCCTGGCAGAATCTGCAGCCGCTTGCGCATCCTCTGTACAGTTCAAGCTGAGCCCTGTCATGAACAGTCTCAATTACCGGAACAAGAGGTTTATCTATTGATTCTGCATTCTCAAAGTCCCTGATTACGGCTTTTACAACAACTTCACCTTTTTCATGAAGTGCCGGGACATATGCGCCTTTAACAGATTTTATCTGCTTTAAAATCTCAGTTTTTGTAAGACCTTTTTCTTTTCCGTCAGCAACAATTTTAAGGACTTCAAGGTCTGCTTCTTCGCCTTCGCCCGCGATGATTACATCAAAGAACGGAGCAAACGGTTCAGGGTTGGCAGTACATGGTCCGCCTGCAAGAATAATAGGATATTCCTCACCTCTGTCTTTTGCCCTGAACGGAATTTTTGCCAGATCGAGCATATAAAGAACATTCGTATAAAGAAGTTCATATCCTATTGAAAAACCGACAACTGAAAAATCTTTCAGCGGTTTCTTCGTTTCAAGGGACAGAAGAGGAATATCATTTTCCTTAAGTTTCTGACCCATATCAGTCCAAGGTGCAAAACATCTCTCAGCAGCAAATCCTTCCTGCTTGTTTATTATGCTGTAAAGGATCTGCATTCCGAGGTTACTCATACCGATTTCATACACTTCCGGGAAACAGAAGACAAAATCAGCACGTCTTTTTTTGTTCATATCCGGGGTATTCCACTCTCCGCCGGTATATCTTCCCGGTTTTTCAACCTGAAGAAGTATCTTTTTGAATTTATCTTTATAATCTTCCATACTACATTGCAAGGCAGGCTGCTCCTATAATACCTGCATCATTTTTGAGTTCTGCAGCCATAACTTTGATTTTCGGATTGAACTCCGAGCCATAGATGTTTCTTGAAACATATCTCTGAAGAGGTTTAATAAGGTCATCACCTGCATTAGATACCCCGCCTCCGATAATAATCACTTCCGGGAAGAACACATTAGCAAGTGTCACAAGGCCCATTCCGAGATATTTGATGTATTTTTTAAGGACGCTCTTCGCTGTTTTGCATCCTTCTTTTGCAGCTTCGAAAACAATTTTCCCGTCAAGGCCTTCTTTCTCTTTCAGTTTATTAAGAAGAGAATCCGGGTTTTTAATACAGGCCTCATCAATCTGCTGCATCAGAGCTTTTGCGGATGCATATGCCTCAAGGTGTCCTTTCTTGCCGCAGCCGCATTCTTTTCCTCCGATATTTATCTGAATATGTCCGCCTTCGGCACCGGCTGACTTAAATCCTGTCAGGAGCTTACCATCGACTATAAATCCTGTTCCGACGCCTGTTCCGAGTGTCATAAGAATAGTGTTTTTATGTCCTTTTGCCGCACCGAACATTGTCTCACCAAGACATGCACAGTTTGCATCATTTGAAACGAAAATATTATTTATTCCGAGTTCATTTTTAAGGATCTTTACAATTTCCGTATTTCTGAAAGGAATATTGCAGCAGTATCTGATGATTCCTTTCTCATCATACACAGAGCCCGGGGAACCGATTCCGATTCCTTTTATATCCTCTTTTTTAATTTTGTACTCTGAAATAATATCATTAATAAGGGCTGCTATATCGAGAACAATATCCCTGTCTTTCTTATCAACCCCGGTAACAATTGTCTTTTTTAAAAGTATAGAGCCATCCTGTGTGACAAGACCGCCCTTTATACTCATTCCGCCTATATCAATTCCGATATAATACATAACTCACCTTTAAGATAATTTGACACCCAGCATATCACTGAGGAGGTTTTTATTATTAAAGAATTTACTTCCGCCTATTGCCACTGCATCAACAGGATCATTAAGTACTGTGACAGGAAGTTCAAGTGCGTTCTTAATATAGTCAACTATACCAGGTATTGCTGTGGATCCTCCTGATAAAAATATTCCTTTTCTGAGTACTTCTGCAGCAAGTTCAGGCGGTGTCTGATTAAGAACTGAAATAACAACTTCAATAATATCATCAACAAGCGGGAGAACCGCATTCCTCATTTCCTCACATGAAAGAAACAGACTTCTCGGAGTTCCGTCCTGGGAGCCTCCTGATATTGCATAGCTTCCGACATCGTTAATGAAGAATGAAAGGGCTGATTTTTTGAGTTCCTCAATCGTGTATTCACCAGCTTTTACCCCGTAATGTTTGAATACAGAATCAATAATAGCACCGTTAAATGCATCTCCGCCGATATTTACCGTACATCCGCTGGCAATTCCGTGATTAGTCACTGATGCTATCTCAGTTTTTCCGCCGCCGATATCCAGGAAGAGTCCGCCGATGCTGTTTGTGTATGCAAGAAGAGAAAGCGGTCCCTCAACGAGTGTCACTTCCTTTATTCCTGCCTTAAGACAGGCGTTTTCTGCGGCTTTTCTGTCTGAGATTGATGAAGAAGATGCAATTGAAACAATTGCTCTTATTTTCGGTTTTATGAGTTTATCAGGTGTGATTTTATCAATAAAGTAACCAAGAAGCAGAGAAGCCATTTCCTCGTCCACAACAATTCCCTCATGAATCGGTGCAACAAGCCTTGCTCCGCACAGAGATCCGCTTAATATGCTTTCTGCCCTGTATCCTGCATCCTTGATAACTGTTTTGTTCTTTTCTCTTGTGACTATGGCAATACTAGGCTCTTTAAGTACAAGGCCTATTCCTTTCTGGAATATAGTAATGAATTTGCTTCCAAGGTCTATAGATAAATCAATAACTGCCATTGTTTTCTCCGTACATGCTTAATCTTTCTTTTAATCCTTCCGATGGAAGACCGATTATGTTTGAAAGACTCCCTCTGTATTTTTCGACAACTCTGTTGTCCTGAATGCCGTATGCACCTGCTTTATCTAGAGGATGACATTCATTCACATATGCCTTTATCTCGTCGATGCTCAGTTTCCTGAACTTAACCTGACTTTTGACATAATATGTTTCTGTTTTTTTCTCAGACATAATTGTGACACCGGTATAAACAGTGTGCCACCTTCCGCTGAGTTTCTGTATCATTCTGACAGCTTCCTCATCAGTACCCGGTTTACCGAATACTTCAGAGTCCATATACACTATTGTGTCAGAACCGATAACTATACAATTCTCCTGTTCTTCAAAAACAGCCTTTGCCTTGGCAAAAGACAGTTTTTTTACAAGAGATGATGGCTTTGATGCCTTTATTCTGCTCTCATCAATCTCCGATGGAACCACACTGAATGCTATTCCGAGTGAAGATAATATTTCGAATCTTCTCGGAGACTGAGAGGCTAAAATAATTTTACTCATTACAGAATTTCAAGATGTTTACCGTATGCTGAGTAGAAATCCTCGGCAGCAGAGAGTGCATCTTTGACTTCGAGTGAACACTCTGCATTGTCTATGGTTTCTGTCTTTACAATGACACTGTCACCCAGTACATCGCAGCTTACGTTTGTAACTACTCCGCTCTGTGCTCTGTCGAAACTTTCAGCAATTCTTAAAATTACACTGAGTTTCTTAATCATGATCACATCATCCTGGGTAAGAATATCCTTGTATCTTAAAATCTCATCTTTTGCAAATTCTGTTTTTCTGTGTCCTGCAGCCACGAAAGCAGCCATAATGATTTCCTTATGAGGAACACCGTAGATGTTACTGTTAAGGATAATATAGTGTGAATGGAGCTGATGGTTGTAGTACTTGATTCTCATACCACAGTCGTGCATGAGAGCTGCTATTTTCAGTACTCTTACAGCTGTTCTAGGAAGTTTGTGCAAAACTTTCAGCTGCTTAAAAAGAATCTGGCAGAGATTATAAACATGTTCAGCATGTTCGATATTAATATCGAAATACTTCATGTTTGTGTAAAGTGAATGTGCAAGAACATCCTGAATCGGTTTTTCATTGATTCCCGGAACTGCATATCTGAACATTGCACCTTCTCTTAAACCGCATCCTGAAACTGTAATAGTCTCAACAGGGAACTTTGTAAGAACTGCCTTCATTGCAGCAAGTGAGCTCGGGAAGATATCGGCTCTGCCTGATGATAATCCCTTGATTCTCATTGTGCTGTCGAGGTCAAGTTTTCTGATATTTGAATAGATATTATCAAATTCACTCATTGAAAGTTCATAGTTATGAGCCATGTTGACAGGATATTTTCTTATCATCCTTGAAATTCTTCCGAGGTTTCTGAATGCTCCGCCTACACCGATAAACTGTGTATCAGGATCAATCTGTGAGAACCATGAAACTTTTTCAAGCTGTTCTGAAATAAATTCTTCGATCTTTGCAGTTCTTTCGAGCGGATCATCGCTTGAATTTTTGAAAAGATCAGTAAGAGTTACACTGCCGAACTGAAGAGCTTCATAATGGATTATATTTTTACGGTTATAATAAATTAAGTTAGTAGAACCGCCACCCATTTCCATGATAAGTCCCTTAGGGATATCCATGGAATTGATTACACCCTGATAGATGAGCATTGCCTGTTCTTCTATGGATAAGACCTTAATCTTAATTCCGCAGGTCATGGCAACCTCATCAAGAAAACTCTTCTGGTTTTTGGCTTTTCTGACAGCAGCAGTTGCATAGGCGAAAATTTTGTCTACGTGGTTGGCATCACAGAGTCTTCTGAACATTGTAAGTGTTTTGATAGTCTGAGCTATCCTCTGGGGCTTGATATACCCGTCCCAGTCCATATCCTGACCAAGTCGGACATTTTCCTTAAGTTCATCAAATACGACGAAATAGCCACCCTCGAGGATGTTAGCCAGTACAAGTCTTGCAGAGTTCGAACCGATGTCAATTACCGCTATTTTTTCCATTTTGTTTCTCCTAGATAAAATCAGTCTTCAAGTTTTTTAATTGTCTTTGCCGGGCACTTATCAGCACAGAGGCCGCATCCTATACATTTGTCATAATCAAATTTAGGAAGGTTGTTCTCCATTGTTATAGCGCCGTTCGGGCAGACTTTTGCACAGAGGCCGCATCCTAAGCAACCTACTGAACATTTTTCCTTTACATCCTTTGCACCTCTTAAACAGTTAGAGCATGCGCAGAATACTTTAGCTTTCTTCGGAATACGCTTTACAACTGCCTTCGGGCAGACTGAAATACATTTTCCGCAGGCTATACATTTATCATAATCAATAACTGTAAAGCCTTCCGGACCTACTTCGATAGCGTGCTGCGGGCAGGCGTCAACGCATGAACCCATGCCGAGACATCCCCACTTACACTCTTTTCTGCCGCCTGCAAGAAGTTCCATGGACCTGCAGTCGCCGTATCCCATATATTCGTATTTGTCTTTAGCGTTTGTACCGCCGTGGCAGCATACGACAATCTTTGTTTCTTCGGCTGAAACGGAAACACCCATTATCTCGCCGATTGCGTCTTTGTTCTCTTTTGATGTTGCAGAACAGTTATTGATATCTGCTTTTCCCTCAACAATTGCCTTGGCAAAAGCATCACATCCTGCATATCCGCATCCGCCGCAGTTTGCGCCGGAGAGCTTGCTTCTTACCTGACCGATTCTTTCATCTTCCTCGACAGCAAATTTTTTGCCGACAAATGCGAGGAGAAGACCGAATATAAGTGCAAGTGCAAAGAGCACGAGAACTGACCATAAAATTGTTATCGGTGCTATAGATTCAGCACATAAAATACCTAATTCAATCATCCTAAAAGTCCTCCGAATGCTACAAATGCCATTGACATAATACTTGCTGTGATAAGCGTGATCGGGAATCCCTTAAACGGCTTTGGAACAGCATCGACATCCATTCTTTCACGGATACCGGCAAGGAGAAGGATTGCAAGTAAGAATCCGAGACCGCTGAATACTGCATTTAAGAAAGATGCGAGTAAGCTTAATCCGCCGACAACACCGAATGACTGGATATTTAAGATTGCTACACCGAGAACTGCGCAGTTTGTTGTAATGAGCGGGAGATATACACCGAGTGCACTATAAAGTGACGGCATAAATTTCTTTAATGTCATTTCAATTAACTGAACGAGTGCTGCGATAACAAGAATAAATGCAATTGTCTGCAGATATTCAATACCGAGTGCTACTAATAATTTCTGAACGAGCCATGTGAATACGGATGCAATACCCATTACGAATGTAACGGCAAGACCCATACCAAGAGCTGTGTCAACCTTTTTTGATACACCGAGGAACGGACAGATACCAAGGAACTGGCAAAGAACATAGTTGTTTACCAGAATGGCACCGACTGTAACCGCTAACCAAGTTGCTGATGTAATCATTTTGCCACCTCCTCATTTTCTGCTTTGTTTTCCTCAGTATTAACCTGAGCTTCATTTGCTGCAGCAAGTTCTGCATCAAGTTTTGCAAAATCTTCTGCTTCTTTCTTTGCTTCCTCAATCTGGGCAGCAATTGCTTCCATCTTTTCTTTCTTCTTCTTTTCAGCAGCTGAATAAATTGCATTGAATGCTGCCATAACAAGGCCGAGAGTTAAGAATCCGCCTGCAGGAAGAACAAAGAGTGACATTGAATATTCAGGAAGTTTTCCGAGAGTGAGACCGAATTCGGTTGCACCGATGGAGCCCATGAAGATTGTACCTGAACCGATGAATTCACGGATAAATCCGAGAAGTGTCAGAGCAAGTGTGAATCCGAGTCCCATTCCGAGACCGTCAAGAATACTGTCAGAAACTTTGTTTACTGATGCAAATGCCTCAGCACGTGCAAGAATTATACAGTTAACAACGATGAGCGGCAGATATACTCCGAGCATTGAATAAAGTGTCGGAATGAATTTCTGCAGAAGCATCTGAAGGAGTGATACGAACGTTGCGATAATAAGAACGAATGCCGGGATTCTTACTTTATCCGGAATAACTTTTCTTAATAAGGAAACGAGTGCGTTAGAACAGACAAGTACCACTGTTGCTGCAAGTCCCATACCGAGTCCTGAGAAAGCACTTGTTGTAACAGCCAGTGTCGGGCACATACCAAGTACTAATCTGAAGGTCGGGTTTGATGTCAAAAGGCCGTTGGATATTATCTTGCCTTTCTGCTGCCAAACATTATTTTTACTATTACTCATTTGGCACCTCCTTAGTTGATATGCTGATAAGCATATGCTGCTGCAGCTACTGCATTGTGGTAACCGGAAGATGTGTATGTTGCCTGGGATACTGCATCAATAAATTCAGTACCATCAGCAAAATCACTCTTTGATCCCTTCATTGCAGGAACTGAGTCTTTCACGTTAAGACCGATATATTTGTCTTTGTTTGCTTTTTCAACTTTCTTGTAATATCCGGCTGTTTCGCTTTCTGAATAACATGTGACGTCTTTGATTATTCCGTCCTTGTCGATATAAACAAGAAGTTCGATTGTTCCGCCCTTTGAATGGGCACCTGCTGAATAGAAGCAGTATCCTTCATCTGTCTTGTAAATGGCTTTTACTAAGCTCTGTAAACCGTCTTTGTTAACGATTGCGTCTTCACTGAGTTTCTCAACGCTGTCTGCGGTTACACCATAGACTCCTGCAACCTGATCCTTGATTACGCCGTCCGGGTCTACGTATGTCACCATATTCACTGCACCGAGAACTGCACCGGCAACAAGAGCAATAACTACAAGCACTAAAGCACATTTAACGATATCCATGATACCTTTATTGTCTTTCTTTTTTGCAGGTTTTGTTTCCTGAACCTCTGCCTGAGGAGTTACTTCTTCAACTTTTGTTTCAACTGAATCAGCCATTTTTTCCTCCTTCTGCTTCTGGTTTTGCTTTCTTTGCGAAGATTTTCTTGAATGTTTTCTTCGGTGTTCCGAAAGCCTTCGGAGCAATTTTTTCAAGTAACGGTGTTGCAATGTTCATAAGAAGAATTGCAAATGACACACCTTCATTCATTGTGCTGTACTTTCTGAAGACTACTGTTAAGAGTCCTAAAAGCAGAGCATAGATAACGACTGCAATTGTGCTCTTTGGTGAAGTTGCATAATCGGTTGCCATAAAGAATGCACCGAATAAGAGACCGCCGCCGAAGAGATATGTGTAAACATATTCACCACAGTATTCGCTCTTGCAGAAGAATAATGCTGTGAAAATAACTGTTGATGCGATATAAATTGCAGGAATCTTCCAGTCAATGACTTTTCTTACAACAAGATAGAGTCCGCCGACAAGAATTGCGAGTGAGCAGATTTCACCTGCAGAACCGCCGATAATTCCGAGGAACATATCGAGATATGCATTTCCTGTAGACCAGCCGCTTACCATTGCATATCCTGCGAGAGGTGCTGCTCCGGATTCAACTGATGCCTTAACAGATGCAAGCGGTGTTGCGGATGTGAGTCCGTCTACTGCTCCGAGATTGATATTAACTGCATGCTGGAAGAAAGATTTTGTTCCTTCTACAAAGCCATTAGGTACTACGAATGTTGTCATAATACCTGTCCAGCAGAGCATAAGGAAGATTCTTCCTGTAATTGCAGGGTTTGCGAAGTTCTTACCAATACCGCCGAAGAGCATCTTGACAATAATAATTGAGAAGAGTCCGCCTACGATTGGTACATAAAACGGAACAACCGGTGGCAGGTTAAGAGCTAAAATCATACCTGTTACAACGGCTGATAAATCTCCGACGCTCTGTGGCTTTTTGGTGATAACGTTATAAATCCATTCACCGAAAACTGCAGATCCCACACAGAGAACCATCAGGAACAAAGGATAAATACCATAAAGAACGATCATGGCAATTGTTGCAGGAATAAGTGCAATAATCACATCGAGCATTATGGTCTTTGTGGATGATGTAGACTGGAAGTGCGGAGAGGTGGATACAATGTAGTTACTCATGCTTACTTAATCCCCCTTACCTTAATTTCTTTCTTTGAAAGTTTCATTGCCTGAACAAGAGGACGTCTTGCAGGACATGAATATGAACATACACCGCATTCAATGCAGTTCATTACGCCGTTTTTGAATGTTCCCTCAAAGTCTTTCTTTTCTGCACAGTGTTCAATATCTCTCGGACGTAACTGCATCGGGCAGTTTTTGATACATCTTCCGCAGTTAATGCACTGTGTAGGTTCGTTTGTACCGAATTCATCTTCAGAAAGGAAAAGAAGTGATGAGGAACCTTTTGTTGTTGCAGGTTTTAATGAAGACTGTGCGAATCCCATCATAGGACCGCCGGAAATAACCTTTCTTGTGACGTCCTCATCAACATTGCCTTTACATTTATCATAGATAAACTGATATGTTGTTCCTGTTCTTACAAAATAGTTGCCTTTGTTTTCGACACCCTTGCCGGAAACTGTCATGGCTCTCTTATAAAGTGTTTCGCCATCCTCAACTGCACATGCAACTGAGAAAGCTGTATGAGTGTTGTTTACAACGCATCCGACTGCTGCAGGAAGTGCACCGACCGGAACCACTCTCTTTGTGATAGCATAAATGAGCTGTTTTTCGGCGCCCTGAGGATATTTCGTCTTAAGGGCAACAACATGAATGTCTGAAGGAGCTTTTGATAAAAGAAGTTCGATGGCATCTTTCTTGTTGTTTTCGATACCGATATATGCATCTTTGACATCCAATGCAAGCATTAAATACTTGATACCTGCAAGAACTTTGTCAGGATATTCCATCAAAAGTCTGTAGTCACATGTGATATACGGCTCACATTCTGCTGCGTTAATGATAAGAGTATCAATAGGATCTTTCGGGGAAAGTTTTACATGAGTCGGGAATGTTGCTCCGCCCATACCTACGATACCGGCATCCTTAACACGCTTTAACACATCTTCTTTCGTCGGCTGTGTCAACGGTTCGAGTAAAGCTTTCGTATAAAGACCATCATTTTCAATCTGAATGTGGTCAGCCTCACCGCCAATTGCTGTTGGTAACTTGACTATACCCTTTACTGTACCGGAAACAGAAGCAAAAACCGGGGCGGATACGAAACCGCCTGCCTCACCGATCATCTGTCCCTCATCAACATGGTCGCCCACATTAACGAGACACTTTGCTGGTGCTCCAATATGCTGAGATAGAGAAATGTAGAGCATTTCAGATATTTCAAAATCTTTCAAAGGTATGTCTTTTGTGATTTTGTTCGCTGGTGGATGAATACCATGGCGAAAAGTCTTTAACATATTGTTTCTCCTTATAAAAAATTAAATTACTAATAACTTATCAAATTATACTATAAGTATAAGTCAATGTAAATACCCATATTAACGGAATTTTTCATTATTTTACCGGAGATTTTGAAAGAATCCGCACGTTTAGAATGCCGGTTTTTATGCGTGGCAACAAAGCTGAAAAGCGGCTGTTTTCCGATAATCTAAACGTTTAACAGACCTTATTTTAAGGCTTTGTTTTTACGGCTTGAAAATCATTAAAAATAAAAATTATTAACCCAAAGTAATTGCCAAAAATCGTTATTTATTATAGAATAACCTAGTATATTTTATACGTGGGCACATGCCCGAAACATTAAAAATAAAAAAGGCGAAAGCCGAGAGAATAAATTAGGTAAAATATGAACAGAAAAAAATCATTGGTTTTAGTTCTCTTCATGGTGATGGTTCTTGTCCTCACCTCATGTATGCTCGTTGCATGTAACAGTGCCGAGGAGCCTGCGGAACAAGAGACAGAGACAACTAAGATCGAAGCAACAGAAGGACTCGTTATTTCCAACAGTGACTTCAAAGTTGTTTCCTCAACTAAAGAGTATCCATCCAGTGCAACAGACTGGACAGGCGCCAAACTTTACTCATCAGGAAGCTATCCGGATGCAGTAACAGCAGGTGTAATCAATCTTGAAAAATCAGTATACGATGCAAACAAAGCAACCTGGAAAGACGAAGATGATACACTCTACAATGCACTTACAGCAGGCGGAAGATTCGGAACAGAAGATGAAATCAAGAATGCACTCTTAATCTATATGCCGGAAAGCAAAGACGGTGAAGACACAACTCACGGTCCAACAGCATACGGATACACATCATCCTCTTTCAGTCTCGAAAAAGCTTCATACTACAAATTCTCCGTGGATGTTCTCACAAAAGACATCAAAGGCGATGAAGGAAAAGCACAGGTTGAACCGGGTGCAAGAATTTATATTTCTTCAAACACATATGCCGAATTTGACAAAATCAACACAAACGGCGAATGGAAGACATACACAGTGTATTTTGAATCAAATCCTGTGTCAGCAACTTCCCTTACAGTAAACCTTTCCCTCGGAAAATACACAAGCGCATACTCATATGGCCTCACAACAGGTTATGCAGTATTTGACAATATCACACTTGAAAAGTGTGAAAAGTCTGCTTACGATGAAGCAAAAGCAAACGAGGTTTACGGCTCTGAAACACGCACAAACACATTAAAACTCGTTAACGGAAACTTTGATTTCGGTACAACTTCCCTCGGAACAACATCTGCTCCTTCTAACTGGTCTGTTGTTACAGGTAACTCTGCAAAAGATGATCCTGCACCGACATCCAAAGGATATAACGCAATCATCGACGTTTCCAAATTCGATGACAATTATGACAGTTATTCCAGCACATACTACCTTAAGAGTGACCTCGAAAAGGCATCTGAGGCATATGTGTTTGCAAAGAACCTTGAAGCAATCAAGGGCGAAGACGGAATAAGAAAATTACCTGATAACACTCTCGGAACAAACATATACATGCTTTCACAGCAGCTCATGACTGCACAGGGACTCAAGTCCTCAAAACCGATAACAATCGAAAAGAATAAGACATACAAGATTTCAGTAAATGTTTATACATATAACATTTTCGGTGCCGGTGTATCCCTTATCTTAAGCGGTAACGATACAAAAGACATTGTAATTTCCGGAATTTCCGCAAACAAATCTTCAAGCGTATATATCGGAAATGCTGAAATTGATACAGATGCCGAAGCAAAGAGCAAGATTAAGGCTGAAAATGTCACTGGTGCAACAACAGGCGAATGGAAGACATACAGCTTCTATATCACAGGCAATCAGTACTATAACTATTCATACACCCTTACACTCTGGCTCGGAACAGACGGTGCAAACTCAAACAACAAAATTGAATACACAAAATACTCATCTTCAGCAGAATCCACCGATACAACATATGATGCAAACGGAACATTCTCAAACGGATGGGCATTCTTTGATGACGTCAGATTAGAAGAAAGTCCTGAGGAACCTGTAGATGTAGCAGTTATTCCTGCAGGTGCCGAAATGAAATTCGATGCATCTTCAGATTTAACAAAGACAGGCATCAAAGTTGAGCTTTCAACAACAAATGAATTTGCAGCAGTCAATACACTTGAAGGTACAACAGTCACATCCCCTACAACAACCGGAAACACAGTAACGGCTTTAGGAATTCCTGAAGGATGGGCGTGCACATACGATTTCGAAGATGCAAAAGCGCCTATTATCAGCGGACTTATCACTGAAGGTATTGTGGATCTTGAATCAGAAGGAACATTCACTTCAAGCTTCAGCGGTGATGCAGTATCTGCATATCCTGCAATGCCTTATGCAATGGCAAATACAAAAGCATTCGTTATAGGCGCATCCAAGGATTCATTCTATCAGGTTGAATCTCTCGATTTCGTAATTGAGAAAAACACAACTTACCGCTTATCAGCATGGGTAAAGACAGTTGATGTCAAAAAATCATCAGGCGCAAGCATCAGTCTTTTAAAGAAAACTGACGGAGATAAATACCAGAGTGTTCTTTCAGTAACAAACGTAAATACAAGTAAATTTGATGAAACAACAAATGACTGGTGCGAAGTAACATTCTATCTCTGCGGAAACGATAAAGAAGATGTCACAATGCATCTCGTATTCTCTCTCGGTTCCGGAACAAGATGGTCAGCAGACACACTTACAACAGGTGCTGCATACTTTGCAAACCTTAATCTTGCAAAGATTAATTTCTCAGCATTCAGCGGTGCCACATCAGGAACATACACAAAGATTTCCGATTTATCAGAATCATTCACATATTCATTCTCAAATGGTTCATTTGATGAATATGACAAAGATGCAGATGACATTGACGGAAACAAATCACTCAGCGAACAGGAAGTTGCCGGGGATCCGGAACACTGGACATTCTCAGACGATACAAAGAAGGGCGCAGAACTTGTAGCCGGTGTCATTGCACTTGCCCCTGACACAAACCCTGCATATGCAGGATATGAAGGACTTTACTTTGTCGGTTCAGCACAGACAACAGCACTTCTCCCTTCAATTGACTTCAGCACAATTTATGGTGACAAGGCTTCTGCTGATTATCTCAAATCAGAGAACTTAGCAAAGATTGCAGGTCCGTATATCCTTGCTATTTCCGATAAAGGAAGCGCAGATGGTTTCGCAGTCGGATATGCATCTGACACATTCTCACTTTCTGCAAACACAATTTACAAACTCACAGTCGATGTGAAGACTTTCGGAACAACAACAGCATCAGTATTCCTTACAGGTGATTCAAGCGGTACGGATTCTGATAACTATTTCCAGATTGACAACACAGCAGACACAGACTGGGTCACATATACATATTTCATCACAGTAGGTCAGTCAAGTGTATCACCGAAACTCAATCTCTGGCTCGGAACTGATGACAAGTATGTAACGAAAGTTGCATCAAAGGGCACTGTGTTATTTGATAATGTAACTCTCAATTCAATCAGCAAGGATGATATCCCTGAAACTCTCGCAGATACAGAAAAGAGCATTTCCTTCACAGTAGACGGATTTGATTCACTTGCATCTTCAATTTCAGCAAGATCCACCCTTACCTCACCTAATAACTGGTCAGGTGCTGTTGATACAGATCAGACATCATCAAATACAAAGAGCGGCGTCATCTATGTTGATGACAACTATCTTGAAACAACAGATGGATATGTATCCATTTTAGGAAAGTCATTCGACCTCGCAAAATACACTGCAACCGATGAGGAATTACAGGCAGCAAAAGCAAGCGGAGATGAAAAATATATCGGTCTTTCAGATGGTGAAATCACTGAACTCATCAAGAAAGACAAGTATGAAGCAGACAGAGCGGCAGCATTAATGTCATATGCAGAACTCAGTGCAATCGGCACAAAGAGCGGAAAGCAGATGCTTGTAATCAATAACATCGAAAAGAGTGCTTATATCTACTCAAGAACAGCTTTAACTCTCAGTTCTGAAAAATGCTACAAGATTTCAGTCTTCGTAAGAACAGCCAAATTAAACGATTCAGATGAGGCTGGTGCATATATCGAACTTAATCTCGGTGATGCAAATGATGCAACAAAACCATTTATCTTCAAAGCAATCAAAGCTGATGAATGGACTGAATATTCATTCTATGTAAAGACTCTTGAAGATTCTGTTTCAAACGTTGTATTAAAGCTCGCTCTTGGTAAATATTACGACCAGGAAGAAGGAACTGATATTCCTTCCCTCACCTCAGGTTATGCATTCTTTGATAATATCGCAATCGAAGAAATTGATGAATCCGTTTACGATTCACAGACAGAAAGCAACGTACTTCTCAAACGTACTGTTGAGGTTGAAGAAAAAGGTACAGCCGACGATGACAATGATGATCCGGGCGAAACACAGAAGCCTAAGTTCAACACAGAGTACTTATACTGGATGGTACCTACAATCGTTCTCGGTCTCTTAATTATCGTAGTAGTTGTTGTATGGGTAGTTAAGAAGATTAAGGCAAAACAGCCTAAGAAAGAAAAAGCTGAAGATGAAGGCGAGAAGATTTCAACAGAATCCATCGACGAAATCAGAAGCAAGTACGATTCTAACAAAGAATAATCTGCTAAAATG